>JAKAWP010000004.1 GCA_021816955.1 Thermoplasmata archaeon
CGATCTCGCTTCCCCGCGAAGGCAAGGGGCGCGGGCTGGCGTTCGCCCTGCTCTTAGCGCTCGGCCGCTCCCGCTCGCACGACTGGCAGTTCTCGCCGACCGAGCGCGAGTTCGGCACCTCGCTCGAGCGGTTCGCGCGCGAAGTGCTCGGGGCGCCCCCCGAGCGGTACCACGAGGCGCTCGACCGGCTGTTTCACTCGGCGGGCGTCGCGGAGTGGGGCGAGCGGACCGCCGAGTGATCCCCGGGCCTCACCCGGAACGCTTCGATCGCCTCCCGCTCCTCGATGTGGAGCGTCGGGGCGAGGACGACGACCGAGTGCGGCGGGGGTCCCGCCGACCACGTCGCGAGCTCGTCGGCCGTGCCGACCGCGGCCGACGCGTCCGCCCGGCCGACCCGCTCGACGATCGCAAACAGGGCGTCCGTCGGCACCGACGGGCGACCGGGCCGCGGTCGGCTGAGCTCGGCGACGGCGTCCGGTCCGAGCCGAAAGCGGCCGGTCGGCGGATCGAGGTCGAGCAGGACGAGCGTGTGGAGGCCGCGCCGGCGGTTCTCCGCGAGCTGCTCCCACGGCGAGACCGGGTCGAAGCCCGGCGCGACGAACGGCAACGAGACCGGCCGACCGAATCGAGAATGCATCAGGCCGAGCCACGAAGCGACCGCGGTGAGCACGCTCGGGGCCGGGAGGTACTGCCAGGAGTGGCCGGCCCGAACGACGGCCGACCGCAGGGCGACATGGGTCGTCGCGACGAACGGGTCGCCCGCGGTCACGAGCGCGACGCGCGCTCCGTCCCGGAGCGCGGCGAGGATCCTCGCTTCGCCTTCGACCTCGGCCCGCGAGAGCCGGACGATCGGCCGGCCGAGCTCGGTGGCGAGACGCTCGAGCGTACCGGGGACGAACAGCGAGGTGTACTCCTCGGCGAACAGTCGGTCGCACTCTCCGAGCGTCTGGACGGCCCGGCGCGACAGATCCCGCTCGTCCCCTAGGCCGGCGCCGACGAAATAGAGCGTCCCCATCGGCCCGACCTATGACCGGAGCGCGAGCACCGGGCAGGGGGCCGCCCGGAAGACATCCTCGAGGAACCGGCGCGTGATCACCGGGCCCGCGGCGAGCTGAGGCTCCTCGCTCAACAGGACGAACCCGTAGCGCTCCCGCGCCGCGGCTTGGACGATCGGCTCCGCGCGCCGGTGCGCGCGGTGCAAGAGCGTCGGCGCGACGGGAACGTGCTTCGTCGTGAACGCCACCCCGCGCTCCGTCGTTCCGTCCGCGTCGGGCGGGGTGTCGGCGTGGGTGCGGTCGCACAGCGCGAGCACGAGCAGCCGCGCGCCGGGAGAGCGGAGCGCGAGCGTCTCCGCGAGCCGAAGCGCTCGCGGATTCGGCTGCTCACCGAACGTCGGCAGGAGCAGCCGGCCGATGCGCGCCCCCGTCAAGGCGAGCCGGTTCGCGATCAGGACGTCCGAGCGGGCGTGATGGAGGAGCGCGCTCGCGGTGTGGCCGACGAACGGATTGCGGCTGCGTCGGTCGCCGCCCAGGGTGAGCAGGATCCCGTCGACGCCGTGCGACTCGGCGCTCTCCAAGATCTCGCCCGGGACGTCCGGGCTCGCTCGGACTTCGGGTTCGACCCGTAAGTCGAGCGCGGCGCCGGTCTCGTGCGCCGGGACGACGATGCTGACCGAGTTGCGCCACTGTCGGGTGACCTCGGGCAGCGTCGTCGTCGGGATGACGTGCAGCACTCGGATCTCCCCGTCCGGATCGACCAGCAGCGAAGCGAGGCGGATCGTGGGCTCGACTTCGTAGGCCTCCTTCACCGGCACGAGCAACTTCCGGTACATCACGCGCCTCCGAGACCGAGCGCCGCCCCCAACGCCGGGTACGCCTCGATAAGCGCCACGTCGAGCAGGAGAACGTTCACGTACGCGACCCCGACCCCGGGGAACCACGCGTAGGTGATCTGGCTATTGACGAGCGCGAGGAGCGTCGCGTCGGTGATGGTGGTGTTCGTCACATTCGACGCCGCCGCGCTGACGCGGGGGATCTGGACGAGCACGGCGCCGGGGGTAAGGTCCGGATCGAACCCGGAGCCCGACGGGGAGACCCACGGCAGCGCGGCGGTCACGTTGAACCGGCCATACCGGGCGAAGTACTCGAGGGTTTCGTTGATCAGCTGCGTCAGCGCCGGCGTCTGACTTCCCGGTGGCGCGTTCGTCCCGTTGAGGAAGTTGTAATCGTTGAGCGACGGGCGGTCCCAGAAGAGGAACGGACGCGAGAAGTTCTGCGCGACGAGCGACGAGCCGACGAGCGTTCCGTTGAGATAGACGAGCGAGCCGTTCGCCCCGTGCGGGTTGATCAGGTCGGCGAGGCCGGTCACGACCAACGGGTAGCCCGCGCCGGTCACGACAATCGCGATCGCGAGCAGCACGGTCGCCCCGCGCAGGTGCCGGGCCACGGCCGGCCCCGACCGTCGCCGCCGTCCCGGAGGCGGACGCGCCGCCGAACCGGCCGGGGGTGAACGTTCGGCGGGCGAGCTCATAGCCCTCCGAGCGGCAAATAATGGCCGACGGCCTGGGCGACCGCGGTCGCGATCGGCTGGGCGTACAGCCACGCCAGGAAGAGGTAGACGAGCTTGATCCCGACGAATGCGCTCACGAGTCCCCCCACGCCGTAGGCGAGCAGGTTGCGGCGCAAGAGGTCGGTCGCCGACCGCGGGCGGAACCGCACCCCGGCGAGCGCCAGCGGGATCAATAGCGGGATCACGAGGGCATTGAACAGGAGGGCCGACAGCACGGCGAGGGCCGGGTCGGAGAGCCCGAGGATGTTGAGCGGGGCGACCCCGGCGAGCACGGTGCCGCCCGCCACGACGAAGATCGCGGGGAGGATGGCGAAGTACTTCGCGACGTCGTTCGTGATCGAGAAGGTCGTGAGCGCCCCCCGGGTGATGAGCAGCTGCTTGCCGATCGAGACGATCTCGATCAGCTTCGTCGGGTCGCTGTCGAGATCGACCATGTTGCCGGCCTCCTTCGCCGCGCCGGTCCCGGAATTCATCGCCAAGCCGACGTCGGCGCGCGCAAGCGCGGGCGCGTCGTTCGTCCCGTCCCCGGTCATCGCCACGAGCCGCCCCTGGGCCTTCTCCCGGTTGATGACGAGCAGCTTCGTTTCGGGCTTCGCTTCCGCGATGAATTCGTCCACGCCGGCCTCCTTCGCGACCGCCGCCGCGGTCAGGCGGTTGTCGCCGGTGCACATGATCGTCCGGATGCCCATCGTCCGGAGCTCCCGGATCCGGTCGCGGATCCCCGGCTTCACCACATCCTTCAGGAGGACAAGCCCGAGCGCCCGTCGGTCCCGCGCGATCACGAGCGGCGTCATCCCCTGGCGGGCCGCGTCGACGGCTTGCTGGCGGACGGCGGGCGGCAGCACGACCCCGGCGCCCTCCATCGCGGAGATCGACCCCTTCACGGCCAACGATCCGTCCGGGAGCGTCAGTCCGCTCATCCGCCGCTCCGGCGTGAACGGCATCACTTGGAACGTGCCGGGCTCGAGCCGCGGCGCGACGGCGCCCCGCCGGGCGGCCAGGCGAACGATCGAGCGGCCCTCGGGCGTCTCGTCCAGCGCCGAAGCGAGCAGCGCCGTCTCGAGCAGCTCGTTCGCCGGAACGTCGGGCGCCGGCACGAACTGCACCGCGAGGCGATTGCCGATCGTGATCGTCCCCGTCTTGTCGAGGATCAGCACGTCCAGGTCGCCGGCCGCCTCGACGGCCCGGCCGCTCTTCGCGATCACGTTCGCGCGCGCGACGCGGTTGATCCCCGAGATCCCGATCGCGGGCAGTAACGCCCCGATCGTCGTCGGGATCAGGCAGACGAACAGCGCGATAAGGGTCGCGAGCGGGACCGTCGCGATCCCGGTCGAATCGGCGAGGTAGATGAACGTCACGACGACCGTCGCGAGGGCGATGGTGAGCGACGCGAGCAGGACGCTGAGGGCGAGCTCGTTCGGAGTCGCCTCGCGGCCCGCGTGCTCGACGAGCTCGATCAATCGGTCGAGGAACGAATGGCCTTCCGTGGCCGTGACCCGGACGCGGATCGATCCTTGGAGCACCCGGGTACCGCCGAGGACGCCGGTCTTGTCGCCGCCGCTCTCCCGCATGACGGCCTGCGACTCGCCGGTCATCATCGATTCGTCGACCAGCGCGGCCCCCGCCACGACGTCGCCGTCGATCGGAATCGTTTCCGACGCTTCGACGGCGATGAGGTCGCCGATCTTGAGCTGGCTGGACGGCACCCAGACGGATGAGCCGGCCGCCTCGATCCGCCGGGCGCGAATCCCGCCTTTGATCTCCCGGAGGCTGTCGGCCTGCGCCCGGCCCCGGGCTTCCGCGATCGCCTCGCTCAACGTGCCGAACCAGACGGTCAGGAACAGGATCACCGTCGCGCTGAGGTAGTACGTCGCCGAGTAGTCGGCGGCGAGGTCGGGGAACGCCCGCGGCACGAGCGTGAGCACTGCGAGGAGGAGGAACAGGACGTAGACCGTGAACATCACCGGGTGGCGGAGCTGCGCGCGCGGATGGAAGAGTCGGAACGAGTCGCCGAGCACGCGGCGGAGGCTCGTGTGCGACGCGCCGCGTCCGGCGGTCGGCAACGCCGGGACGCGGACGAGCGGCGACTCGGATTCGACCGAAGCGTCCACGTCAGACCCCCAGCTGGGCGAACGGGCCCAGCACCAGGACCGGTAGGAACAACAGGCCGGACAAGATGATCACGAGGAGCGTGAGGAACATCGCAAACGTCCATCCGCGGGTCTGGAGCGTCCCCGGCCCCGGCTGGAGCACGTCCTGGTGGGCGAAGATCGAGCCGATGGCGAGCATGCCGATCATCGGCGCGAAGCGGCCGATCAGCATGATCGCGGCGCCGACGACATTGAAGAAGATCGTTCCGTCGGCGATCGGGCCCATCGCGCTCCCGTTGTTCGCGGCTTCGCTCGTGAACTCGTAGAGCACGGTCGTGAACGCGTAGGCGTTCGTCGGGATCGAACCGCCGGCGACCGCGACGAACCCGCCCACGGTCGCCACGACCAAGGGAACGAGGATCAGCGCCGGATGCAACAGGAGCACGCCGGCGGCCCAGCGCATCTGGGAGGTCCCGACCTTCTTGCCGAGGTACTCAGGCGTCCGACCGACCATCAGGCCGCCCACGAAGACCGCGATCACCGCGAAGACGAGGAGCATCCCGAAGCCGGTCCCGTCGCCGCCGGGGGTCGACTGGGTGAACATGCCGAACAGCAACACGGCCTGGCTGAGCGGGGCGAGGCTTCCGATCTGCACGCTCGTCGCGCCGGTATTCGAGTAGACGCTGACGACCTGGAAGAGCGACGCCTCGGTCCCGCTGAACCGGGTCTCGAAGCCCGGCCCGGGGAACGCGCCCGACGCGAACCCAAACGACGAGAGCGCCGGGTTC
This sequence comes from Thermoplasmata archaeon, assembly GCA_021816955.1. Lineage (GTDB taxonomy): Archaea > Thermoplasmatota > Thermoplasmata > Lutacidiplasmatales > UBA184 > Lutacidiplasma. Next base: position 5,447 of record JAKAWP010000004.1, read on the forward strand.
GACCCGGACTGGAAGAACAGGACGAGGCCCAACGCGACGAACAGGACGACCACGGACGTGGCGAGGAACGGAAACCCCTCCCCCGGACGGCGAACGATCTGGGCGAAGGCGAACGGGAACCCGAGCGGAATGAGCAGCATGAGCCCCGTCTGAAAGAGGTTCGACGCCGCGTTCGGATTCTCGAACGGCGACATCGCGTTCGCGGAGAACCAGCCGCCGCCGTTCGTGCCGAGCATCATGATCGACTCCCAGGAGGCGACCGGCCCGACGTAGATCGTCTGGGACCCTCCGCCGAGGGTGTGGGCGGTGAGGTCGTAGGCGAGCGTCTGGGGTACTCCGAACGCGACGAGAACGACGGCGCCCACGAGGGCGAGCGGAAGGAGGACCCGGGTCATCGTGCGGACCATGTCGACATAGAAGTTGCCGAGGGTGCCGTCCTTGTGCGTGAACCCCCGGATGAAGGCGGCGGCAACGCTCATCCCCATCGCGGGGGAGAGGAACAGCGCCGCTTGGAGGCCGAAGAGCGCCGCCCCGTACGACAGCTGGGATTGGGGGTTGAAGTGCGTGAAGTCGGTGTTCGTGAGGAAGCTCGCGGCGGTGTGGCTGGCGAGGTCCCACGTCATTCCGGGATCTCCCACCGGATTGAGCGGAAGGCTGGACTGCAGGGTGAGCAACAGCACGATCCACACAAACAGGCCGGCGCTCGTGAGCAATAGCGCCCCGACGTACTCCCGAAACCGCATCGAGATCCGAGGCGAGGTCCCGAGCAGGCGATAGATCGCCGTTTCGACCGGCGTGAGCAGGCGGTCCCCGAGGAGCGGTCGGTTCAGGTAGACGCGGCCCAGGTACTCTCCGAAGTACGGCGCGAACGCGAGGACCGCGGCGAAGACGATCGCGATCTCAAGGAGGCCCCCGAGGTCGACCACCGAACTCCCCCTAGAACCGCTCCGGGTGGAGCATCGCGTAGACGAGATACGCGACGACTACCACCACGATCCCGGTGAACACCGCGAGCCCCAGGTTCTGCCAAACCGCGCTCAGCACGTCCGTGGCTGGTCCCCCGGGAGGCGGAGGAGCCGATCAGAGTGATTTAAGGCCGGCGCCCGAACGGCCCGGCCCGGCAGCTTATGAACCGGACGGTCCGGCGCGCCGGGTACGACCCGGGGCGGGCGCCTCCCGCGACCGCCCCTGGCTGTCGGCGGGAGCGGAGGGGGTCTCGGCCGACGCGGTCCGAGCGCGGGCGAGGCGGCGGACGATGCGGCGCATCGCCCGTTCCCGCTGGACCTCGGCGCGTTGGTAGCCGACGTCGCGCGTTTCGGCGGTGAGGAGCACGATCACGCGGCCGACCGACGAGCGGCCGGTCCGTCCGCGCCGCTGGATCGTGCGAATCTCGCTCGGAATCGATTCGAAGAAGACGACGAGGTCGACGTCGGGAACGTCGAGCCCCTCTTCCGCGACGCTGCTCGCCACGAGCACGGGAAAGGCGCCGTGGCGGAACGCGTCGAGGATGCGGCTCTGTTCCCGCTGGGTCATTCCGACATCCTGCGAGTCCCGGGTCGCCTGCCCGACGAACCGGCCGACGGTCCATCCCTGCCCTTCGAGGGCGGCGGTGATCGTCTGGATCGTGTCGCGATACTGCGCGAAGACCAGGATCCGGGGAGGGCGACCGAGCGGCCGCGCCAGCTCCTCCCGCACGATCTCGACGAGCGCGTCAAGCTTCGGATGGGACGCGCCCGTCCCCTCGGCCGCCACCGCTTCGGCGGCGGCGCACGCCCGGACTACCTCGGGCCGGCTGAGAAACGCCCGGTCTCCCCGGGACGGTTTCTCCTTGTCCGCTACGCGGCGCACGTACGCCAGAAACGGGGCGACCCCCTGGGTTTCCAGCCGCTCGAGGGCGTGGTGGAGGTGCATCAGCTGCAGCTGGTGAAACAGCGGACCGAACTTTCGGGTCATCGGGCCGGGCCGGGCGAAAATCTCCTGACGCACCGCCAGGATGTCCTTGAGCGAGAGCGAGGCGATCGGTTTCGAGCGGAGAAACCCGATCCGCTGCAGCCGACGGGCGGTGTCGCGTTCCGCCTGCTTCAGTTCGGCTTGAATCGCCTTCACGGGGGGCGGCAACTCCACCCATCGGTAGTCGATATCGACCGGCTGCACGAACTCGCGGACCCCATCGTCTTCTCGCGTCCGGGCTTCCACCCGCGGATGGCCGAGGTGGGCGACCACCTCCTCGATCCGCTCGTCCTTCCCCCCGGGGGACGCCGTCAATCCCAGCAGGCGGGCCGACGACGCGCGCTGGGCGAGGAAATCGGCGGCGATCCGGACGTACGCGTACTCCCCGACGGCATGGTGGGCCTCGTCCAGTACGAGGAGGTCGACCGTGTCGAGCGCGTACCGGCCGGCCGCGAGGTCGTTGCGGACGATTTCGGGCGTCGCAAAGACCAGATCGCTCTCCTCCCACGAGCCGGCACGGGAAGGGCGGCGAACGGACCCGGTAAACCGCGCGCTCCGGAACGGCGTCAGCCACCGCGAGAACGATTCGGCGTGCTGCTCCACGAGCGGCCGCGTCGGCGCCAAGAAGACGACCTTTCCGTCGCCCCGGCGCAACAGCTCGGCCGCGAGCAGCGCGGCGATCACGGTCTTTCCGAGGCCGGTCGGCAGCACGACGAGGAGATCTTCCGTTAGGCCGAGACGGGCCAGCTCGAGTTGGAACGGGACCGCGCGCAACGTGCCCGGACGAACGAACGGATGGACCACCCAGCCGTCTTCGACCCTCCATGTCCCGTCCGGCGCCGGCGGGTGAGGTCGCGTCCGGGCCGGCGGCGGCCCGAGGATCGGCGCGTCCGGGCCGGAGAAATCGTCCAAGCGCCGCTGGGTCCCCATGAGAACGCCGCTATCGACTCCCCCCGTATGCGCCTTTGCCCCGACCGGAGGGCGACCGGAACGCCCGGGCCGTCGAGGTCGATTCGGCGGCGTCGGACCCGGAGCCGGCCCCATCGGCCAACTTTTTACCCCGGGCGTGCTCGGCGACGCGAGGGTCGATCATGAGCGAGGCCTCCCCCGAATATGGGCTATTTATCGGCGGCCGCTGGGAAACGCCGGACGGCGCCCGTCGGTTCACGACGGTCAATCCGGCGACGGGGGAGCCGGTCGGCTCGTTCGTCGCCGGGACGGCGGCCGACGTCGAGCGGGCGGTACGCGCCGCGGCCGAGGCGTTCCGCGACTGGCGGGCGACCCCGGCGCCGAAGCGCGGCGAACTTTTGCTCCGGGCGGCCGAGATCTTCCGGCGGCGGAAGGAGGAGCTGGCTCGGATCGTGACCCGCGAGATGGGCAAAGTGATCAGCGAGGGGCGCGGCGATGTCCAGGAGTCGATCGACTTCGTCGAGTACATGGCGGGAGAGGGCCGGCGTCTCGCCGGCGAGACCGTCCCGTCCGAGCTGCGATCGAAATTCTGCCTGACGGTCCGCCAACCGAAGGGTGTAGTGGCCTGCATCACCCCGTGGAACTTTCCGACGGCGATCCCGAATTGGAAGATCGCGGCGGCGCTCATCTGCGGCAACACGGTCGTCTTCAAGCCGGCCTCCAACACCGCCCGCTGCGCCGCGGAAGTCGTGCGGGCGTACGAGGAAGCCGGTCTGCCCCCGGGGGTGCTCAACTTCGTGACGGGCTCCGGGGCGGAGGTCGGGCACGCGCTCGTTGCCCACCCGACCGTACGGACCGTTTCGTTCACCGGCGGGGTCGACACCGGCCGCGACGTCTACGTCCGCGGGGCCGAAGGGCTCAAGATGGTCCACCTCGAACTCGGGGGAAAGAACCCCGTGATCGCCCTGGAGGATGCCGACCTCGACCTCCTCATTGACGGGGTATTGTTCGGTGCGTTCGGCACCTCCGGCCAACGCTGTACCGCGACGAGCCGCCTGATCCTGCACGAAGCGATCTACGACGAGGCGCTGGAGCGACTCACCGACCGGCTCGATCGGTTCCCGGTCGGGGATCCGCTCGATCCGGCGACCGGGATGGGCCCCGTCGCCTCGGCCGACCAGGAACGGAAGATCCTCGCGTACATCGAGGTCGGACGGCGAGAGGCCCGGCTCCGCTACGGCGGGCAGAAGCTGACCGGCGGGATCTACGACCGCGGCCACTTCATCGCACCGACAATCTTCGAGACGCGCCACGGCACGCGGATCTCCAAGGAGGAGATCTTCGGGCCGGTTCTCAGCGTGCTCAAGGCGGCGTCGTTCGAGGAGGCGGTCCGCATCGCCAACGACGTCGACTACGGTCTCTCCTCCTCGATCTACACCCGGGATATCGACCGGGCGTTCCGGGCGATCGACGCGCTCGAGGCGGGGATCACCTACGTCAACGCGCCGACGATCGGCGCGGAGGTTCAGCTCCCGTTCGGCGGGATCAAGAACACCGGCAACGGGGGCCGCGAGGCCGGGAGCGCCGCGATCGAGGAGTTCTCCGAGATCAAGACGGTGTTCATCGATTTCTCGCACCGGCTCCAGAAGGCCCAGATCGACGCGGAGAGCGCAGCGTGAGCGGCTTCCGGGGCACCGACGAGCGGCTCGAGGAGGAGATCGCGGCCCTGGAGGGGATCGTCCGGCTCCGTCTGCGCCGCGCGGCCGCCGACTTCCAGGAGCTCGATCGGCAGCTCGCGGCCCTCAAGCGCGAACGGGCGCGCCGGCGGGCCCGGGCCGTTTCGGTCGACGGCGTGCCGGCGGATGCCGTCGCCGAGCTCCCGTAGCCCCGGGCCGTTTCCCGCCGCCTCAGAGCGTCGATCGGACCGGGCTGTCGAAGTTCGTGAGCAGGGTCTGCCCGCGCACCCGCGGGCGGGCGATCGGGCGGACCACCGGATCGTCCTCGATCGCCGGCAGCGTCTCGGAGAGCGGAACGTCGAGCGTGATCTCCCGGGTCCGTCCGCCGCGGCCCTTCGATACGATCGTGGCCCGGACCAGGCCGAGCGACTCGAGCTCGCTGATGTGGTTGGAGATGCTTCGCGGATGCAGCGGCTGGAGACCGAGCCGGCGGACGAGGCTCGCGTAGCTGTCGTAGACCTCGCCCGTGAGCACGCTCGATCGCCGCTTCTCGTAGGCGAGCAAGATGGCGTACAACAGGACCTTGCAGTGGGACGGGAGCGTCCGGCAGCACTCCAAGATGATGTCTTGCTCGAGACGGTTCTTCGCCTTCACGACGTGGTCCGGGGTGATCCGCTTCGCGCGGTCGCGCTCGGCCATCTCCGCGGCGAGGCGGAGAAGGGCGAGCGCGCGTCGGGCATCGCCGTTCTCGAGCGCCGCATACGCCGCGCACCGCTCCACCACGCCGGGCTCGAGGACCCCGTCTCGGAACGCCGCCTGGGCGCGGTCGCGCAGGATGTCCTGGAGCTGGAGGGCGTCATACGGGGGGAAGAGGATCTTCTCCTCGTTGAGCCGACTACGGATCCGGGCATCGAGCCGGTTCGTGAACTTGAGATCGTTCGAGATCCCGAGGAGGGCGACGCGCGTCGCCTCCAGCTGGGTGTTGAGCTGGCTCAACGAGTAGAGCACGCCGTCCCCGCTCCGGTCAACGAGGCGGTCAATCTCGTCCAACACGAGGATCACCGTCCCCTTTCGGGCGTCCATCAGCCGCCGCATCGCCGCCTCGACGCGGTCGAGCGCCCAGCCGGTCGGGACCCGCTCGTCGTCCCGCGCCGCGAAGTGGTTCGCGATCGTTTGGAGCAGGCTGTACGGGGTGTCGATCGTTCCGCAGTTCACGTAGACGAAGGCGCTGATCGCGTGGCGGTCGTCGCGCTTCATCATCTCCTGCCGAACCTGGGCGACGACCGCGGTCTTGCCGGTCCCGATCTTTCCGTACAGAAGGAGGTTCGAGGGAAGGTGACCTTCGAGCGCCGGGGCGAGCACCTCCGCGACAGCCCGAAGCTGCTCTTCCCGGTGAGGAAGACGGCTCGGGACGTACGATTCCCGGAGAACTTCCCGGCTTCCCCGGAACAGGTCGGTCCGGGCGGAGAGGACCGAGTCGAAGAACGCCGAGGAGGTGCGGTCCGGTCCCCCAGGGGTCGGGGGAGACGCCGGCGGGGCCAGCAGATGCTCGTCGACCGAGGGCGTCGCCCCGGGAGCGCTGCGGCTGGCTTCGAATCGGTCCGGCGCTTCCGCCGACCGGTCCAGGGGAGTCGGTGGCACCGTCGACACCTACCCGGGCCTCGGGTACGGGCGGGATGCCGGGCCGCGCTTATGTAGCTTTTCTCGAAGTTCGGGCCGTTCGCGGCGTTCGCCATCGTCATCCGCCGATATTCGCGCGCGGCGCCCTCGACCGTCGGCCCGGCCAGACCGAACCGAACCGATTTGAAGCCGCAGCTCGTGGTGGTCGTCGTGTCGACGTACGGTTCGACGGGCACCCACCCGGCCCACGCCAAGACGCCGATCCATATCGGCTACGTGATCGCGAGCTCGCTCGTCTGTGCCGCCGGTCTCACGCTCTTGTTCGTCTTCCTGATCAACCTCTCGCTGGCGATGGCCGACGTCCTCCTCATCCCGGGCTCGGCATTGCTCGCGGTCGGGTTTCTGATGCTGACGCGCAAGCGAGCCGGCCTCGACGGCGCCGCCCCGTAGCGCTCGAGGGCGGATGGCGACGGGGCCTCCCGCCGACGGAGCGTCGCTCGTCGTGGTGAAGCTCGGCGGGAGCGTGCTGACGCGCAAGGCGCGAGCGGAGTCGCTGCGGCCCAAGGTGCTGGCCCGCCTGGCGCGGGAGATCGCCCGGGCTGACGGCGTGCGGATCGTCCTGCTCCACGGCGCCGGGTCGTTCGGCCATCCAGGCGCTCGCCGCTTCCGCCTCGCCTCGCCGCCCGAGCCGGGCGCCCGTTCGGAGCATCGGCTCCGGGGAGCCGCGATCGTCTCCTCCGAGGTCCTCCGGCTCCACCTGGCGGTCGTGCGCGCCCTTGTCGCTGCGGGGGCGAATCCGATCTCGATGCCGCCTCACCTGTACGCGACCCTGCGCGACGGCCGATTGGCCTCGCTCGATCTCACTGCGCTCCGCCGCACGGTGGACGCCGGGGCGCTTCCCGTGGCGTTCGGCGACGTCGTGCCGGACGAGCACTGGGGGTTCGGGATCCTTTCGGCCGACGAGATCGCCGTCCGCCTTGCCGAGGAGTGGCGCCCGTCCCGCGTTCTCTTCGTGAGCGACGTCCCCGGCGTTCTCGCCCCTCGCGGGGCCGGTCGGCCCCGGCTGATCGAGTCCCTCTCCGAGACGACCGACGTCGAGCCGGTGACCCAGGGGGGGCGGGCGGACGTGACCGGGGGAATCCGAGCGAAAGTCGACGCGATGCGGCGGATCGCGCACGCCGGCGTTGACGTAGGCCTTATTAGCGGCCTCTCGGATGGGCTGCTCTACCGAGCGTTGCGCGGCGAGACGGTCTATGGGAGCTGGTGGGGGCGGCACGTCGAAGGCTCCCGATGACCGATCGGGCCTCGATCTGAGCCACCGAAAGGCCGAGCACGTCAAGGTCGTCCTCGGACAGAACGTCGAGGGGCGCTATCGGTTCTGGGACGACATCGAGCTCGTCCACAACGCGCTACCCGAGATCGATTTTGACGACGTCGACCCTTCGGCCGAGCTGTTCGGACGAACCCTTCGGGCCCCGCTCGTCATCACCGGCATGACCGGCGGATTCCCCGACGCCCGCCAGATCAACTCCAACCTCGCCCGGGCCGCGGCCGACGCGGGAATCGCGATGGGCGTCGGGAGCGAGCGCGCCGCCATCGTGAAGGGACAGTTTCCCGAGAGCTACGCCTGCGTCCGCGACTACGCCGTCCCGCTCCGGTTCGCCAACGTCGGGGCGCCCCAGCTGATCGCGCAGGGGCCGTCCGACACCGTCCTGGGCGAGGACCAGATCCGCAGCGCGATGGAGCTCATCCACGCCGACCTGCTCGCGGTCCACCTGAACTTCCTCCAGGAGATGGTCCAGCCCGAAGGGGACCGGCGGGCGCGGGGCAGCCTCGAGCGGATCGGGGCGCTCGCCCGGACGGTTCCCCTCTTCGTCAAGGAGACGGGGGCGGGCCTCTCGCGCGAGGTCGCCGAGCGGCTCCGCTCGAAGGGGGTGCGCGGGTTCGACGTGAGCGGGACCGGCGGAACGAGCTTCGCCGCGGTCGAGCATTACCGGGCGCTCGAGCGGGGCGCCGTCCGGGAAGCGCGGGTCGGCAAAACGTTCTGGAATTGGGGGATTCCGTCCCCGGTGTCGGTCCTCGAGGTCGCTCCGCTCGGCCTCCCCGTGATCGCGAGCGGCGGGATCCGCTCCGGGCTCGACATGGCCCGCGCGATCGCCCTCGGCGCCCAAGCGGCCGGCGTTGCGGGAGGGATCCTGCGGGCCGCCGCTGAGTCGTACGAGGCGACGCGCGCCGAGATCGACCAATTGATCCACGAGTTTCGGGTCGCGATGTTCCTGACAGGGAGCCGGCGGATCTCGGATCTGGCCCGGGCCCCGTACGTCATCCGCGGCGAGACGCGCGCATGGCTCCGTCGGTAGCGGAATCGGCGTCGGACGCCGAACTCGAGCGGGCGAAGCGGGCGTGGACCCGCGCGCACGGCGGGGGATCGTTGCCGTCGAACGTAGAGTGGTGGGCGCTCGATCCGGCGGCGCGGGATCGATTCGCCGGTCGGCCGGCTCGTCGGCCGTCCCGCTCGCTCTCGGGCGTCGCGGTCGTGGCGGTCATGACCGCGCCGGCCCCGTGCCCGCACGGCCGCTGCAGCTACTGCCCGGGGGGACTGCCGCGCGGCTCTCCCCAGAGTTACACCGGCGAGGAGCCGTCCGCGCTTCGAGGGGCGGAGTTTCATTGGGACGCGGAGCAGATCGTGGCGCACCGGCTCGAGGCGCTCGAGGCGACCGGCCACCCCACGAGCAAGGTTGAGGTGATCGTGATGGGCGGAACGTTTCCCGCCCGGCCGGTGGCCTACCAGCGCGAGGTGTTCCGCAAGATCTACGACGGGCTCAACGGCGTTCGGTCGGAGAGCCTCGCCGAGGCGCAACACCGCAACGAGACGGCGGCGCATCGGATGGTCGGCCTCACCGTCGAGACCCGGCCCGACTGGTGCGACGAGCGCGTCCTCCCGTTCCTGCTCGACGCGGGGGTGACGCGCGTCGAGATCGGGGTGGAGAGCCTCAACCCCGACGTGCTCGACCGGGTCGGCCGGGCCCACGGCGTCGGGGACGTCGAACGCGCGAGCCGCTCGGCCCGCGACCACGGCTTGAAGATCGGCTACCACATGATGCTCGGACTTCCCGGGACGACCCCGGCCGACGACCTCGCCATGTTCTCGCGGCTGTTCGACGAACCGTCCTTTCGGCCGGACTTTCTCAAGATCTACCCGACGCTGGTCGTGCCGGGGACCCCGCTCTTCGAGGAGTGGGAGGCCGGTCGCTATCAACCGTACTCGACCGAGACGGTCGTCCCGCTGCTCGCCGAGATCAAGCAGCGGATCCCGCCGTGGGTACGGATCCACCGGATTCAACGCGACATTCCGGCCCGCAACATCGCGGCGGGGGTGCGCGCGAGCAACCTGCGCGAACTCGTGCGGACCCATCTCGAAGCGAGCGGGGGCCGCTGCCGCTGCCTGCGCTGCCGCGAAGCGGGGCGACGAGCCTCCCCTCCGCCCGAAGCGTTCCGGCTGTCGAGTCTCCGATACCCGGCCTCCGGCGGGATCGAGACGTTCTTCGCCTTCGAAGAGCCCGACAGCGACACGGTCGCCGGGTACCTTCGGCTTCGTTTCCCGTCGGACCAGACGCCGAACGGCCTCTCCGCACCGGTGATCCGAGAGCTCAAAGTGCTGGGAGTCGAACTGCCGATCGCCGCTCGACCGCAGGGACGGGCCGACTACCAGCACCGCGGCTTTGGCCGTCGGCTCGTCGACGCCGCCGTCGAGGCGGCCCGGGACGCCGGGTACGACGAGCTCTACGTGCGGAGCGCCGTCGGTACGCGCGAGTACTACCGTCGGCTCGGCTTCGAGCCCGCGGGGCCGCACATGGCGAAGCGACTTTTCGCGGGGCGCAACCCGTAACGATTCGAACGGTTCGGGAAACTCTTAAACCCGCTTCCGGCTCGGCCGCCCCGAGTGAATTCCATGGCCCGCAACGTCCAAGTCGAGCCGCTGAGGACCGTCCATATCGAAGAGCAGCAAGTCGAGCTGGTCGAGCGGAAGGGGCTCGGCCACCCCGATTCGATCGCGGACGGCGTCGCGGAGTCGGTCAGCCGGGCGCTCTCGCGCCTCTACTTGGACGAATTCGGCCGGATCCTCCACCACAACACCGACGAGACCCAGGTCGTCGGCGGCGCGTCCGAACCGAAGTTTGGCGGCGGCCGGGTGACGAAGCCGATCTACATCCTCCTCGTCGGGCGGGCGACGACCGAAGTGAACGGCGAGGAGCTCCCGTACCGGTCCACAGCGCTCGACGCGGCGAAGCGGTACGTCCGGAGCATCTGCGCTCATCTGGACGTCGACCGGCACGTCGATTTCGACTGCAAGATCGGCACCGGCTCGGTCGACCTGCGCGGCGTCTTCGACCAGAAGGCGGTCCTCGCGAACGACACGTCGTTCGGCGTCGGCTTCGCTCCGCTGTCGGACACCGAGCGGCTCGTGCTCGAGAGCGAGCGGTTCCTGACGCTCAAGCTGAAGAAGAAGCTCCCCGCGCTGGGGGAAGATGTCAAGGTGATGGGGTACCGGCGGGGCGAGACGATCGGCCTTACCGTCGCGGCGGCGCTCGTCGACTCAGAAATCAACGGCCCGAAGGAGTACCAGGCCGTCTGCGAGGAGATCCGGGAGAAGCTCCAAGACCAAGCCGCTCGCCTGACGAAGCGCGAGGTCACGATCGACGTCAACACGGCCGACGACCCGGAGCTCGGGCGCTACTACCTCACCGTCACCGGACTGTCGATGGAAGCGGGCGACGACGGCTCGGTCGGCCGCGGCAACCGGGCGAACGGCCTGATCACGCCGTGCCGGCCGATGAGCCTCGAGGCGACGGCGGGCAAGAACCCGGTCAACCACGTCGGCAAGATCTACAACCTGCTCGGCAACCTGATCGCGCAGGACGTGGTCCGGGAGACCGGCGGCAACGTCCAGGAGATCCACGTCCGGATCCTCTCCCAGATCGGAAAGCCGGTCGACGAGCCCCAAGTGGCGAGCCTCCAGATCCTGCCCGCGGACGGCGTCAAGCTCGCGCAGGTCCGTCGGGAGGCCGAGGCAATCGCAAACGACTGGCTGGGGAAGATCGACACCCTCCCGCAGCGGCTCCTCACCGACAAGCTCACGGTCTTTTAGGGCCGTTCGCGATCGGACCGGTCGGTCCGTCTCCGGAGGAGCGGGCGGTGGTCGACCGCGTCTACGTCGAGGCGTACGGCTGCGCCCAGAACCGCGGGGAGGCCCGCGACCTCGCGGAGACCCTCGCCGCGCGCTCGATCGAGATCGTCGACCGAGCCGAACGCGCCGAGCTCGCAATCCTCGTCACGTGCGGAGTGATCGGCGCCACCGAGTCCCGGATGCTCCGCCGGTGGAGATCGCTCACCGCTCACTGCCCGCAGGTCGTCGTCACCGGGTGCCTCGCCCCCCGGCCCGAACTGTTTGTCGGTCCCGGCCGGGACCGCACCACCTTCGTCGGAATCCGCGACCAGATCGCCTGGGCGGGACGGCTCGCCGCCGATCGGCGGCTCGACCGCGGCCCGGCTCGGACAGCCGGCGGCCCGGGCCCGGATCCGCCCCGGCGGGAAGCCGCCCGAGAGGTGGTCATTGCCCAAGGGTGCACGAGCAGCTGCAGCTACTGCTACAGTCGGCTCGCCCGGGGGCGTCTTCAGAGCGTCGGGAGCGTCCAGGTCGCCGAGCGCGCGCGAACGGCCGCGAACCGGGGCGCCGTCGAGATCCGGCTGACCTCGCTCGACACCGCGGCGTGGGGCCTCGATCTGCCGTCGGGCGAGCGCCTGCCGGACCTCCTCCGCCACGTGCGGTCGGCGACGGCGTTTAGCGAGGTGCGCGTCGGGATGATGAGTCCGCAGCGGCTCGGGGAGATCGACGGGGCCCTCTGGGACGCGATGGCCGCCGGACCGTTCTATTCGTTCCTCCACCTACCGGTCCAGAGCGGGTCGGACCGCGTGCTGGCCGAGATGCGGCGAGGATACACCGTGGATCGGTTCCGCTCGTTGGTCGACCGCGCGCGATCGCGCCTTCCGGACGCCACGCTCGCGACGGACGTGATCGTTGGGTTTCCCGGCGAGTCGGACGAGGACTTTCGAGCGACCGAACAGCTGCTCGAGGACGTCCGTCCCGAGATCGTCAATGTCACGCGCTACAGCCCGCGGCCGGGCACGTGGGCCGCCCGGCGTCCTCCCGTGTGGGCGGCGGTCGCGAAGGAACGGTCCCGCCGGATCACCCGGCAGAAGGCGGCGATCGGGCGGGCGTCGCTCGAGCGATGGATCGGACGGGCGGTCACGGCCCGGGTGGTCGAGCATGGCCCGGGCGGATCGTCCGTGGCTCGAACACGCAATTACCTGCCGATCGTCCTCCGCGAACGGCGTCCGTTCGGGGAACGGGTCGAGGTCGTGGTGCGGGGGGCGCGGGCGACCTATCTGACCGGGGCGGTGCGACGAGCGCTCCCGGGCGACGCCGGGGCGATCGGCCGCGTGTAATCGTCGAGCGAACGCTGGTAGCGGAGCGCGCGCAGCAGGGAACTCTCGGCGATCCAGCGCGCGAGAGGTATCGCGAACGTCTGAGAGACGGTCTTCAGGAGAGCCTCCGTGCTCCCGAGCCGGATCGGCGCCGTGCGGAGCGCCGCCCGAACGTGCTCGCGAACGTTCCAGACTCCGAGAGGAAGGATCTCCCCCGGATGCACTTCGCGCAACACGAGGACCCCGGCCTGCCGCTGGCGGGCGAGCAATGCCTCGCTCGCGGCGAGCCGGGCGGCGTAGTAGCAGCCGCCCATCGAGGCGTACGTCGATCGCCCGTGAAACCCTTCGTGGTCGCCGAGCATGACGACCCTCGAACGGCTCGGGTTCCAGAACGTCTCGGGATACCACGCTTCGATCGACTCGTAGCGGTACGCCCCGGGCAGCCAGGCGATCAGCCAGCGATTGTCCAGCGCCGTGAACCGGTAGACCTCGATCTCCGAGAGCTCGGGCAAGTAGCGGAGCCGCTCGACGTTCGCCTTCGACACGAGATCGTCGACGGCGGTGATGCTCCAGCGGGTCGGCACGAGCCGACGACGGCCCTGCCGGCCGAGGGTGCCGACGCTGAATGCCCGTTGGATCCGACTCACCCGGACCCCTCGGCCGTACAGTTCGAGCACGGCGGTCCGGGCGTCCGCGTGAACGTCCGAACGGAGCCGGTCGAGGGCGGGGTCGATCCGGCGAACGTCGAGACGCAGTCGTTCGAGCGGGGCGGACGGCCCGACCGGGGGCGCCGTGTCCGAGAGGGCCAACGTTCCTCGCGGCGGCCGCCGGAACTCCGCCTCCGCCTCCACGGATTCGGTCGCCAACCCGAGCCATTGGAGGTCGTCGAGCCAGCCGCTCGGTCGGTCGGCGTCCGTCACTCGCGCTCGCCGGGTCCCGCGGACGAGCCCGGCCCGGAATCCGACCAGCTCGTCCACGGGTCGGCCGACCCATTCCTCGGGGGTGTCGAACAGAAGCGTATCGCCGTGCCGGGGGCTCACCAACGGGCCGACCGAGACGTTCGGGTAGCCGAAACGGCCGACGAACACCCCGGGAGGCGAGGAGCCGTCGAGCTCCCGCCCTGCGACCAACGGTAGGGTCCGTAGGAGGGCATCATACCGGAGCAAGAGCGGGCAGACCGGCTTGCCGCAGAGGAGTTGCGCCGAGCGGCAGCGCAAGCAAAGCGACGGGTCGTCGTCAAGCCCGGGGATCGACCAGGAGAGCCCCGCGGTGGACGGGAGGGACGGGATCGGAGAGTCGGACGATCGGAGCACGACTCTCTGCAGGCCGTGAGGGATAATAGAGGGGAAGAGGAGGGGGTGAAACACCCCAATCGCCTCGACGGGCCGACCGGCGTCGCCATACGTTAAAATACCGCTCCCGAGTGGTCCTCCGGTCGGCACGGGACTGTGGGGTAGCTTGGTCCATCCTTCGGGGTTCGGGACTCCGAGACGCCAGTTCGAATCTGGCCAGTCCCATTGCACTCCGGCGCTCAATTGCGGAGTTCGATAGGTGGGACCAGCCCCTCCAAAGGCCCGGGCCCTATGGATTGGCTCGTTTCCGTTCGGGACTGTCGTTCACCGGTCTCGTCAGTACCCGACCAAAGCACGATTCACCCCACCGACCACGCACGTTCCAAGGGACCCTGGCCGACAAAACGTCGCCGTCCGCTTCGTGACTGCGTGCCAAGGCCGCCCGAGCTGTCGTGCCTCGGCGCTTCCCATCGACGAACACCGACGGGGTTCTGCCAGTACCGTTGCTCAGTGTCCGGTGGGCGGCGAGTTTCGTTCCCGTTCTGACAAGGCCGACGAGGGATGTCGTCCAAGCGAGGGCGGGCGGCGAACGGGAGGTCCGTCGAGCCCCACCTCGTGGTTCGGATCTCAGTGGTTCGGGTATCTGTCGCTGACATCCGTCCTTGTCTTCGCACCGCCCCCTCGGCCGTGGCAAGCCACACCGGGTCCTTCGGGGAGACGGACGGTCGCAGTTCGAAGGTCTCGGGTCCATCAGGAAGCGCGGCGGAGTCGAGGTTGCGTATCGTCCGGAAGTTGGACGGACGAATGCCGGCAACCCTCAAAACTCGAGGAGACCGGGCGTGGGGTGGCCAGCGCGACCTGCGTCGTTGCGGACCGGGGCTCGGAGAATCGGGGGCACGAATCGATCGACTCCGTCGGATACTCGGCGGCTTGCGCCGTGTCCTTCGTTTCGCTCTTGCGCAACGGGCGAGACACCGAGGAGCGATCCGGCGCACTGAACGACCGCGTGATCTCGGGTGCGGGCATTGACGCCGGAACGAACGCCGAACTCGTGTCGCCGTAGACGATCTCGGCGCCGTGTCGGTCGGCTTCCGCGTCGAGAACGGCCCGCCGTGCGTGCGCCCCGCGGGCTATCGTCGCCCCGAGAATTGGCGAGAAGAGTTCGTCTGGCGCCTCGACCGGGGCGCCGACCTATTCGAACGTCTCCGCGGATTCGAGGCGGTCGGTCCCCAACTCGCCGTCGTCCCGTTTGACGTTGGATTCCACGAACCCGCGGTAGCGGGCCGTGTGGACAGGAATCTTCAACTCCAGCCTACTCGCCTTTCGGCCCTGGCGTTTCTCCCCCTTCTCCACGAGGCCGGCCTCGGTCAACCTTTGAACGAGGCGTTCCACAGAGCCCACTTCCGTTCCGAGAATCCAGATCGGATCGAGCGTCCACCGGCCCGCCGGGAGGGGGGAGACCGCGCCGACACTCCTTGGAACCCTGCCGCCCGGAAGCGTCCCGGCGATTGCGTCGGGCCGACGGTGGGGCATCGTCACGCCCCCTCCCGTAGTGACGGGGCAGCACCTCCGAGTCGGAGCATCGCCCTTGGTCGAGTCCGGCGACCGCACGGGCAAGAGATCTCCCCGGAACCTCGGTTCGATCTCATCGCGGTCGAAGGGGGCCCGGCACGTCTCCTCCGCAGACGTATCCACCTCCGTGCTGAACCGCAACCGCCGCCTCCGACGGACGCCCCTTTCGTTCACGGGGGGAGCGGGGCCGCTCCCCGGCGCTCCGGTGCCTTCGCAGCCCTGGCTTACGCCCTCTCGCGTTCGCTCAGGTCGACCTGACCGTCCGTCTTGGCGACCGTCTCGGGCTCGACCGCGCGGTTGATCGTGATCTCGTTCACGATCCCCAGCATCTGCGCCGCCTGGATGAGGTTCGATACGATTCGCTGTACCGCAACGGCAGTTGTCGAGTCGCGAACTCTCCGGGCGAGGGAGGTGCCCAGGGCGTGGTAGTTCGGGAGATGCTCTCGAATCGAGTTGAGAGCGGCGTTGGCCCGGGTGACGGAGAGATGGGTGAACGCGTCCATCGTGGCGACGAGGTGGGCGTCCAGCTCCTGGAAGCATTCGGATAGGTCGTGGGGAAAATCTCGGGATACCTTCGGAAGGTCGGTGTGGATTCCCTCCAGCTCCCGGCCGATGTGGGTGAGGAGGTCGCCGATCTCCTCCAGCATCTTGACGACGACCCGGTACCCCATCTGGTAGTGATGGCTCGCCACGCCGATCTCCCGCGCCACCCGGAAGTCGTTGGATGCGATCAGGAGTTGTCGGATCATCAGAAGATGCAGCCGGTCGATCTCCTCCTCCATGCCCGGAAGCTCCGCGAGCCCCTTCGATTCGTGCCCCGAGAGCGCCTGGAGGCAGGCCTGGAGTTGGGCCCGGAGCATTCGCACGACCTGATCCAAGATCCGAGACAGGGGGTACTTCGCAGGATCCACGAAGTTCTGGATCTCGATCCCCTCGGAAGATTCGGCGACCACGCTCATGCCGAGGATCCGACCGACGGTCTGCCCGACTTCTTGGCGTTGGGACGCCGAGAGGCCTCCCGGCGCCGTGATCTGCACGAGATCGTGGCCGGTGACGTAGGCACCGACCAGGACTCTCGACAGCAGGTTGGGCGGAAGACGGGTCGCCTCGATCCGGAGCCGCCGCTCTCCGGCGGGTCGTCGGGATTCCGAGGGCACGAGGGAGAGCTCGAGGCGTCCTTCGCCCAAGTCGTGGAACTGGATGGCAGTCCCGACACGCACTCTCATCGCGGCGGTCCACGCCTTCGGTAGCGTCACGGCAAGGGAGGAGCCGCCCGTACGCTGTACGCGGCGCATCGAGCCGGGACGGTTGTCCCGACCTTCGGTTTCACTGCCGACTCCGGGCACGCTGGACCATCCACCTCCCGGTCTTAACGGTTGACGAGACGCCTCTATGCAGCCCCGGGTCTCTCGCCGGTCTCCTGATTCTCCGTGCGGTAGGGAGAACACCCACATGAGGGGACGGGTCGATATTGCCATTGACCCAAAGGGTCAACGGAGGCAACATGACGACATCGCACGCGGGGATACAACTGGCAGAAGAGATTCGGGCGACCGCCAAGGTGTTCCAGGTACCGTCGGCAGCCGAGACCAACGCAAGGGGGACCGTGAAGACGCTCTCTGCGATGCGGGTCCTGTTCGGAGCGATCTTTCTGTTCGACGGGATTCTCAAGTGGCAGCTGTTCGCGACCGGACAGATGCAGGGTGTCATCGACGGACAGGTGTACACCCCGGCCTGGCTGACGTCAAATTGGGTGCTCTTTGGAACGTTGGTCGGCCTCGGAGAGACGGCCGGTGGCCTGTTCCTCATCCTTGGCATCTTTCAGCGGCCGGCCGCCCTGTGGAGTGCGCTCTTGATGGGGTTCATCTGGGCCTTCGGCGGCTTCGGTGGTTTCCCCAGTGCCATCGGAGCGTCCTGGAACACCGCCGGATACACCGATCTGGGAGGGGACCTCATGCTGAGCCTCGTGTTCGTGGTCCTCGTCTTTGCTCCCTATGCCTACGGGCTGGCAAAGGCATGGAAGCTCCGCGAACGGTTCAGCGGCGCCGGCATGCGGGACCGGGTCCTCCGGGCGCTCCTCACCTAAACCCCTTCGGAGCGGGAGTCCTTCACGACGGCGGGTTCCGGCTGCCCTTGGCCACCGGCCGTGATGGACTCCTTGTTCGTCTCGTGGTAAACGAACCGGCCTTACGGCGCGCCTCCGTGACTCGGGCCTTCACCCGATCGCGGGCTTGGCGGACATGCCTTCGGTCTTGCCGGACAGCATCGGGAACGCGGGGCTGGGGTCCAGGGCGGAGAGAGCGTCGATGGACCTGGCCGTCTATCCCTAGTTCTCACCGGGCACCTCCGAGTGCTCACGAGAGCTGGCCCAGTACTGGGCGGGGTTCTCGCTTCCGTCCTCGACACGCGGCCCCGAGGGCCGCTTCAATGAGATCACCGTCCGGGCCCATATGCCTGCCGTGCGAGGAAGTCGGCCTGCCAACTCCGAGAGACCCTCGGGATCCCCTTGGCGGTGCTTTGGACAACCCGGTCGACTACACCCTCGGTGGCCTTGTCCATCTCGACCGGGAGGACTAGGCTCTTTGCGGGCATTGCGAGCCTATGCCGGGACGGATATTTTTCTCCCGGTCTCATTCTCATCCGGCAAATCGGACCGGCCTCTGCGCTGCCGAACCCTCCATCTTCATCGAACGGAAACGCCGACTCCTATCGACGGGGCGGTCGAAGGCGCGACGGACCGGGCTGCCGCGGTCCTCCGATTGCCGGGGAGAAGCGGTCGCGGTAGAGCGCGGGCCGATCGATATCGGACGCCCTTCGGCGGCTGAAACGAGCCTTGGTCGAACCCCTTCCCGTTCGACCCACTGTGGATCGCGACCTCCCCTCGGGCGGGGCGAGCCGCCGGGGGGCGAGTAGGATGTTCAAAGGACGAGGCGCGCCGAGAGACTGGTACGACTGGTGTGCCTCCGCAATCTGGAGCCTGATCGCACTCCTGCGGTGGGCGAGAAGACGCCGGCAATCTCTCCCCCCCTCGCTCCGCGAGGTTGTCCGAAATGCCGATCCGATACCGCGCGGCGCGTTGGAAACCGCCGGTCGGCCCGAACCTTCGGCCGTCCGTTCCCGGCATCGCCGCTGCCACAGCCGCGCCTCTCTCGTCACTAGGCCCGTCGGTCGCGCACCCGGCCGCTATCGGAGGAAGCGCGGCCAGGGTGCCTAACTGTTCCCTCGGAAACCCCGCAAGTCGCCATGGGCTGCCCAGCGGCTCCTCTCGTTCAGGATCAGCGATCTCGCGTCGGAGTCCGTGAGACGCCGTGCCCTTCCCCGTCCCCGAACGAACCCCATCGCCTCGATCGCTCCTCCCTCCGCCCCGAAGGCGTGGGTTGAGGCGGCCGCGCGTGCCCGGGGTGTCGGCAATCAGCCGATCGGTGCGCCGCACCGAGTACAGAACCGAAGTCCGGGCCGGACCACGTTGCCGCACTGCGGACACGCCCGTCCGCCCTCAGGTCCGATCGCTCCCGGGACGGTCGGCGGCGGGGATGGGCGAGGGTCCGTCGGGGACGGGGCCGCGAATCTCTCGCTCGGAGAGCTCCGCGGCGGAGTGGGTGGTGCGGCGGGAGCCGCCGGGCCTGGCGCCTCGGCAAGGAATCGGCCACCCAGCGGCGCGCCGCATTCGCGGCAGAAGCGATCATTCGGGAGGTTCGAGCGGCCGCAATGCGCGCACGTCGCGATCCCTTGCGGACGGGGGGAGACCGGGAGAGACGGGGCGACTGGAACCGGCGATGTCCCACCGGGCCCCGCCGGGGTTGGAGAAGGAGGGGGTGCCGGCGTTGGAGCCGACCATTGAGCGCGAATGGTGGACGGCGGCGAAGGGGGACCCGGCGGGGAAGGGGGCGTCGAGAGCGAGGCGGCGGGCGGAGGTGGGGGGTACCGAGGCGGAGGCGGTGGGACGTGCGTCGGCGGTACCGGCGCAGTGGTAGGGGGAGGGGGCCAGTGGTACCCGTACCCGGTCGCCGCCAGAGGTGGGCCCTCCGGCGGCTTCGGGTACTGGGCGGGTGCCGTCGGTGGAGGGGGATACAGGGGGGCGCCGGGCCAAGCGTAGCCTCCCGTGCCCGGGGCCGAGCCGGGCGGGGGAGGATAGGCCGTGGGAGGAGGACCAGTCTGGATCGCGCGCCGTCGGCGGGCGCGACGTCGGGCGGATCCGACCGACGCGGCAACGATGATCAGAATGACGATCACCAGCACCAGCCAAAAGCCGAGCGGGCCAAGGCCGAGGAACGAGAAGAACGATTCCAGGGTCGATAGGAAATTCCCTCCTCCGCCCGGGGCGACCGTGAAATTCAGGAAGACGGTCAGGTTCTTGGCCACCGATAGCGGTCCGTTTGCCGGGGTGCTTGCGTAGCCGGACGGTGCGGAAACGGTGTACGTGTAATTGCCGCTCGGTAGGAGGAAGCTGAGCGTCGAAGCCGAGGTACTGTTCGTGCGGTACGGTGAAGATCCCACCTGGATCGTGACGGACCACGACGCGTTCCGCGTGCCGTTCGCGTGGAAGACCACAGAGTACTGAGGTCCTCCACCGTCCAGCGTGGAGAGGTTGGTCGCATAGATCGAGCCCCAGCCGGTGACCAGGTCGTACCCTGCCAAGGCCGGATAGCGGTAGTTGCTACCGGCCGTCACATCGTAGAACGCATTGAGCGACAGTCGGCCGGCCGTCTGGTTGGTGCCGAGACTATAAAGCGCGGGATTCAGGTAGCCGAGAGGTTCCAAGTGGCGCACGGCGTGCACTGCATCGATGGTGGCGATCAGTCCCGCCGTCAGCGGGCTCGCGATCGAGGTGCCCCAAACGCCAACGGTCGGGTTGAACTGGCCGTTGCTCGAGATCGCGATGATCGTGTTGTTCGCGATGGCCGATAGGTCCGGGACGGCCCGTTGGGCTCCCTGGCCGGCCCCTAAGATCACCGAATTCGCGGAGCTCGCCACCTGCCAGTTCGGCTCCGCGAAATTGGGAGAGATCCCGCCGACGCAACCCGCCGGCCCTCCATCCGCGGCATCGGAAATGTACCACGCGATCTGCTGCTGGATCGCAAGGCTACTCGAGAGGGTCACCGTTGTCCCTCCGACCGCCGAAACCCCGTACGTGTTGTACGCCATCGTCGACGGGAACTCCACGCCGTCCGGGGTGCCGCTGGTCCACTTGGAGCTCGCCGGGTTGTCGCCCGAGTCGCCGGTCGACGCGAGCACGGTGATCCCTCGCGCCGCGCACTCTTGAAGCGGGGAGGTCCATCCGCTCTGGAGGCCGTCAGAACCCCCCCAGGAGTTCGTGATCACTTGGACGGACGGCAGGTTCACGGCCGTCACGAACGCGCTCAACAAATTGGCGAATGTGGGGCTTGGACCGTAGACGTTGTAGATCGTCGCCCCGGGCGCGGTGCTACCGACCATCTCGAGGTCGAGCGTGTTTTCGAGCGTCGCATCGGTGGTGTCGTACTGGGCGCTCGGGCCCGGCGGGGGAGCTCCTCCGACCGGATCCCCGATCACCGTGGCATGGGGCTGTCCGGCCGGTAGCGTGGCGTTGAAGTACGCCTGGATGTCGGCCGGGTCAAACGGGCCGACCGGAGTTCCGCTCGCATTCGTCCCGGACCAAAGGACCGTGGCGACGACCTCGGTCGTCGGATAAGCGACGCTGAACAGCGGAACCTCATCGTACGCCGGCTGGAGGTCGCTCCCGTAGATGTACTGGGCGCCGTTCGCGCCGGTGATCGGCGAGGGGTACCCCTGCGCCGATTCGATCGAATGGGAAGCGGTCGAAGCGACCGGGGTGACCGACCGAAGAGCTTCCCCGAGCGGAGCAAAGTGGGCCGTTGCATAGTCGTCGAGGCCGTAGACCCCCGAAACCATGCCCGCGAGCACAGCGGGCAAGGAGGGGGGGTGAACCGGAGCGTAGAACGCGCCCTGTCCCGGGGAGACGAAACTCCCCCATCGGGTCGAAAAGAGCGCGCCCAAGGCCGTCGCGCTTCCCGAGACGCCGATGTTCGATCGGTCCGAGAACGCATGGACCGTAACCCCGGGGAACGAGCCGAGGTAGGCGAGCGCGGCCTCGTAGGCGGAGGAAGGCACCCCGAACTCCTGCGCGAACTCGGCCGCGGTGAGGTAATGATGATAGTCGGGGGCCGACGGATCGTTGAGCGAGGCCAAGAGGGCCGCAAGCTCGGCCTCGTGCGAGAACTTCAGCTCGATCGTCGCCTCGATGGTTCCTGTGTAGCTCCCGACCAAGGGAGCTCCGCTCGGCCAGTCGACCGGGCTCGCGACCGAGACTCGAGGCGAGGCGGCGATGTCGGCGAGCGTCAGATCGGACCCCGGCGCTCCCGGAGCCCCGGCGCCTTCGGCGGCAGTCATCGGAATGACCAAAGCGAACGAGACGAGCGCGCCGAAGACAACCCCGGCGGCGAGAAGCCCTCGAAGCCACGTCGTCCGACCGGCCGACGGAGGCCCCGGGGTCTTGCCGCCCTTACGTTCCATCGTGCGTGCGGCTATGTATCCCCGAGCAGGGGATAAAGCTACGCGCCGTCGAATCCGCGACTCAGAGTCGAGTGACGAGGGTGCGGAGTTTGGCGCCCGCGCCTTTGAGGAACGGGCCGCCGTGGTAGGTGAAGAGCGATTCGATGGAGAGCTGGGCCACCCGGCGGGCGGAGATCTGGGCGGTCGGAGAATGCAAGGTGAACTCCTTCGGCGTGAGCGACACCTCCGAGGCGTCCCCGAAGAACAGATCGCCCGAGAACAGCCACCGCTTTTCGGGCTGATAGAAGACGAGATGGCCGGGGGTGTGGCCGGGAGTGTGGTACGCCACGAGCCCTCCCGCCGCATCGACCGAATCGCCATCCTTGAGAACCTCGTCGATCGTAACCGGCTCGGCCGGCGGCACTCCCGGGCCGTCGTACGGCGGCTTCTGGGCGATGAACGCAGATTCGATCCAGTGCGCGAACGTTCGCGCTCCCGTCAGTTCGATGAGCCGTCGCAGGCTGCCCGTGTGGTCGCGGTGGAGATGGGTGATCAAGATTTTCTTCACCTGCCGCGGCTCGGCGCCGATCCGTCCGAGGTAGCTCATGATCGCCGAATCCGATCCGGGAAGGCCCGTGTCCAAGAGCGTCCAGTTCCCTCCGCGGTCCTTGAGCAGATAGACGTGGGTCGAGAAGTCCGGCGATGGGTCGACGCCCTCCACGAGGTGCACTCCGGGTGCGATTTCGGGCATGGGATTCCTCGGCGCCCCCCAAGCCGGTGTCCCATAAATCGGTGCGTGAGCGCGGCCAAACTAGCCCGCTTGAGCGCTCCACCGGGCGCCGAGCGCCGCGACGGACGAGCGGACATCGTCCGCCGGTAGCCCGCCAAAGTCGAACAACCCGAGGACCTCGTCGACTCCCAGGGACTGAAAGGTCGAGAGGCGGTCCGCGACCTCCGCCGGGCGACCGAAGAGGGCAAAGCCGGCCTTCTCGATCGCCTCCGGGGTCGCGTGGGCGGGGTCGCGTCGCGCCTTGTCGGCATAGAACGTGCTCTGCGTCGCCAGCCGCGTCGCGAGGTACTGCCGAAGCGCGGCGCGCGCCCGCGCTGGGTGATCGCCGGCGTACAGGTGGACGCCGATGGCGACCTCGACCTTCACTCCCGCGGGAGCGGCGGATCGGAAGAGGCGGATCTCTTCGGCGAGCTCGTCGAGCCCCGAGACCGTCGCGTACGGGATGAGGGCAAGCGACGCGCCGCGCCGGGCCACGAACGGAATCGCCTCCTTCCGTTGAACCGCGATCCAGAGCGGCGGATGCGGCGTCTGAACGGGCCGGACGTTCAGGGCGACTTCCGGACCGTGCGGGCCCGCCGGGCGAACGGGCTCGCCGACCCAGGCCCGGAGGATCGTCGCCAGCGCGGCGTCGAACCGCTCCCGCTTGTCGCTGGCCGGGACGCCGAACGCCTCGAGCTCGAGCGCCAGATAGCCGCTCCCGACCCCGAAGTTCAAGCGGCCGTGGGACAGCTGATCGACGAGCGCGTACTGCTCGGCGATCTCGACGGGCGCGTGGAACGGTAGGACGCTCACCATCGCTCCGAGCCGGAGGCGACGGGTTCGCGCGGCCACCGCCGCGAGCGCGATCGGGGGAGATGGCAACACGCCGCCCGGTTGGAAGTGATGCTCCGCGACCCAGAAGGCGGAGAGGTCAGCCGCGTCAGCGGCGTCGCCGAGCGCGAGGAGCTCGGAGTACCGATCCCGCTTAGCGGCTTCTTCCGAGGGAAAGGCGTCGACCACACTGAATGCGCTGAGCTTCACCCGGTCCGTCCCTCCGTCAGGGGTGAGGGTTGGCAAACGCCCGGCCGTCTTAACCCGGACTCCTTCCCGCCGCGTTCGCGAGGCGCAGGGGTCTTGGGCGCCGGCGCGCTTCACGGGCCGCACCGTGAAGCTCCGGGGTGTCGCCGTGCAGGCCGGAACCGCGACGGCCGTCCTCCGCCTCCGACCGGTCCAGGACGGTCGCCCGGGGTGGGTAGCGGCCACCCAATCGCCGGTGCCACGGCCCGCCGCACTGTTCGGTCGGGGGCTTCGCGGGTGGATCGTCGGAAGCCGGTGGACGCGCCGCCCCTCTTTCGTGCCGCGCGTGCCGATCGTCGCCGGGATCGACCTCGACGCGCTCCGTGAAGGAGACGTGGTCAGAATCGACGGAGCGGCCGGTGACGTTCGCGTGATCGGCGTGAAGGCGGTGAACGTCGTCACCGCCTTTCTCGAGCGCGCCGACGGGCGAATATTGCTGCTGAAGCGGTCCTCGCGCGTTGGCTCCTTCCAAGGACGGTGGGCCGGGGTTTCCGGGTACCTCGAGGACCCGACACCGCTCTCCCAGGCCCTTCGCGAGATCCGAGAAGAGACCGGTATCATCCGTTCGAAGCTGCGCCTGGTTGCCCGGGGGCGTCCGTTGTGGGCTCGGGACGGCCCCCGGGCGTTTCGGGTTCACCCGTTCCGGTTCCGCACCCGGACCGTTCGCCTTCGACTCGACTGGGAGCATACGGCTGCGGCCTGGGTCGATCCGGCGACCCTCCGTCGCCGACGCACCGTCCCGAAGCTGGACGAAGCATGGTCGAGCGTCGCCGACCGTCCCCTGCCGGCGGCTTCCGCCGCGAGAAGGCATAAGACCGAGAAACCATCCGCGAACCGCTGGGCTGGTAGATCAGTTGGAAGATCGCCGGTTTTGCAAACCGGAGGCCTCGGGTTCGAATCCCGACCAGTCCATCCCGAGAACGGCTCCGACCCGTCGGCGACCTCGCCACCGGGCGCGACACCTTCGGACACGGAGAACCGGCCCGGTGGTACGGTCTCCGGTGAGGGTTGACCGCCCGCGAATCAGCGGGGCCCGCGCCTCCTACCGGAGGCGCGCCGATCGTGCCACGAGGATTCTCCCTCTACGATCGCCCCGCAGACACTGACCTTCCAAGGGAGCAGTCCTACCCGGACCGGAGCGCGGGGCCTCCGGCCCTAGGGCGGGAAACCCGAGTTCGGCTCTCCGCGCGCCGGCTCCCCGGCGAGCGCTACGCGACGGAAGCGGATCGGAGCCGCTGCGAACGGGGTCGGCGCAGATCGAACCGATCGGCGTTCATGACCTTGGTCCACGCGGCCACGAAGTCGGTCACGAACTTCTCGTGCGCGTCGTCCGCCCCATACACTTCGGCGAGCGCGCGCAGCTCCGAGTTCGACCCGAAGATGAGGTCGACGCGGGTCGCGGTCCACTTCAACGCGCCCGTCTTGCGATCGTACCCCTCGTACCGGTTCTCCTCCGAGGTCGGCTTCCACTCGGTGCCCATGTCCAAGAGGTTCACGAAGAAGTCCGTAGTCAACGTCCCGGGCCGGTGGGTGAAGACGCCGTCGGGGGATCGCCGGAAGTTCGCGTCGAGGACGCGCAGGCCGCCCACGAGGACGGTCATCTCGGGCGCCGTCAGCGTGAGCAGCTGCGCCTTGTCGACCAGAAGGTCTTCGGGCCGGAGCGCGGTCTTCGCCTTCAGGTAATTGCGGAAGCCATCCGCCAACGGCTCCAGGTAGCCGAACGACTCGACGTCGGTCTGCTCCGGCGAGGCGTCTGTCCGGCCCGGGGCGAACGGGACGGTGACCGGGTGCCCGGCCTTCCGGGCCGCCTCCTCCACGGCGGCGCAGCCTCCGAGGACGATCAGGTCGGCCAGCGAGACCCGCTTGCCGTGGGACTGCGACTCGTTGAACGCCTTCTGGATGCCTTCGAGCACCGTCAGCACCCGGGTCAACTGGGCGGGTTCGTTGACCTCCCAGCGGTTCTGCGGCGCCAAGCGAAGGCGGGCTCCGTTGGCTCCGCCGCGCTTATCGGAACCCCGGAACGTCGACGCGGACGACCAAGCGGTATAGACCAATTCGCGAACGGAGAGGCCGGCGGCCAGAATCTGGCTCTTCAGCGCTGCCGCGTCCTTCCCATCGATCAGTTCGTGGTCGACCGGCGGGACCGGATCTTGCCAGATCAGCTCTTCCGCGGGTACCTCGGGACCGAGATAGCGAGACCGGGGCCCCATGTCGCGGTGGGTCAGCTTGAACCACGCGCGGGCGAAGGCATCGGCGAACTCGTCCGGGTGCTCGTAGTAGCGTCGGGCGATCTTCTCGTAGATCGGGTCGAAGCGAAGCGCGAGGTCCGTGACGAGCATGGTCGGCTTGTGTCGACGGTTCGGGTCGTAGGCGTCGGGGAT
This sequence comes from Thermoplasmata archaeon, assembly GCA_021816955.1. Lineage (GTDB taxonomy): Archaea > Thermoplasmatota > Thermoplasmata > Lutacidiplasmatales > UBA184 > Lutacidiplasma. The sequence goes on from JAKAWP010000004.1 coordinate 31,671, forward strand.
TATCTCGGGAGCGTTCTTCGCTTGGAATTGCCAGGCGCCCGCCGGGCTCTTGACCAGCTCCCACTCGTACTGGAACAGATTCTCGAGGAATCCCGTCCCCCACTTCGTCGGGGTCGTCGTCCAGATGACTTCCGGGCCACCGCCGATCGTGTCCTTTCCCTTACCAGAGCCGTACGCGCTCTTCCACCCTAACCCCATCTGTTCGATCGGCGCGGCTTCGGGTTCCGGCCCCACTAGCCTCGGATCGCCCGCGCCGTGGGTCTTTCCGAACGAGTGCCCCCCGGCGATGAGTGCGACCGTCTCCGCATCGTTCATTCCCATCCGCTTGAACGTCTCGCGGATGTCCCGGGCCGCGGCGATCGGGTCCGGCTTGCCATTCGGTCCTTCCGGATTCACATAGATGAGACCCATCTGGACGGCGGCCAACGGATTCTCCAGATTCCGATCCCCCGTGTACCGCTTGTCGCCGAGCCAAGTCTCTTCCTTCCCCCAATAGACGGATTCGTCCGGCTCCCAGACATCCGGCCGCCCCCCGCCGAAGCCAAAGGTCTGGAAGCCAAATGATTCGAGCGCGACGTTGCCGGCGAGGACGATCAGGTCCGCCCAAGAGATCCGGCGACCGTACTTCTGCTTCACCGGCCACAACAGCCGACGCGCCCGGTCGAGGAGAACATTGTCCGGCCACGAATTCAGCGGCGGGAAGCGCTGCTGACCCGTCCCCGCGCCGCCGCGACCATCGCCGACCCGATACGTGCCGGCCGCATGCCAGGCCATGCGCAGGAAGAGCCCCCCGTAGCTACCAAAATCCGCGGGCCACCAGTCCTGGCTGTCGGTCAACAGTCGGGCGAGGTCCCGCTTGAGAGCGGCGAAGTCGAGCTTCTCGAACTCCTCGGCGTAGTTGAACGCCTCTCCCATCGGATCCGACAGGGAGGAGTTCTGGCGGAGAATGCGAAGATTCAGCCGCCCCGGCCACCAGTCACGGTTCGATCGTGTCTCGCCGGTGACGATCCCATGGACGACCGGGCCGTTGGCGTTCTCGGGCGCTCCCCGCGGCTTCGAACTCTCCTCCATCTCTACCTCCGACGAATCGGAATGGGAAACGGAATCTGCCGATAAGCCGGTGGGTTCGCTCTTCGTTCCACCGGCGGTCGGTGGGGGCCTTCCCCCCGCTCAAGACCCGGCCGCTCCGGGCGGCCGACAACGTTCGCGGCATCGCGACTCCGGCCGATCCCCTCGAGGGAGCGCTCCCCTCGGGCCCCGCTCGGGATCGAAAGGGGTTCGGACGATCGCGAAGATGTAGGTGACGCCGGTCGTGAAACGGGCATCGGACCTATAATTATTATAAGTATATAACTCATAACCGGACTCCGTGCCTCGACCGACCACTCGCCTCGATCCCCCGCCGGTCGGAATCCGCCAATCCGGAGAGCCGTGGAGCGACAACGAGAGCGATCCCCCTCTCCTTGGCCCGCGGAGGGCCTGATGCCGGCGGAACGCGTGCCCGCACCCGGCCGGCCTTGCGGCTTTCGAGCGAGGGCAACTCCCGTGCCGGGAGCGGGACCGAGGGGGTGGCGCCGGCGGTGAAGGGCAAGAACCCCCGCCTCCGGGATCGGTCGAAGGTCGGGAGCGCGCCGACGATCCGTTCGCCGGCGTCGGCGGGCGTCGCCGAGACTCTACGGAGTCTGTTGCAGAGCCACGGAGTCCGACTCTCCGCTCCGCGGTCGGCCGTCATCCGAGCTCTCGTGAGTCGGGGGGAAAGTCACCCCACCGCCGAAGAGGTCTTCTGGGAGGTGAGACGTCGAGGGCAGCGGATCGGCATCGCCACGGTGTACAACACCCTCGAGCTTCTCCGCGGGCTCGGAGCGGTTTCCGAACTCGGGTTTTCGGCGGGCCCCACGCGCTTCGACCTCAACTTGGCCCCGCATGCGAACTTGGTGTGCACGAACTGCGGACGGATCTCGGATTACGAACTGGGGCCATTGGCCGATTGGACCCGAAAGCTGGGCGCAAGGGCGAATTTTGAAGTGCGACGGCAACGGCTGGACCTCTATGGTCTCTGCTCGGATTGTCGATCCCGCGAAGTGGCCCATCCCGAGGTGGCGCACCCGAAGTCACGGACGGTCCCCCTCGATCGCGATCGATCGGCGCTTCGCCGATAACGCGACCGAGCGCGCTCGCCCAAGGACGCGGCCCTGGGGACATCTGTCGCCGGCCGCAACTGCTCTCCTTCGCACGATCACGGAACGTTCAGGGTTCCGACGCGAGCCCGCCCCGTTCGCGGGTCGTGGTCGTCGGGCGCACGGCCGTCGCGCCGTCTTCCCCGCAGAATTTGATCACGATCGGAGCCCAAGACCCGTTCCTATCCGTTCGGGAGCTGTTCGCCCCCGAGGACGTGAATGGAAGAGGCGGATACGCCGACTCGTAACCCTGGCTACAGATACTGGGAGCACCGGTGGCAGTAGAACCGACCGTACTGCGGGTAGAACGTCGCGGCGTTCCCGCATCGGGGGCAGTTCGCGGCCATCGGGGTCGGGACCGTTCGAGCCGCGGTCGAACCCGCGGGGGACGGCATCGTTCCCGCCGGTGGGGAACTCCCCGGCGGCGGGAACCCGCTTCCCGATCCCGAACCGCCGGAACGAACGGAGGGAGCCGCGCCCGTCGCCGGCGGCCGGCCCCGGCGGCCCGCCCGCGAGGCGACTACGGCCCCGACGATCGCAACGATTCCCACGACGACCGCAATCTCGACGTAAAGCATCGGGATCCCGAAGAGTGTCCCGCTCCCCCCACCGCCACCGGTGGGATTGAACGTCACGGTCGGACCGCTCGTGGCACCGGCGACCGTGAGCGTCCCGCTGCCGCCGCTATAGCCGGACGCCGTCGTGGAGTACTGATACGTGCCGTTCGGAAGCGCGACCACGATCGTCGCCCGACCGTCGGACCAGACGGTGATCGAGCTCCAGGGGGGCGGAAAGCCGGGGGCCGAAGGCGAACTCGCCGGGGCGAGCGTGAGCGACCAGTTCGTCCCCGACGGAAGGCCCGAGGCGGTGAACGACACCGAAAACGCCCGCTCGAACTCGATGGGAACGACGGAGCCGCGGCCCGCCACGACCACCGTGCCCGATGCGATGTTCGGGATCCATCCGGTCACGTTCGCGACCTCGTACGGATACGTCCCGTTATCGAGCAGGACCACGATCGTCGATCCCGACGAGGCATCTTCCACCCCGTCCACGAACACGGCCCAGAGCGCGCCCGTCGGCAATCCGCTCTCGCTGAAGGTCACCGGATACGCGCCCGCCGGTACCGAATGGAAGCCGATCTGCTTGACCTGCCCAGCCCCCAAGACGAACACCGCGCCCGAGCTCGGCGAGGGAACGTACCCGGTCACGAGACTGACCTGGTACGCATACGTCCCGTTCCCCGCAGTATAGGTGAGCGTCGAAGACGTCGTCGTGCTTTGCGTACCGTTGAACGTCACGCCCCAGAGCGTACCCGTCGGCAACCCGATCTCTTCAAACGTCACGTTGTAAACCCCACTCGGCGAGACCGAAGTGAAGACGATCCCTTGGGTGGCGGGACCGCCGTCGATCGCGACGACCCCCGATGGCGGCGATGCCGAATAGCCCGCGACCCGGCCCACAGTGAACGCATACGACCCGTTGGTAGCGTTGAGGTCGATGATCGCCGTGACCGAGCTGTACGACCGGTTGCCCACCACGACCGACCACGGCGTGCCGACCGGAAGGCCGATCTCCTCAAAGCGGAGCTGATAGGTCGTCGGCGCGAACTGGAGAAGGACGGTCAGGTTTCCGTTCAGGGAGACCGATGACCGGTACGGAATGGTCGTCTGGAAGTATCCGGGAACCAACCCGAGGGTCCGCTCGTACCCCCCGCTCGGAAGTGTGAAACCGAGCACGCTGCCCGTCGTCGCATTGAAGGCCACCCGGGAGGAGGTGGTGCTGTTCATCCACATCTCCCACGCGGTCCCGACGGGCAGTCCTGTCTCTTCTACCGTCATCGTGTAGTTTGTGACCGGGAGCGGCCGGAACACGATCGCTTCGCTCGTGTTCTGGCCGGCGATCGTGATCGTCCCGCTCTCCGGAGAGGCAGCGAAGCCGCTCGCGTTCACCGAAAAGGCGTACGTGCCGTTCGTGAGACCGACAACCGTGACGTTGGCCGGCGCCGTCTGCGTGTTCGATTCCCCATTGATCGTCACCGTCCAGGGGGTTCCCGCCGGCAACCCGGACTCTGCAAAGGTCGCCTGATACGTGCGGGGCGTCGCCACCGGGACGTACGACAGGACGCCCTGTTCTGGGCTTCCTCCGACCACGCTCAGCCCGTAGGTGTTCGCGCCGGTCCGGTTCCAAGAGAGGTTCGCGGCGATCTCGCCCGTCTGATCGACCTGCTGATCGAAGACGGCCGTCCGGGCGGGAACGAACGAGGACGAGCCGTACGGCTGAACCATCGCGACGAGCGATCCGTTCGTCGGTCGCTGAAATTCGCCGGTGGCACCGGACGGCCCGCCCACGAGTCCGAACTGCGGCGAGAGCCCGCCGAGCATTGGATTGTTGGGGTACGGACCGTTCGAGTAGTTCCTCCCCTGCCAGGAGTAGTTGTAGCCGAGCGAGCCGATGACGTACGCCGCCCCCGGCACGGGAAGGGTCAGGTTCTGGCCCGCCACGGAGAAGTCGATTTCCTGGCTGTTGAATCCCGGCGGACGGATCAGCGTGGTGCGGATCACGAACGTCTTCGGCAGAGAAACGGTTACATTCGGCGGGAAGTTGTACTCGTACACGGACTGTTGGGGATACAACCCGTAGAACGGGAAGATCACCCAACCGGTGTACGCCATCCCCCACTGGGACGGCCCGCCTCGGATGTAGATCACGTTCTGGACCCAGTAGATCGGTGCGCCGAGACTGTTCGCGAGGAAGAAGTTCTGCTGAATGGAGGCGTTGTACGTCGTGTAGATGCTACCCGATTTGTAGGACGTCACCTTAAGCGCGTTCAGGGACAGCGTATCCTCGACTCCCGAGAGCCGCCCGCTCACTCCGTTCGAATTGACGTTCAACATGTACATCGTGTAGTTGTACGCGTCGATCGATCCCCAACCGGTGACGAGGTCCCAACCTCGCAACGCTCCGTATACCTGATTGTGGCCGCTCGTGACGTCGTAGAAGGGGAGCGTCGGAAGCGGCGAGTTATACGTTGACCCCGGAGAGGGGATGAATCCCACGTACCCCGTCGAATTGAACGGGGCCGCCTGGCGATCCCCGAGGGCGTACAGGCTCGGGTTCAGGAACCCGAGCCAAGCGTTCCCGTCCGCCTTCAAGACGTGGTCGATCGTCGCCACCACGCCCGCTTCAAGGGGAGACGCCACGCTCGTTCCGGCGATCGGAAAGAACGGCCCTCCGGTCGACGCGTTGGTCGCATCGTAGGTCATCGTTCCGACGGTGATCGTGAGAAGCGTGTTGTTCGCGAGCGCCGCGATGTCCGGCGTCGCGCGCCCGGACATTCCGGTCGACTGGATCACACGGTTCGCCGAGCTGTTCCTCTGCCAACTCGGCTCGGGGAAGACCGAACTGACCCCGCCGGTGGAGCCCTCCTTGTTCGTCTGATACCACACCGTTTGGTTCGCCAAGGTCAGATAGCCCGGCGTTCCGCTCGCCGCATCCAATGTCGGGGTGGTTCCGCCGACCGCGGTGACCCCGAACGAATCGTACGCCATGGTCGACGGAAAATTGACATCGGAGTTGCCCGAATCCCCGGAGGCGGCCAAGACCGTGATGCCGCGCGCTTGCGCCTCTTCGAGACCCGTGTACCAGGCCGTGTCGTTCTGGTCGGTGCCGCCCCAAGAGTTCGTCACCACCGAGACGTTGCGGAGGGGGGAACCGGCCGGCGGGTTCAATACGGTCGTGAAGGCGGCATCTAGATTGACGAGCGTGGGGTTCGGTCCGTAGACGTCGACGATGGTGGAGCCGGGGGCCGTGCTCCCGATCATTTCGAGGTCAAGCGTCGTCTCGACGGATGCGCCCGTGACATCGAACGCCGCGGACGGCCCGGGCGAGAGCGCACCGTTCACCGGCAGACCCTCGATCTGGGGATGCGGCTCGCCGGCCGGAAGCGTTTCATTGAAGAACAGGTTCACATTGCTCGGCACGTACGGCGCGGTGTAGTTCGAAGGCGAGCACGGGACCGAGGTGCTGGCCGGGACGCGGCACCCTCCCCACAGGATCGACGCGACGACCCCATTGGTCGGATACCCGGCGTTCTGGAACAACCCGAGCTCATCATAGGCGACCTGGAAATCCGGAGCGTACTCGTACTGAACCCCGTTCACCGTGGCCGGTGGTACGTACCCGCCTTGGACGGACGCCGGGACGCTACGGGTCACGGGCGGCCCGTGCACCGAGGGAAGTAAGCGGAGCGAGACGGGGTGGACCGTGTACATCGAGTACGTGCTCAACCCGACGACTTCCGCCACATACGGCGCGACCGGGGAGGGCAACCTCGGACTCCCCGTCGGCGCTAGGTAGGCTCGCCCGTGAAGCACGTACTCTCCGAGTTGGACCCCAAAGATCTCGGCGATTTGGCGGGGCGTTGCCTCGAAGGTGAGCGACAGTCGGTCGGCGGTCGTCGTGATCGGCGCCACCCCGAACGATCGAACGAACGCTTCGAGGGCGTGATACGGCCCCGGCGCCCCCCCGAACTCGTGATCGAACTGCTGTTGGGTCAGATATCGGTGGTACAGCGGAGAGAGCGGATTCGACAACGCCAAAAGAAAATCGCCGAGAGCCGAACTATTCGTCGTCCGGAGGCTGATCAGGATCGGCACAGGGGCGGCGGGTGCCGGCCCGACCCATTGCGCGCCCGCGAGCCCGATGCCGGGCTCCCGATCCGGCACGTCGACCCGCGGAGCCAAGGCAAGCGCTCCGAGACCGCCAGCGATCGCGGGCGGGGTCGGACCCGGCGACGCGGGGAGCCCTGAGGGTGCCGAGGTGAGCGTGGAAGGAACGAAGAAGACGGCCGCGACCGCGACCACGAGCGCAAGTTGGACCGGCGTTGGTCGTCCGAATCGTCGATGCGCCCCTATCTCCACGGGATTCACCGATGTGGATTGTTGGTACGTGCGGCTGCTTAATACAGTGACTCTGCCCATATGCTTACGGGGCGAGGTCCGGGCCGAACGGCGGGTCTCGATACGGCCGCCACGCGCCGGCAAACCCTATAGTGTCCGTCGGTCCCGCCCTTCCGTGGCCGAGGAACCGCTCGACCCGATCCTGCTCCAGGTAACGATCCCGCTACCGGTGTCGATGATCTACGACGCGTTCGTCGAGGCCGGCAAGATCACGGGATGGCTGGCCGACCGGGCGACCGTCGAGCTTCGCGTGGGCGGCGCCTATCGACTGGCGTGGGACGCGCCCGAGCGATTCGACAGTGACGGGAGAATCATCGCCTTCCACCGGGAGGTCGACCTCGACTTCACTTGGCAGTTCCCTCCCGCGTTCCGAGCGCTCGAGGGGGACCGCGCTGAACCGAGCCATGTCTACGTGCGGCTGCAGGAGTCGCCGGAAGGGATCGACGTCACTCTGGAACATGCCGGCTGGGCGAGCGGACCCCGCTGGGAAGACGCCCGGTCGTGGCACTTCCATTTCTGGGACGAGCGGTTGCGGCGGCTCAAGGAGTACCTGATCGCCGAAGCCTACGGGTGATGGGCGGCCGGCCCCGGTCGGCGGCCGATCGGGAGATACCCCCGGCACCCGTGCGCGCCGCAGGCGGAACAAGGGCCGACCGGGGCGAGTCGAAAGTTCGCGGAGCCTTCCACGGGTCGGACGACCATGTGGTCCGTCGGCCAGTGGCCGCAGCGGCAGCGCGCCGGAGCGTCGGCGCCCGGTCCGCCGGCCGTTCGGTCGGTCACGGGGGCGAAGAGGCGGGCCGAGGCAAAACGTTTCGTGGCACGTCGCGTGCCCGTCCGGCGATCGCGAGCGAGGAAGACGACCGAGATGACCGACGTACACGGCTGCTGGCTACCGGACGACCGACGCTACAGCCTCGCGCACGACGTCTGGCTTCAGGCCACGGCGGACGGGACCGTTCGGCTCGGCCTGATGAGCCCGCTCGTGGCGTTCATGGGGATCGCCACGTCGTTTTCGTTTCGACCGGACGAGCCGGTCTCCGAACGAGGACGCAGCGTCGGGACGGTGGAGTCGGTCCGTTTCACGGGGGCCGTGCGACTGCCGCTCGCGGCCCGGGTGATCGAGCGAAACGGGCGACTCCTGTCGACGCCCCGGCTGCTAAACGACGATCCGTACGGCGAGGGGTGGGTCGTGCGCATCGCCCCGGTCTCGCCGTCGGACGTCGACCGGTACACCGTACCCGCCGAGGCGACCGTGGCCGAGTTGGACGAACGGATCCGGCGGCTCGGCATTCGCTGCTGGCCGAGGGTCCCCGACGTCGAGCTCGTCGAACTCGGACTCGAATGTTCGGCGATCTTCGCCAAGTTGGACGACGAGCTTGCGCGTCGGCCGAGCGGTTCGGCGGTCCTGCTCGTGACCGACGATCCGACCAGCCCGATCGAGATGGTCCGCTACACCGACCGGACGGGTCACGCGGTGCTCGCCCACCGAACGGAGGACGATCGCCATTACTTCCTCGTTCGAAAGCGATCGGAGGGCGACCGAGGCGGCGTCGGGACGGACGGGCGACGTTTCGGATGATCCGGCTACTTCTCGATGGGGGTTCGCACGAGATTCCCCCACTCGGTCCATGACCCGTCGTAGTTCCGCACGTCGGGATAGCCGAGCAGGTGCGTCAGGACGAACCAAGTGTGACTCGACCGCTCGCCGATGCGGCAGTACGTGATCACCGGCTGGTCCGGTTTCACCCCGTGCCCCCGGTAGAGCGCCTCGAGCTCCTCGCGCGATTTGAACGTCCCGTCGTCCCGCACCGCTTGGGCCCACGGGATGTTCTTCGCGCCGGGGATGTGGCCGCCGCGCTGGGCGTGCTCGGTCGGATACTCCGGGGGCGCCGTGATCTCGCCGGAGAACTCCTTCGGGCCGCGAACGTCCACGAGCGCCCGGCGACCCGCCCGGACCTCGTCGAGCGCCGCGCGAACATCGTCGAGGAAGACTCGGAGCCTCGGATCGGGGGCCCCGGCCTTCGCGTGTCCGCGCGGAGGGTGCGGCGGCTCCTTCGTGAGCGGGCGGTCCTCGCTGATCCACTTCTTGCGGCCCCCGTTCATCAGCGCGAGCGATCGGAGACCGTAGTAGCTGAACACCCAGAAGGCGAACGCCGCGAACCAGTTGTTGAAATCGCCGTACAACACGATCCGCGTGTCGGGGTCGACGCCGGCCCGCTCGAGGTACGCCGTGAGCGCATCGCGCGACAAGATGTCGCGTCGGACGGGGTCGTTGATATCCTTGCGCCAGTCGGCGAGCACCGCGCCGGGAATATGGCCGAGGTCGTAGTTCGCGGCGGGGTCGTAGTCGACCTCGATGATCCGCACCTTCGGGTCGTTAAGGTGCTCGGCGACCCACGACGTCTCGACAACCGTCTCCGGATGCGCGTACTCGGCCATAGCGGACCCGTCTAGCGACGGTCGAATATAATCTCTTCGAGGTGATTTAATTCGGCTCGACTAGCCCCGCCGCCCGCGCTTCGGGAGCTGCGCGTCGCTCACCTCGATCGTCTCGGGGTCGAAGCCGAGACGGGCGAGCTCGTCGCGGATGCGGGGTCGGTGGTCCCCCTGCAGGTACACTTCCCCGTCGACGACGCTCCCGCCGGTCGCGAGGCGATTCTTGAGCGAGCGGGTCGTCTCTTCGAGGTCGACGCCGGGGGGAAAGCCGGAGATCACCGTCGCCGGCTTGTTGTACCGGCGCGGCTCGACCCGCACCCGGATCCGGGCGCTTTCCCGATCGAGGGCGCTCAGGATCTCGTCAAACTCGTTGTTGCTCATCTCGGCCCGGTCCCCTCCCGATGGTCGCCCAAGGGGAGAAGCAAGCGGAAGACCGAGCCGCGGATCGACGACGGGACCGCGCCGCGGGACCGCCACGAACGGCTGGGGGCGGGAAGACCACTCACCGATGCCCCCTACGCGCTAGGAACGGATGAACTTTTGGCTCCCCGCTAGCCCGGGCGCCAGCGGTAGAGGCGGAGCGCGATCGTCACGCCGATGGCGGTGCTCAGCCCGAGAAGGCCGGCGTAGAGGAGCAGGGTGTCGGTCGCCGCAGGGGTGATGCCGAGGACCCCTTGGACGAGGAGCGCGGCGTAGGTCGTCGGAATGCCGTGCGCGACGAGCTGCCAAGCGGGCGGCAAGTAGCTGATCGGGTAGTACAGCGGGCTCAGCATGCCGAGGACCGCGAACGTGAGGTTCCCGACCGGCCAGATCTCCCGTTGGGTCTTCACCCGACTCGAGATCGCGATGCCGATCGACGAGAAGAGGACCCAGAGCGCGAACAGCACGCCGAGCAGGATCAGCCACGCATAGAACGGCACCGGCGTCCCCCGGTCCCACTCGACGTACCCGAGGAGGGTGCCGAGGATGACGAGCGCCGGGATCATCGCGATCAGGTTGGAGAACGCGATCCCGAACAGGTAGCGGAGCCGCCCCATCGGACTCGCGACAAACAGGTCCTGGAGCGACGCCTCGATCCGCCAGGAGGCGCTGTCGCCGAGCACCCAGCTGCCGATGTTCTGCAGGGTGAACAGCATCGCCCCCACGATCTCGAGGGGCAACAGCTCGGCGGGGCTGATCAGGCTGAGGAAGTACAGGAAGATGAACGGAAGAAGGATCGGGGCGATCGCCACCGCCGGGTTCCGGCCGATCCACCGCCAGCCGATGATCAGGAAGGCGGGAAGGCTCCGGCCCTCCGTCGGAAGGTTGGCCGAGCGTACGGGCTGGGCCACGGTTCACGGCTCCCGGGCGGTCCGTCGGGCCCACAGCGCGGCGCCCACGAAGCACGCCATCACTTCGACCGCCAGGCTGCCCGAGGCGAGCCACACGCCGTTCGTCGATAAGGCGATCGTCCCGAGGGCGGATTGGACGAGCGCGGCGGCGGCGCTCGGGGGAAGGACCAGCGCGATCGGCTGGAGGGCGGGCGGAAACAGCGTGAGGGGATAGAAGACGGGAAAGAGCACGCCGAACAGGTTGAAGAACAGGCTCGAGTACGCCCAGATCGCCCGGTTCTCGCGGAAGAACGTCGAGAAGATGTAGCCGACCGACGCGCTGAACAGCCAAACGCCGGCGCTGACGGCGAACAACAGGAGCGCGAGGGACGGCGTGTACGCCACGACCCAGAGCGAGACCGCGGCGATCGCCACGACCGGCCAGATGTACACGAGCAGGATCCCGAGCGCCATCCCGAGGAAGTACGCTTCCGGCTGGAGCGGGGAGGCAAAGTACAGGTCGTTCGACCGGTGGTCGATGCGCAAGTACGCCGCTTCGTTCAGCACCCGGTTCCCCATCGTGAACATGCTGAACACGATCGCTCCAACGAACGCGACCGGAAGCAATCCGGGGTTCAGGATCCAGACGAAGACGAGGAGCACTCCCTGGACGACCATCGAGGTCGCCATCGCGAGGGTCTCGTGGCCTTGGACGAGCAGCTCCGTGAAGACGAACCACCGCAACCCCCGGAACGGGCGGGACGGCGAAAGGACGACGTCACTCGTCATTGATCGAACGGCCCACTGAGCGCAGGAACGCCTCCTCGAGCGTCACCGGTCCGACCGTCGCCGCCTTCTCGTGCGCCACGGCGAAGTCGAGCAGCTCGCGGAGTCGGGACGGGTCGACGATCACGGTCACCGCCCCGCCGTCGGCGACGCACTCCCCGAACGACCGGAGCGTTTCTTCGAGACCGCGTCCGTCGGCGATCGTGACCTTGAGCGTGCCGCCGAGCGACCGCTTCAGCTCGTCCGCGGTCCCGGCCGTGAGGACCCGTCCGCCCTCGATGATGTACAGCCGGTCGCTGAGCACCTCGGCCTCGTCGAGGTAGTGGGTCGTGAGGAGGAGCGTCGACCCCTTGCGCGTGAGCCCCTTGAGGGAGTCCCAGACGCCTCGGCGGGCGAACGGGTCCATCCCGATCGACGGCTCGTCGAGGAAGAGAAGCGGCGCCTCGGTCGCGATCACCGTCGCGACCATCGTTCGCTGGCGCTGGCCGCCGGACAGCGTGATCGAGAGCCGGTCCGCGACGCTTTCGAGCCCCATCTGGGCGATGGCGGCCTCGCAGCGGCTCTTCGCCGTCTCTCGCCCGATCCCCCGGGCGCGCAGGTAGGTGTAGATCTGCTCGCGGGGCGTCAGATGGAAGAACGGCTTGCCTTCTTGGGGAACGACCGCGATGTACGGCCGCGCCCGCTCGGGATGACGGTCGGCATCCTCTCCGAAGATCTCGATCGTCCCCGACGTCGGCCGCAACAGCGTGGAGGCGATCTTGAGGAACGTCGTCTTGCCGGCCCCGTTGCGGCCGAGCAGGCTCACCCGCTCCCCGCGACGGACCTCGATCGATACCCCGCGCAGCGCCTCGACGGGCGGAGTTCCTCGCGAGTGGTAGGTCTTGCGGAGATCGACGCTCCGCAAGGCTTCTTCGCTCACGACGCGCGACCCTCCCTCACGAATCGACGGCCGGAACCGGCCGCGCCTTCCACGGCGTCGGCCGTCTCGCGGCGATCGCCGCCCAGAGAAGGTTGCCCGAGCGCTTATCCACCGCAGCCGCAGCCGCCGCCGTTCGCCGAGCTCGACCCGCACGAACCGCAGCCGCCCGTCATCCCGGCTTCGTCGGGGGTGGGGAGCTTCGGATTCGTGATCTGGAAGCCGGACTCCTCAAGCCCTTCGATGTAGTCGATGACCGCTCCATCGACCATCGGCGCGCTCGCCGGGTCGACGAGGAGCGTGAGCCCGTCGCGCTTGACCACGAGATCGTCCTTGCGGGGTTTCGCGAACGCCAGTCCGAACTGGACGGCCCCCGCCCCGCCCCCGCAGCACCCACCGCCCCCCGGTTGGGCGTAGACCCGAATGCCGACGTCGGGGGTCTGGCCCCGGATCAGGCTCTGAATCTGGCTCACGGCCGCCGGCCGCATCTCAATCTGCACCATGGAGTCGACCTCTCCGGCGCATCTAGTCGGTCGGATGCCTTAAGCTCTGCGCCGCTCGGGCCGCACACCCGGGCGGTTCCGCTGGCCGCCCACCGACCGAGGGGGGACCCGGTCCGAGGGCGTCCTCCCCCGCTCCTCGCGGTTCGTACCTACTCCCATAAACGGCTTGGCCCTTCCCGCGCTGTCCCGAGAGCCGAGCATGGTCGTAGCGAAGCCTCCCTTGGTGGACCAGCCGAGGGACCGGGAAGGCGTCGGGCCGGCGGTCGCCCCGGACCCGGGAATCGACCTCGTCAACTTCGCGGTCAGCATCGACTCGGGATCGATCGAGACGTTGGAACTGGCGAACCGACGGATCGGCCCGGCGTTCGTACAGGAGCGCTTCGATCAGATTTCGGGCACCCACGAAGTCGCGGTCCTCAAGACGTGCCATCGCACGGAGCTGTTCGTGCTCGGGGGCAGCGCTTCCGATCGGGACCGCTGGGCCGATGCGCTCTCGGAGATCGGGGGACCGTGGACGCGGCGGGACGGGGCGGCCGCCGTCTCGCACCTGTTCCGCGTGGCCGCCGGATTGGAGTCGACGGCGGTCGGCGAAGCGGAGGTACGGCGACAGGTCCGCGACGCGGCGGCGAAGGTGACGAGCCGCTACCCTCGGCCCGTCTTGCGGCCGCTCTTCGAGCGGGCCGTGGCGACCGCCGAAGCGCTCCTGCCGACCGTAGGGCCCGAGCGATCGATCGCCGCGGTCGCCGCCAGCCGGGTCCTCGAGACGGTCGGCCGGCCGTTTCCTCGGGTCGTGGTCGTCGGTAGCGGGGTGGTCGGTCGCCAGGTCGCCGATCTGCTCGCTCCGTTCGCCCGCCTGACCGTCGTCTACCGTTACCATCCGCCCGAGGAAACGTTCCTGCGGACCATCGGGGCCCGGGCGGCCCCGATCGAGGGCCTCTCGGACGAGCTCGACGTCGCCGATGCGGTCGTCGCCTGTGCGAAGAGCGGCTCGACGGTCGTCTCGCTCTCGAAGCCACGGACGGCCCACCCCCTCGTGGTCGTCGACCTGGGCGTTCCCCGCAACGTCGACCCGAACGCCGCGACCGTTCCCGGGGTCACGGTGGTCGACCTCGAGTCGCTCTACCGGACGGCGCGCCTCGCGCCGCTGCCCGCCGCGACGATGGCAGAACTCGAGCGACGCGCGGCCGCCGCGGTCGACGAGCTGCGACAGGAGCAGCGGACGGCGCGGATCGATCGCCTGTGGCGGGAGGCCGAATCCGCCCGGCAGGCGGAACTCGACGTCGCCCGGCCGTTCCTGGGCCCGCTCACCCCCGTCCAACAGGCCGCCGTCGATCGCCTCACCCGTCGGCTCGTCATCCGTCTTCTCGCTCGTCCGCTCTCTCGCCTCAAGTCCGTTCGGGCCCGACCGGACGACGAGGCCGAATTCGAGGCGGCGCTCGAGCTGTTCACCGACCGGCCGTGAGCAGCGCCTTGCGCATCGGCACCCGGCGGAGCCGGCTCGCCCTCGCCCAGACCGACCTGGTCGTGCGCGCGCTCGCCCGCCGCTCCCCTCGGCTTCGGACCGAGGTCGTTCCGCTCGTGACGTCGGGCGACCGCCGCCGCGGACGGACCCCGGACTTCACCGACTCGCTCGAACGGGCCCTCGAGCAGGACGCGATCGACGTCGCCGTCCACAGCGCGAAGGATCTGAACCGGGACCTGCGACCGGGCCTCACGATCGCGGCGACCCTCCCGCGGGCCGACCCGCGTGACGCGTTCGTCCGGCCCCGGGGAGCGTCCCGTCCCCTGCCGGCGGACGGGGTGACGGTCGGATCGAGCAGTCCGCGACGACGCGCCCAGCTGCTGCGCGGGCGACCGGGCTGGGAGGTGGTCGAACTGCGGGGGAACGTCGACCGACGGCTCGATCAGCTCGACCACGGCCGATTCGACGTTCTTTGCCTCGCCGTCGCCGGGCTCGAGCGGCTCGGCGCCGCGGATCGGATCGCGGAGCGGTTGCCGGTCGGGCGGTTCGTTCCGTCCCCCGGGCAGGGGACGATCGCGCTCGAGGTTCGAGAGGACGATCGGGCGACGCTTCGAGCGGTCCAACGGATCGACCATCCCGTGAGCCGGGCACGGCTCACGGCCGAACGGGCGGCCGCCCGGGCCGTCGACGGCGACTGCGATCGGCCGTTCGGGGCGTTGGCGGTGGCCCACGGACGCCGGCTCGACCTTATCGCCGAGGCCCTGTCGAGCGACGGACGCCGAACGGTCCGGGTCCGGGCGTCCGGCTCGATCGCGGCGCCGTCGGACGTCGGGCGACGGGCCGGCGCGGCGCTGACGACCCGGGGAGCGCATCGGCTCTGGGCGTAGCGAGGCTGGGCCGTGACCGAACGCCCGACAATCCTCTTGCTCGCCTCCGACCGGACGTTCCCCGGGTTCGAGCGGCGGCTCGGCGGTCGGGCGTTTGAGGTCGTCCGGTGGGAGACCGTTCGGTTCCGTCCGGTGGCGCCGCACCTCATCACGCGGCGGCTCCGCCGGTTCGGCCCGTTCGACACCGTCGTGGTGACCAGTGGGCCGGGGGCGCGGGCGCTAGTCGATTGGTCGCGGCGCCAGCTGTTGGGTGTTCGACCTTCCGAACTGGAGATCTGGGCCGTCGGACCCGCCACGGCCCGCGCCGTCCGCACCGCCGGCGGAAATCGCGTTCGGACCGCCGCCGGTACTGGCGCCGCCGCCATCGCCCGGGAGTTTGCGCGGCTGCCACCGCGCCGGGTCGTGCGGGTACGGTCGGATCGAGCCGGCCCAGCCCTCGCCCGGAGTCTCCGACGCTCGGGGCATACGGTGCTCGATCTGATCGGCTATCGCGTCGCCGCCCCGGACCGACCGAGCCGCCGGCTCCGGCGCGCCGTCGACCGGGCCACGGTGGTGGTCGCCACGAGCCCGTCGGCGATCTCCCTGGCGCGGCTCCGGCTCGCCCCGACCCGCTTCGCGCGGTTGAGGCACCGCGCCATCGCCTTCGGAGTCGGGATCCGGACGGTCCGGGCGTTGCGGGGTCACGGCTTCCGCCGGGTCCGCGCGCTCTCGCCCTCCGGCGCACAACGATTTACGGCCCGCCGCCTCCGCGAGGAAGTCGATGGCCTCTCTTGACCGAGCCCCCGTTCGAAGCCGGTTGCGGCTGCGCCGGATGCGGCGGCTGGCAGCGGTCCGCCGGTGGACCGCCGGGCCGACGGTCGACGTGGAGCGGTTGATGTGGCCGATCTTCGTCCGGCCCGGCGCGGGTGCTCCCGAGCCGGTCGCCGCGCTCCCGGGCGTCGAACGGTACTCCGTCGGTCGCGTCGACCGGCTCGCCCGAACGATCCAATCCGAGGGCCTCCGTTCTGTTCTTGTCTTCGGCGTGCCCCGGCGGAAGGACGACCTCGGGTCGGGCGCCGTCGCCCCGAACGGGCTGGTCCCGCAGGCGATTCGGGCCATCAAGCGGGCGGCGCCCGATCTGGTGGTGGCGACGGACGTCTGCTTGTGCGCGTACACCCGGTACGGGCACTGCGGCGTGGTGCGGGGCCGCGAGGTCGACAACGACCGGACCGTCGAGCAGTTGGCCCGCATGGCCGTCGCGCACGCGCGAGCGGGGGCCGACTTCGTTGCGCCGAGCGCGATGATGGACCACCAGGTCGGCGCGATTCGGGACGCCCTCGATCGCGCCGGTCACACCTCCACCGGCATCCTCGCGTACGCGGCGAAGTTCGCAAGCGCCTTCTACGGCCCGTTCCGCGAAGCCGCCGATTCGGCCCCGGCATGGGGAGACCGACGCGGCTACCAACTCCCGCCGGACCACCTCCGGGCGGCCCTCGAGGAGATGGCGGAGGACGCCGCGGAGGGCGCCGACGTGCTGATGGTCAAGCCCGGGCTCCCGTACCTCGATGTGCTCGCGCGCGCCCGGGAGCGGTTCGACCGGCCGCTCGCGGCGTACCAGGTGAGCGGGGAGTACGCGATGCTCAAGGCGGCGGCTCGGGCCGGTGCACTCGACGAGCGGGCCGCCGTCGACGAGTCGATCGTCGCGCTCCACCGCGCGGGCGCCGACCTGATCGTCTCCTATTTCGCCCGCGAGATCGCCCAACGGAGGGGACGGTGAGCGACCCGACCCCTTCGGAGCCGCCGGGCGGCCCCCGGGATGTCGTCAAGTACACGTTCTTCCACGTTCGACCGGAGTGGCGTCGCCGCCCGGCGAGCGAGCGCCGGGAGGCGCGGGAGGAGTTCGCCCGGACGCTCGAACGACCGATCGCCGACCTCCTCTGGCGGACGTACTCGCTCGTCGGAACGCGGGCGGAAGCCGATCTCTTGCTCTGGACGATCGCCCCCCGCCTCGAGCCGATCCAGACCCTCCACGGGCGGCTCAACGCGACGGCGCTCGCCGGGTACCTCGATGTGCCGTACTCCTACCTCGGGATGGCCCGCCGCAGCGAGTACCTCGGCGAGCACGCCCACGGCGGCGAGGGGAGTTCGGCCCGTCGCCGTCCGCTCGACCGACCGTACCTCTTCGTCTACCCGTTCATCAAGAAGCGCGAGTGGTACGGCCTCCCGTTCGAGGAGCGGCGGCGGATCATGGCCGAGCACTTCCGTATCGGTCACCGCTACCCGAGCGTCGAGATCCACACCGGCTACTCCTTCGGGCTCGACGACATGGAGTTCATCCTCGCCTTTGAGGCCGACGATCCGGCGACGTTCCTCGACCTCGTCGCCGAGCTCCGGCCGTCGGAAGCCAGTCGGTACACCGCCCTCGAGACCCCGATCTTCACCGCCCGCCAGATGGACGTCCGCGAGGCGTTGGCCCTCGCGGACGGCGCCCCCGAATGACGGGCGGGGCCGGGCCGACGTCCCGTCGGCTCTTTCGCCGGGCCCGCCGGGCCCTCGTCGGCGGCGTCGACAGCCCGGTCCGGTCGTTCCAGGCCGTGGGAGGATCGCCGGTCTTCTTCCGGTCGGGCCGGGGCGCCTACCTCGCGGACGTCGACGGACGACGGTACCTCGATCTCGTGAATTCGTGGGGTGCCGATCTCCTGGGGCACGCCCCTCCCGCGGTCCTCCGGGCGGTGCGCGCGGTCGCGCGGGACGGGCTGTCGTTCGGTGCGCCGTCCCCGCTCGAGCACGAGCTCGCGGAACGGATCGAGCGGGCGATCCCCGAGATCGAACGGCTTCGGTTCGTGACCTCGGGAACTGAGGCGGTGATGAGCGCGGTGCGCGTCGCCCGGGCCGCCACGTCGCGCTCGAAGGTGGTGAAGTTTGACGGGGGGTACCACGGCCACTCGGACGGACTCTTGGTCCGCGCCGGCTCGGGGGTGCTCACCCACGCGCAGCCCGGCTCGGCCGGCGTGCCCGAATCGATCGCGGCGGAGACGCTCGTCGTCCCGTACAACGACGTCGACGCGCTCGCCGAGCTGTTCGAACACCGAGGCCGCGAGATCGCCGCGGTCGTCGTCGAGCCGATCGCGGCGAACATGGGGCTCGTTCCTCCGACTCCCGGCTTTTTGCCGAGCGTGAGCCGGCTCGCGCATGCGAACGGGGCCGTCGTGATCGCCGACGAGGTGATCACCGGTTTCCGCCTGCGGCGAGGGGCGGTCGCCCGAACGCTCGGCCTCGACGCCGACCTCGTCGCGTTGGGCAAGGTCATCGGGGGCGGCCTGCCGATCGGCGCGTACGGGGGCCGCGCGGCGCTCATGGACCGGGTGGCGCCGAGCGGGCCAGTCTACCAGGCCGGGACGCTCGCCGGCAACCCGCTCGCCATGGCCGCCGGGGCGGCCGTGCTCGACGCGATCTCCCCGACCGATTATCGCCGGCTCGAGCGAACGGCGGCCGACGTCGAACGGGCGTGGAAGGAGGCGCTCGAGGGCCGGCTCGAGCCGTGGACGCTCCACCGACGGGGGTCGATGTTCGGGCTGTTCTTCGCCGCCGGACCGATCGTCCACCGGACGGACGCCGAGCGAACCGACCGGGCACGCTACGCGACGTTCTTCCACCACGCCCTCGACGCCGGCGTCTACCTGCCCCCGTCGCCGCTCGAGACGGCGTTCCTGTCGCTCGCGTTCGGTCCGTCGGAGGTCGCGCGGCTCGCCCGCGCGCTCGGACGGGCGGCCGCGCGGTCGGCGTTGGAGGGCGGATGCGCCGCCGGCTGATCGACGCGCTCGAGGGCCAACCGGTCGACACGATCCCGATCTGGCTGATGCGCCAGGCCGGTCGGTACCTGCCCGGCTACCGCGCCCTACGGGCGCGCCACTCGATCCTCGAGATCGCCCGGACCCCCGATCTCGCCTGCGAGGTGACGCTCGAACCCGTGCGGCGGTTCGACGTCGACGCCGCCGTCGTCTTCGCCGACATCACGCTGCCGTTCGCGGGCCTCGGCGTCGACTTCTCGATCGACCCCGGGGTCGGACCGGTGATCCCGAGGCCGATCCGCACCGCCGCCCAGGTCGAGGCGCTGCGGCCGTTCGACGCGCGCGCGAGCGTGCCGTTCGTCGGCCAGGCGATCGAGCGGTACCGCGCCGCCGAGCACGATCGGCCGATCATCGGATTCGCGGGCGCGCCGTTCACGCTGGCCTCGTACCTGATCGAGGGCGGCCCGTCGCGGGAGTACGCCGAGACGAAGCGCCTGCTCTACGCCGAACCCCGGACCTTCGACCGGCTCCTCGACCGATTGACGGAAGCGACGATCGACTACCTCGCCCGACAGGCCGAGGCCGGGGCCGCGGCGCTCCAGCTGTTCGACACCTGGGTCGGCACGCTCGGGCTCCGGCGCTACGAACGCCATGTCGTGCCGTTCCTCGAGCGCCTGCGCGACGGGCTCGCGCCGTGGAAGCGACCGGTCATCTACTTCGCGACCGGGGCGAGCCACCTTCTCGAACGGGCCGGCCGCCTCGGCTTCGCGGCGCTCGGCGTCGATTGGCGGGAGTCGCTCGGCCGGCTGCGGCGACGCCTCGGAGACGGGGTGACCCTGCAGGGCAACCTCGACCCCGGCGCGCTCCTGGCGGGCCGCGCGACGCTGGAAGCCGAGGCCCGGGCGGTCCTCGCCGAGATCCCCGACCACGATCGGCACGTCTTCAATTTAGGCCACGGTGTGCTCCCCGCGACCGACCCCGAGCGGGTGAACGCCTTGGTCGAGCTCGTTCACGAGGAGGGCACCGCGCGACGATGAGCCCGGAGCCGACGGAGGCCGGAACCCCCCGACCGTTCGACGCGGTCCTCTTGATGGGCTACGGCAGCCCGTCCGGCCCGGCCGACCTACCGGAGTACCTCACCGAAGTGATGCACGGACGCCGACCGTCTCCCGAGGTCGTCGCCGATTTCGCCCGGCGGTACGAGCGGATCGGCGGTTCGCCGCAGGCCAAGATCCTCGCCTCGCTCCGCTCCAAGCTCGAATCGCGGCTCGCCCGGGAGCGCCGACCGCTTCCCGTCTATCTCGGCACGAAGCACTGGCATCCCAACATCGCCGAGGTCGTTCCGCGCATCCGCGCGGACGGCCATCGTCAGGTCGTCGCGGTCCCGCTGAGCCCGTACGCCTCCACCTGGATCATGGAACCGTACGAAGCGGCTGTGAAGGCCGGGACGGCAGCGGCCGGGGGCGAGGTGACGGTCGAGCTGCGCGCGGGTTGGCACCTCGATCCCCATTGGATCGGCTATTGGGCGAAGGCGATCCGGGAGGCGTGGCGCCGGCTCGACGACCCCACCGCGGCGGTCCACCTCTCGGTCCACAGCCTGCCGCAGCGCTACCGCGACCAGGGCGACCCGTACCCGGGGCTGGTCCGGGCCACCGCGGACGCGGTCGCCGCCGCGGCCGGACTCGACCGCTGGTCGTTCACCTACCAGAGCCCGGGGAACACGACCGAACCGTGGCTGGGGCCCGACATCACCGAGCAGATCGTCGCCTGGAAGGAACGCGGCGCGCGCCGGCAGATCGTCGCGTCGATCGGATTCGTGTTCGACCACCTCGAGGTGCTGTACGACCTCGACGTCGTCGTCCGAGAGTTCGCGGAGGCCGCGGGCGTCGAGTACCATCGGGTGCCGATGCCGAACGACGGGCCCGAGGTCGTCGAGGCGCTCGCCGCGTGCGTCACGCGGCCCGCCTCCTCGGGCTGAGCCGGCGGAGGCGGGACGGCGGCGAGGCCTCCCGGCGAACCGCCCGCACGCGACGGCGCTGTCCGCCGCTGGGGGCCCGGCGGAAGACCGCCCAGTAGTGGAACTCGCCGAGCGGCCCGTCGCGACGACGGTGAAGGCCGATCCGCGCGAGCTCGCGGGTGAGCTCATCGAGGGTCTTGCGCCGCGCGAGCGGCGGCCCGCCCGGAGTCGGAACCTTCTTCCACTCGATCACGAGGAGGCGGCCGCGCGGGGCGAGGAGGCGAAGCCCTTCCGCGATCGTCGCGCGCGGAAGCCCGTGATAGACGTTCGCCCAGAGCTCGGTGGTCGCGACGCCCGACGGCAACGGCACGCGGTCCGAAGTGGAGAGGACCGGAAAGAGCGCCGGGATCCGCTCCCGACGGCGCCGCTCCCACAGGTACTCCACGAGCGGTTCGGAGATGTCGACCGCATAGACGCGGCCGCGGGGGCCCACTCGTCGCGCCGCCTCGGCGGCGAAGAAGCCGGTACCGGCCCCGATCTCGACGACGCGCTCTCCCCGGGCGAGACCGACGGTCGCCCACCAGCGCCGGGGCGACTGGTGCCGGTACCGGTGGGGACCTTCGAGGCGCTCGAGCGCATCGGCCAGCGACCAGCCGCCTTCGTCGAATCGGGACGGGCGCATGCCGGCCCCGAGCCCGGCATCGTTGAAAGCATATCGGGGGCCTCACCGGCGGCCCCCGAGCCGGCGGCCGCGGGTCACGGCGGGGCCCGCGGCCGCTCCCGCATCTCCCCCGGCTCCGACGAAAGCGGGGCTAAGGTCGGTAGCTCGCGGACGCCCGAAAAGACATCCGGTAGCTCCGTCTGCCGGAGACGAGGGAGGCGTTCGGCCTCGAGCGGGACGACGACGATCGACGGGTCGGTCCGCCAGCAGACCCGGGCGAGGATCCGTCGGATCCGCCAGGGAACTCCGACCGACCGGCCCACCGACTCGACGTCCGAGCGCGACAGTTCTCCGATCGCCGCGAGCACGACGAAGTAGACCGCGTAGCCGAGCACGACGCCGGCGAACAACTGGTAGTAGCGGTTGACCGGCAGGATGACGTTCAAGCGGGAGACCGCGAAGAAGGCGACGGCCGCGCTCAGCACGATCGACCCGATCGATCGGAGCCGGATCTGGACGGCCAGGATCCGCTCCAGGTAGTACAGATTGATCGCCAGCGCGACCAGCGAGGAGGCGAGCTGCGCCAGGGCGATCGAGTCGAGCGCGAGGCCGGCGGGGAGGAGCGAAACCGGCGGAAGCAACAGGTACGCCGTGCCGAACATCGCGACGACCTGGGCGGCGGTGATGTACAGCTCCAAGCGGCGGTAGCCGACCGCGATGAGCGCGGTGAAGATGATGACGGCGAGCGTCGCCGGTAGGACGCTCACCGCGAGGATCGCGAGCGGCGTCGCGCCGCCCACGTACCCGCCGTTGTAGAAGATGTAGAGGAAGTTCACGCGGTAGACCACGAGGGCGATCATGCCGGGAACGACGACGATCGAGCTGTACCGGATCGTCTGCCAGGTCAGTTCACGGACCCGGTTGTACTCTCGCCGCTGATGCAGGCCCGATAGGAGCGGAAAGAGCGGGGTGATGATCGCCGACGAGACGCTGAGGGCCAGGATCCGAAATCCGTTCGCGGCGTTGTAGACGGCGAGCTGCGCCGCCCCCGCCGCGGCGTTCACGAGGAACGGGAGGGCGTTCGTGACGACGTACGTCAGGGCGAGACCGCCCATCAGCGGCCAGGCGAACCGGAACATGAGCGCACCCTGGTCGCGCCGGAACTTCTCGACGCGGGCGAGCACCGCGGGCGCGCTGTAGACGGCGGAGACCGTGGCGCCCACGACGTAGGCGAGGGTGAGCCCTTCGAGCGTCGGAACGTAGAACGCCGCCGCGATCAATAGCGGCGTGCGCACGCTGGCTTCGATGAGCGTCGGGTACTGCGCCTTCAGGGAGTCTCCCTGGGAGATGTAGAACTGGTTGTAGACGGTCGGGAACGTCCAAAGGAGCGGCAGGACGAGGAATCCCCCGAGAATCGCGAGGTTCGCACCGCTCGCGAGCGGCCCGGCCCCGAATATTTGGGCCGGGGCGATGACGAACAGAAGGACGGCGCCGGCGCCGACCATCACGAACCGCAGGACGAGGTACGTCGCGGTCTGCGCGAGCGGCGAGGTTCCCCGCGCGAGGAAGAAGGTGTACGCGGAGCCGATCCGCAGATCCGCCGTCGCGTTGATCGAGGAGCCAATCAAGAGGAACAGTTGGACCGTACCGAGCAAGGCCCGACCGCTCTCGGTCAATCCGATCAACTTCGCCAGAAACAGGCTGGCGACGAACCCGACCAGCTGGACGGCGAGGCCGGCTAGGAAGACGGCCGTCGAGTTGCGGGCCAGGGACCGGGGGGCGACCGGCACCGCGTCCGACCGGTCCGGGGGCGTCGCGCCGACCGCTGAAGACGCCCCGACCATCGCGGAATGGGAAGGGAGGGGGGGTATCTATCTACCCGTCGGTCGACTTCGGAGGTTCATCGGGGCACCCGCGACGCCGGCGTCTCTTCGTCCTCCACCGCTTCAAAGAGCTCGATCCAGATCCCGTCCGGATCCGACAGGAAGGCGAGCCGGGTCCGCCCCTCCACGAACGGAGGAATCTCCATCCGGGCCCCGAGCGAAACCAATCGGGCGGCGACCGCATCGAGGTCATCCACCCGAAAGCCGAGGTGATCGAGCTCGTCCCCCGGCCGGTACGGGATGTCGCCCGGATAGTAGTTGAGTTCGAGGCGGCTACCGGAGTCCGGGTCGCGAAGCTCGAGCCACACGCCGCCCGCTGCCATCCGACCGCTCTTCTCCACGCGCAAGCCGAGGCCGTCCGTGTAGAAGCGGCGGGCGCGGTCCAGATCGCGGACCCGCACCCCGACGTACTCCAGCATCTCGGGCGTCGAGGACGAGTGTTATTTGACGTACGTCGGGGCGCCGGTCGGCCGGTTTCGCTCGGATCGGCTCAACGGGACCGGGGTTGGCCGGGAGGACAAGTCCGGCAGCACGCGGCATCGACGGCGCAGCAGGCGCAGCAGTGACAGCATCCTTCGGGACAATCGCAGCAGGCGCAGGACGGTCGCGGGGGGCGCCGGGCGCCCGATGTTTTCGTCATGGTAGGCTCCGTCCGACCGAATCGTACCCGGTACCGCGCCGGGAAACGATAGGCTCTTCGCCTTCCACCGGGCCGCGACTCGCGACCCGAATAGAGGCGGCGACAACCGGGGCCGCCATCCCGTCCGGTTCCCGGCTCGTCGGATCGTTCCGCGGGCCTCTGCGGGCTACCGGGACCGCACGATCTCAAATTCGCACGCCGGATCTCCCATCGCGAGGCATTTTCGTTCCGTGCACGTGACCTCCCCTCCGAGGATGACCGTGCCCGCTCCCGCGAGATAGCCGCGGTAAAACTGAGAGTAGGGAGCGTACGCCTGGCGGCCGGCGCACTCCAAGCCATCCTCCAGCCGGAGCCGCATCGACCGGCCGCTCGGATCGATGGTGGCGCTCCGCACGCGGCCCCACCCTACCGCCGCCCACACGCGGAACGCATATTCGAGATGCTGACGGCCCCACTCCACCCCGACCTTCCCGAAGTACCCCGCGAAGGCGGCCCGCCCTAAGTTGGACCCTTGTTCGTAGATCAGCACCGAACCGCCCGTTCCCATCCGGTCCCG
This sequence comes from Thermoplasmata archaeon, assembly GCA_021816955.1. Taxonomy (GTDB): domain Archaea; phylum Thermoplasmatota; class Thermoplasmata; order Lutacidiplasmatales; family UBA184; genus Lutacidiplasma. Next base: position 56,576 of record JAKAWP010000004.1, read on the forward strand.
GATGGCATCCAGCATGTTGAAGAAGTAGGTGCTTGTTAGCGAGAGGACGCGCTCACCGGATTCGATCGACCGCACCGGCAGCGCCGTTCCGACGAGCAACCCGTCCTCGCCGGATTCGACCCGAACCTCTTGGACGACGTCGATCGCGCGAAGCTTTTCCGTGAGGTGATCGGCCGAGAGCTTCGGCCCCTCCGCAAACATGTGGAGTATCCCATAACCGCGGCTCGACACGGCCGATCCGGAGAGGTGGAGCACGTTGATCGACTCGGACCGCACGACATTGGTCACGGCAGTGACCGCGCCCGGGCGGTCGACGAGCCGGATCGAGAACCGATACAACTCCTTCCCGGGCCGGTGAAAATAGATCGGGACTTCGTACCAAGCGAACGGGTCCCCTTCGGACGACGTTCCCATCGGTTCACCCCCCCGCGCCGACTCGGCCCCCTCCGCACGAGTCGGACGATCGCGAGCCCTCGGCCGGTAACCGACGTCCGATCGACCTCCCCTCGAGAAGAGGGCGTTTCCACTCCGCCCGGCCGGCCGCCTCGGCGGAACCCCCGAAGAAGCGGCGGCCCGCCGTACGAGTCGGCCGAGTACGGAATAGCCGGATGGATTGTCGGCCGCCGCCGATTCCTTGGCCGCGGCCGGCCCATTGGTCCGGCATGCTCTCCGTCCTTATCCCAAAGAGAGCGAAGATGTTCAAGAACTCTTGGGAGAAGGCAAACCCGGGAGATCTTGGCTGCGGTGAGAGGGAGACGACACAGATAGGACGATCGGGGGTCGGACTAGGCGGAATAGGTCCGTCCGGCTTACCGATTTGCCGGGTTCCGTGAAGCGTCACGAGCGGGCGGTCCGGTGTTGCCGAATTGATCGGGCGCCGGGGAGGTCACCACGTCGTCCCGGCAATGCTCGATCGGACCGGGTCGGGCCGTATCTGGGGCGACGATCGAAGTGGGCACCGGGCGTTCCCGCGGTGAGACGGCCGCCGGATACGCGACCCGCGATGCCCCACGACACTCACGGAGCGCGAGATCGGACACCTCTCGACGCACTCGCCGATGGGGGCTCCTCCGGACAGCGTCCGCCGGCCTGCGAAGACGGAAGGTCCAAATCGATCTCGTCCGGAATAGACACCGGAGGAGTGGGAGCACGGGGATTTGAACCCCGATATGCGGGTCTCTCCGCGCGCTCCAGTCATTCGTCATCGGGGCTGTCGCCCCTCCGCAGACCCTATTCTTTCCAGGAGGTCGATCGACCTCCTGACTGGAGCCCGCTGGTCTGCCAGGTTAGCCTATGCTCCCCTCCGAGCGGGCGAACGAGGGGGGCGTTGAAAGCCTTTGCTTCCTCCCCCTACCCGCCCGCCGGTACGACCGGAGAGGACGGCACAACCGGCCGACCGGCGGCCGCCTTCGCCGAGTCCCTCAGACCGTCGACCCGGCCCTTCGGGTAAGCGATCCGCCCGACCCCGACCCCGCCGGATCACGCGAATCGCTAAATACAACTGTGCTTGATGTTTTTCCAATGTCGTTGAACTCGGCCCCTAATCCCGTGCCCCGTCGCCCGTTCCCGCTCGCGATCTTTGTCGTGGCGATCGTCCTCGCCGCCGGAGTTTCCGTCACGGTGACCGCCGTCTACTACAACCTGAAGCCGTCGGCCTCGGGATCCGGCAACGTGACCGTGATCGACGACTTGGGCCGCTCCGTCTCCGTGCCGTACAACCCCGCTCGGGTGGTGGTGCTCGGCCCGTCGATCGTCGACAGCCTGGTCCGGCTCGGTCTGCGGGACCGGATCCAAGGGGTCGACTGCTCCAGTTCGGCGTACGGCGGTCTCCTGGGGGACTACACGCCCGCCCAAGTCGCCGCCTGGAACCTCTCGGCCTCGATGTGCGTAACGGCGTACCCCGCCCTCTCGCTGGTCCAGATCCTCAACTTCACCCCCCAGATCGTCTTCGCGGCCTCGATCGTCTCCGTGAGCACGATGGAAGGATTCCAAGCGACCTACGGAATCCCGGTGGTATTCCTCGCGCCGAGCACGCTCGGCGGGATTGTCTACGACGTCAATCTGATCAGCCAAGTGTTCTCGACCGGGGCGACCGGGGCCCGGCTGGTCGGCCAGCTCCAACGGACGCTCGCCGAGGCGGGATCGTTTGTGAGTAACCTCTCCTTGAACGGGACTCCGCTTCGGAGCGTCCTGCTGACCTACTACGTGACGCCGGCGTCGAGCCCCTACGCGGGCTACTCGACCTTCGGTCCCGGCTCATTCGGCCAGTCGTTGATCGATTCGGCGGGGGGTGTCAACATCGCCGGGGCCTCGTCGGCCGGCGCGTACCCGACCCTTTCCGGCTCGCAGGTGCTCGCCGCCAACCCCTCGGTGATCGTGGCCGGGTACGGCTTCGGCGTTACGAACGCGAGCTACGCCCAAGGACCCGACTGGTCCTCGTTTCCCGCCGTCCAGCACGGCAACGTGACGTACGTGGACGTTACCTTAATGACCGAAGCCGACCCGACGCTGGTCCTGTGGATCCCGACGTTCGCGGAGATTCTGTACCCGACGATCCCGTTCGTCTGACGGCCCCGATGGCCGTCGCGGATCCGGCCGCTCCGGATTCCGAAAGGACCGAGCGCTCGCGCGCGCTCCACCGACGGTGGACGTCGGTGGGCATCGGGGGGGCGTTGGTCGCCCTCTTTCTGATCGGGGTCCTCTTCGGGCCGGTACCGATCCCGCCGGCCACCGTCTTCCACATCCTCGCCTACCAGTTGACGTTCGGTCTCCTCGGAGGCTCCCCGTGCGGCGCGGAGGTGTCGGCCGCTCGTTGCGGAACCCTCGTCCTGATCGTCTGGGGAGCGCTCGTCCCGGAAATCGTCTTGGCGTTCGCCGCGGGGGCCCTGCTCGGCCTTTCCGGCGGGCTCCTTCAGGGCATCTTCCGGAACCCCCTCGCCGACCCGTACCTTCTTGGGATCTCGACGGGCGCGGCGATCGGGGCGGCGCTCTTGTTCGTCTTCAACGTGGGCCTCCAGGTCGCGAACGTCGCCCTACCGCTCTTCGCCTTCGTCGGTGCCGTGCTGACCGGGGCCGTGATCTTGATCGCGGCCCGGAGCTCGCGCAGCTCCACCGAAACGTTGCTATTGACCGGCGTCGCGCTCAACGCCTTCTTGTCCGCGGTGCTTGTCTTCACCTTGATCTACAATCCGGTCGGGAACCTCCAACTGGACTACTGGCTGCTCGGCGGGGTCTTTGGGGCGAACTGGCCGAACGACGGACTGATCGTCGGGGGGCTGTTCGTGGTCGGGGTCGTGATCAGCCTCGAGGCCCGGGGAGTCAATCTCCTCCAGCTCGGCGGGGACGTCGCCCAGAGCCTCGGGGTCGACGCGCGTCGTCTCGTCTCCCGGTCGATCCTCTTCGCGTCGATGGCGACCGCCCTCGCGGTCGCGTTCACCGGTGTGATCGGCTTCGTCGGCCTGATCGCCCCGCACCTCGTCCGCCGCCTGTTCGGCTACGACTACCGCCGGGTCCTGCCCTTGTCGGGCGTGTTGGGAGCGATCTTGCTCGGGGGGGCGTTCGATCTTTCGTTCAACGTCGTCCGCGCGACCGAGCTTCCGATCGGGGTGCCGATGGCGTTCCTAGGAGGGCCGTTCTTCGTCTACGTGCTCTACCGATACCGCCGCGATCCGAGGAGGGGGTGGTGATCGCCGTCGACGCCGTCCCAGATCCCCTGGTCGTCCGCGAGGTTGTCGCCCGGTACGGCGAGCGGACGGTACTCCATCGGGTCTCCCTGCGGCTCCGGCCGGGCGAATTCCTCGCGCTCACAGGCCCCAACGGCTCCGGCAAGACGACCCTCTTGCGGACGATCCTCGGCTTGGAAGCGCCGGTCGCCGGGCGGGTGATTCTCGCCGGCCGCGACGTGGAAGCGTATTCGGTCCGGGAGCGCGCGCGCGTCGTGGCATGGATGCCGCAGCAGGAAGAGCTGCGCGAGAACCTCCGGCTCGACCAGTATGTGCTCTATGGGCGGCATGCCCATCTCCCCCCCTTCGAAGGGGAATCAGATCGGGACCGGGCCGCCGCCGACGAGGCGCTCGCCGCGGTCGATCTGCGGGCGAAAGCCGCCCGCGGCATCCTTGAGCTGAGCGGCGGGGAGCGCCAGCGGGCGGTCCTCGCCCGCGTGCTCGCCCAAGCGACCCCGATTCTGCTGCTGGACGAGCCGACGGCCCATCTCGACCTCGGTCATCAGCTCGACCTCCTCTCGCGGGTCCGTCACCTGTGCCGCGAGCGCGGCAAGTCGGCGATCGTCGCCCTCCACGACCTCAACTTGGCGGCGCGATTCGCCGACCGGGTGGTCGTGCTCGACCGGGGGCGTGCGGTCGCGGACGGCCTCCCGCGGGAGGTGCTCCGGCCGGAGCTATTGCTCGCCGTCTGGGGCATCGTGGCCGAGATGAAGGAAGACCCCCGGACCCAGATCCCGTACCTGGTGCCCGTCCTTCCACCGTCGTCGACGCTCCGAGTCCCGGCGGGACTGGGACGTTGGATCCATGTCGTCGGAGGCGGCGGTTCCGCTTCGCCGATCGTCCGGCACCTCGTCGACGAAGGCTACCGGCTCTCCGTCGGCGTGGTACCGCTGTTGGACAGCGACACCGAGGTCGCCGAATCGCTCCACATCCCCGCCGTGGTCGAGCTTCCCTTCGCGCCGATCTCCCCGTCCACCCGGGCCCGGCAGCGCGAGCTGCTCGCCGCCGCCGATGCCGTGGTCGTCGCTCCGTTCGCGGTCGGGCCGGGGAATCTGGCGAATCTCGAGGACGTGGAGCCGATCGTGGGGCAGAAGCCGGTCGTCTTGGTCGAGTCGACGACGACTGGCCGGCGCGACTTCACCCCCGACGGGGCCGCGGACCGGCTCCTCGCCCGCCTGCGCGCGCGCGGCGCCGTGACGGTCGCGAACCTACCGGAGCTCACGGGAGCGTTGGAGCGTCGGCTCGGGGCGGCGTCGACCGGGGCGCCTATGACTCCCGGGCCGCGAGAGTTCGTCTAGGCGGACGGTCCGAATCGGGATCCGTTCGAGGCCGGTGAACGTCGCGAGGAAGCGAGGAAGCTCTTCTTCCTCGATAAAGCCCAGGACCGAGACGCCGAGCCGGACCGCTTCGAGGGCCGCCGCGGCGAAGCCAAAGCGGACCGGCGCAAGCCGAAGCCGGCCGGTTAGGTAGACCGCGGCCGTCCCCTGGGCTCCCACGAGCCCGTGGGGAAACCGTCGCACCGCCGCGCGCGCCGCCGAGAGATCCCGAACCGATGGGGGGGGCCGCGTGGGCACGACCACCAAGTAGATCGTCGCCGGCGGGATCGCGACGATCCCGCTCAGCTCGGCCACCTCCACGAGCTCGCCGTTCTCGGCCCCGGCGCGGGCGATCCCTTGGGAGCCGGCCGACGCCCCCCGCCGCGCGACGAGGACTCCGTCGGACAGCTCGAGCCGGACCCGGGCACCGGGTGGGATGCGCTCGCCGGCGATGGCGAGGGCGGTGCGCACGATGCGCAGCCGCTCGCGACGTCGGGCGAGATCGCCCTCGAGCTCGGTCAGCGCTCGGTGCAGCCAAGAGACTCCCTCGACGGTTGGCCGGTACTCCCCTTGGTCGGTGCGCACCAGCCCCCGGCTCGCCAACTGCCGGTAGAGGTGCGACGCCGCTTGGACCGTGAGCCCCAGCCGGTCGGCGACCGTCCTCAGGCGGCGAACTGGCTGGGTGGCACATTCGTATAGGAAGAGGAGCTCCGAGGCCGCGCCGGCGCGCCGCAGTTCGGCGAGCCCCCACGCGATCTCGCGCTGCCGGCCGGCCGCCGCCATCGCCTCGGCGAAGAGTCGGCGGGTAAATCGGCATCGGAACGTCCACCGGGGATCGCGGTGCGGCGGCCCGGAGAGGCCCGGCGGTGCCCCGATGCACCGATGAGGCTTAGGAGGAGAAGGCGATCGGGCGCTAATGGAAAGGCCCGCGCCGCCGGGGGCGCCCGACCTCGACGAGGGGAGAGCCGCGGACGATCCGCTTCGGACCGTCCGGCTCCTCCGACGCAGCTGGATCTACCTCTCCGAGACGGTGCGGACGGTGACGGCACCCGAGGGGTTGTCGCCGATCGACTATCTGGCGCTGTACTACGTTGACCGAGCCGATGGACTCCACCCATCCACCCTCAGCCGCACGCTGGGGGTCCGCCCACCCGCGGTCAGCGAGATCTTGGACCGACTCGAAGCGCGGCAGTGCCTCGCCCGAACCCGCGAGGAACCCGACCGACGCACCGTGACCGTACGGATCCGGCCGGCCGGCCACGCGCTCGTCGAACAGCTCAGCGAGCGGATCGCATCGTCCCTCGCCCGCCTTTTCGAGCGCCTCTCCCCCTCGATCCGCTCGGTGCTCGGCCCCGGCCTCCAAGAGTTCGTGGCGATGCTTCGGCAACAGGCTGCGATCGACGGACTGCCCGACGTCGTGCAGTGGGCCGACGAACCCTAGCCCGCCCGGCGCCGGGGCGCCGGGGGGACGGCCGCCGACGAGGGGGCGGTTCGCTTGAGCGCCCGGAGCCGGTCGCGGATCCGCGCCGCTTCCTCGAAGTCGAGGCGTTCGGCCGCCAGCCGCATCTCCTCTTCGAGCTGGGCGAACAGCAGGGGGAGCTTCGACTTCCACTTTCGGCCGAGTCCGGCCGTCGACAGTTCGCCGGACGGCGCGGCCTCCTCCGGGGCGAGCAGGCTCAGCACTTCCTTTCGGATCGACTCGGGAACGATCCCGTGCTCGGCGTTGTAAGCGAGCTGCCGCTCGCGCCGGCGCCGCATCTCCGCGATCGCGCGGGCCATCGATCCGGTCGTCCGGTCGGCGTAGAGGACGACCCGTCCCCCCGAGTGACGGCTCGCGCGACCGGCGGTCTGGATGATCGACGTCTCGCTGCGCAAGTACCCTTCCTTGTCGGCGTCGAGGATCGCGACGAAGCTGACCTCGGGAAGGTCGAGTCCCTCCCGCAAGAGGTTGATGCCGACGAGCACGTCGAACCGACCGAGGCGTAGATCGCGCAGGATCTCGATCCGCTTCATCGTCTCGACCTCGCTGTGGAGGTAGCGGACCCGTAGCCCGAGCTTCGACAGGTGCTCGGCGAGCTCTTCGCTGGTCGCCTTCGTCAACGTCGTCACGAGGGCCCGGTCGCCGCGCGCCACGCACGCCTCCAGCTCCCGCACGAGGTCGGCGATGTGGCCGGCGAGCGGCCGAACCTCGACGGCGGGGTCGACGAGACCGGTCGGCCGGATGATCTGCTCCACGATGGCGCTCGAATACTTCCGCTCGAACGGTCCGGGCGTCGCGGAGACGAAGACCGCCTGCGGGACGCGCGCCAGGAACTCGGGGAACGTGAGGGGGCGGTTGTCCCGGCACGATGGGAGCCGCCAGCCGAAGTCGACCAGGTTGTCCTTGCGGCTGCGGTCGCCCTTGTACATCCCCTCGAGCTGCGGGATCGTGACGTGCGACTCGTCGAGGAAGACCAGGAAGTCGGGCGGGAAGAAGTCGAGCAGCGTGTACGGCGGGGCGCCCGGCGGGCGGCCGGAGAAGTAGCGCGCGTAGTTTTCGATCCCCGAGCAGTAGCCGGTCTCGCGGATCATCTCGAGGTCGTAGTCGGTCCGCCCCCGGAGCCGCTGGGCTTCGACGACCTTGCCTTCCCGCAGGAGCTCGGCCACGCGTTCGGACTTCTCGCGATCGATCGCGGCCAAGATCGACCGGAGCCGCTCGTCGAGCGAGAGGAAGTGCGTCGCCGGAAAGATCGAGAGCCGGTCGAGTTCGGGACCCTCGGTGCGGGTGACGCGATCGAGCTCCGTGATCGAGGCGATCTGGTTGCCGTCGAGGACGATCCGGTGGACCGACTCCCCGGCGCCCATCACGTCGATCGTGCTCCCGCGGACGGCAAACCGCCCGCGCTTCAGTTCGAGATCGTTGCGCTGGTAGCGCATCCGGACGAGCCGTTCGAGCAACTCCGCGCGCCGGATCGTCTGGCCGACCGCCAGGTCGATCACGGAGGCCCGGTAATCCTCCGGGGATCCGAGGCCGTAGATGCAGCTCACCGACGCCACGATGAGCACATCCCGACGGGTCAGGAGGGCCTGGGTGGCCCGGTGCCGCAGCCGGTCGATCTCCTCGTTGATCGACGCGTCCTTCTCGATGTACAGGTCGATCTGCGGGACGTACGCCTCCGGCTGGTAGTAATCGTAGTAGCTCACGAAGTACTCGACCGCGTTGCGCGGAAAGAGGGCGCGGAACT
>JAKAWP010000033.1 GCA_021816955.1 Thermoplasmata archaeon
CAGCACGTCCTTCAGCACGTGGAACTCCTCCTCCATTCCGGAGCGGGCGAAGTAGGTCCGCACGATCTGCTCGTCACTCCAGTCCCCTCGATCGGTGAAGACCACGGTCTTCCCGAACCCCTCCCTCAGCTCCGCCTCCTTCTTCGCGTCGACCCACCCCGTCACCGTGAATCGAGGAGGATCCTGGTCCAAGGTCGCCCCGACCCGATACTTGAACACCCCCCGCCACTTCGGCGGTAGCGCGTCCTCGATCCGCTCCGTCACGCTCTGCACCGTCGAGCGGCGTCCTCGGTGCGGCTTCGACATCTGCGCCGCCACCGACTGACAGGTGGCGAGGAACCGCTCCTTCGCCCGCTCGTAGTCCCGAGCCTGCCGCTTCCGCGCGCTCTCGTGGAACGCCACCACCACGACTCCGTCGACCCCGAGCACGCGGCGCTTCGATCGGAACCCGTGGATCGTCTCCTCCTGTTCGGTCGTGTAGAGGGTTCGATGGGCGGAGCGAGGCTTGGCGAGGAGGTCCCGCACCTGGTTGCGCTTCGGCGAGGAGAGGAAGTGGACCGACTCGGCGCGGATCGCCGCCAGCCCGTCCTCCGAGTTCACCCCCCGGTCAAAGACAAACGTGAGGTCGTCGGCGACCACCCCGAACTTCACCAGCTGGCCGACCATCGTCCCGACAACCTCCTGGAACAGCTTCGCGTCGTTCTCGTTCCCCGGGTAGACTCGATGGTAGACCGGCAAGTGCTCGTCCGTCACCGCCGTAGCGAGGCCGACGAGCTTCTCCTGGAGGTTGCCGTCCTTGGCGTGCCCGGGCTTGGGGAGCTGACGGTCCGGGTCGTCCTCCTCGGGCGGTTGTTCCGTCGAGAAGTTCGTGGGATCGAAGAAGACGAGGGAGGGGCGGTGACCCTGGCGGACCAGTTCGTTTCCCAATCGTTCGGTGATCCGCTCGACGACCGGGTCGGTCAGCTTGTCCATGTGGTGGAGGTAGGCCCGCGAGGAGAGGGAGGGCCGATCCCCTTGGAATCGCAGGAGGGAGCGGTCCGCCCACTCTGCCATCCCGTTCTTGGAGACCGGTTCGTGGGCGCGACCGGCGATGAAGGCGAAGAGGGTCTGGGCGGTGGTACGACTGCCGGTGACCTCCTCGACGACGCGGGTGAACCCGAGTTCGTGGTCGGCGGCGAGGAACGCGGCGGCGGTGCCGAACGGGAAGGAGGTGACCTCGACCCCCCCGAAGATCGCCTCAGGGTCGGTGAGGCGGCGGATGATCTCCGCCTCGGTGCCGAGGTAGAGGTCGACGATGTTGACGACGTGGCCGTTGACGCGGCCCTTCTTGCGGAGGCGGAAGTAGGTATTCCGTCCCCGTCGGACGCGGTAGAGGAGCACGGAGAATGGAAGTGGTCCCTACATATTAACGATATTGGTTGACACGCCGATACAAATGACCAGCGATTGGAATTACCGATGTGTGACCCCTACGCCTTCTCGATAGAGAACGAGGACCCGCGTAAAACTCGGGTTTGACGATGTTCACCCTGGCCGGAGGGCCTAAATCTCAGCGCGGGTGGCGAATAGTTCGGGGGAATCGAAGCAGGGCCATTTCTATAGGTTTTGAACCTTATAAGGTTCGAATCCATCCGGTTCAGAGGTTCAGAGCAAGATTCAAGTCACCTACACGCAGTGACGTGCTCGCATGGCTTCCGAGCTCGCTGAGCGAATACGAGCTGCTCTGCCAAAGGACGGTTCGACGGTTGGTAATCTGGCCCTGATCCGGCGCCTCGGTGTTTTGCCTGAGCAGTACTTCACGGCCCGGGCCGAGTTGGAGTCCGAGGGAGTCATCATCCTCGGGCGGGGGCGTGGCGGAACGGTCCGACTGAAGGAAGGAACCGAGGAGGCTGAACTCAAGCTTCCGGGCGGAGTGAGAGACGAGTTCGACCTTTATGGCCCCCTGAAGGACTGGTTCGACAAGTTCTGGGGACCTGACTACAAGTCGCCTGACTTCTATATCTGCAAGATCACCGGACCGCCGAAGGGTCACAAGCGCAAATCCGGGAAATGGTCCAGGCCCGATATTTCCGTCGTGACTGTAGCGACCTCGGAGTTCTTCATTCCCCCGAAGACCCTCGAAGTGACGACCGTCGAAGTCAAGCGATACTCGGATGTCAGCGTCGTGGCGGTGTTCGAAGCAGCTTCGCATGGCAAGTTTGGACACCAAAGTTACGTCGCAGTTGAGTGGCTTGGTTCCGAAGACATTGACAAGTCTGACGACCCGTTGGCTGAGGCTTTGTTCAAGGAAGCCCGCCGATTCGGTGTGGGCGTGATCCAGATGAGGCCTAAAGGAGACGGTGGGTGGGATATAGACGAAAGACTCGAGCCGGATCGGCTGAACCCCGACCCACGTGACTGCAGCCAATTCATTGAGGAGAACTTCGAGGAACAAGCAAGGGCTCTGCGAAATGCGATGAAGTGAGGCGACGCGCTACTCAACTGTCCGTTTTCGCTCGGCCGGGCCCGATCGGCGGATCCGGCGCTTTTCCGTCCGAGGGGGGTTTCGGGCGCCCGGGCCGGGAGATCGGACGCCGGAAAGGGGCCGCCAAGCGACTTTCGGGCCCCGGGGGTGGATGGGTGGCCTTCCGAATCAGCCGGGCCGCTCCACGACGAACTTCGAGCCGTTGCCCGGGATCCGCGCGACCCACCCGTCGGCGAGGTACCTCGGCAGCTCGGACTCCGGGATCACCTGCTGCCTCGGGCCGGCGGCCGTCTTCGTCCCCACCATCGGCCGCCGGTCGATGAGCGCGCCGATCTGCTCCGGCGTCATCGACCCAAGATCCATGCCGACCAGCTCGGCATCGGCGTAGCCGGCGACCCGAAGCAGCGCCCGCAGGACGGCCGCGGTGCGCTCCGCCCGGTCGTCGCCGGTCCGCGACGTCTCGAGGAACGCCGAGCAGCGGCGGTACGCCTCGCGCATGTCATCGACGAGCGTGGCGGGGAGCCTTCCCTTGTTCGTCGTGTACCGGGCCTCGATCGTGCCCTTGTGCCCCATGAAGAACGCCCGGTAGTTGTGGGCGATCTCTCCCTTCGACTCCGCGAGTAGCATCTGTGTGTCCGCGTACGCCCGAAGCACGTACGGCCGCCAAGGGAACCCGGCCCGGCGGATCGCCGCGCGGATCCCGTCGCCGATGTTGATCGTCCTCACGAACCGCTTGGGGGACCGGGCCGGGTGCACCACGTCGGTCGCGGCCGTCAGGGCCTCGCCCGAGCGCACCCGCTCGGAGAGGTAGTCGGTCACGTACCCGGCGGCCTCCGCGCCGATGAACGTGAAGTAGCGGTGCCCGGCCTTCGACAGCTCGGGCCGCACGACGACCATCGCCGGCGTGCGGGCGAACCGGGGGGCGCCGTTCCCGATCTCGAGGTCGGGGAGGTCCCGGAGCGTGAGGCCGTCGTCGCCAAGGTAGTTCCCGAGGACCTCGGGCGGGACCCCGGCGTGAGCGACGAGCGCCGCCGCCACCCGCCACCGGGGCGGCGCAGCGAGGAGGATCCGGCGCAGCTCGTCCTGCGACGGCACGCGTTCGTTCTCGAGCGTGGGCGTCGCATCGGCGCGGCGGATCTTGATGCGCCTCACGACGGGGCGTCCCCTGAATGTAAGCCATGAACGCACGACCGCGACGCTGTGGCTGACGTAGCCCCCGGTCGCGCCCCGGCGTTCCTCCGACGTCACGAAGTCGAGCAGGAGCCGATGCATGTCCGGCTCGGCGAGCTCCGCGAGCTGCGCCGGCGTCCTCCTGACCCGCGAGCAGAAGCCCGCGAGCCGGCGCATGTAGACGTCCCCGGTCGCCCGGGATCCCCGCTGGAGGTCGTCGTATTACCGCCGCACGTCGGGGTCGGACAGTATCTGAACCCGGCCCGAATCGGCCCGCCGGTGCCCCTTTCGCGACCCGATCACGCCGAGGGAGAGGCTCCCGGGGCTTAGTTATTATGTTTGTCCGAGTGGACACGGGGGGATTTGAACCCCCGACCTCTGCTTTGCGAAAGCAGCGATCTTCCGCTGATCTACGTGCCCACGCCGCGCGGGAACGCACTCCCCGTTTAACGGTTTCAACCCGGCGGTCGGCGTCGCCCCGGTTCTATACCGGGGGGACGATGGCGCTGGCGGGGCGCGGCGGCTCGGGGAAGGTCAGCGCGCCGTCGTCCGCAGTACCCTTCGGCCGATCCGAGGTCTCGCCGGGGCGGGCCGGTGGTCGGCCGCGTCGGCCGCTGCCGCTCGCGGCGAGTCCTCGCGGCAGGGCGATCAGGGCCCGGCGCTCGGAGTCGTAGCGGAACAGCTCGGCGTACCGTCCCCAGTTCACGATCGTCTGGATCACATCGTCGGAGGGGGGGACGGTGAGTTCGAGGAGTTGGGTGTACTCCTCCTCGGAGAGCGACCGGCTCGGCGACCCTTCGAGCGCCCGCAGGAGCGTACGGAACAGCGTGGTCTTGAGCAACAGCTCCCGGATCAGCGCTCGTCGCTCCGAGATCGTTCCGGCGAGGAGTTGCGAGCCCGTCGGGGTGAGCGTCGCCCGTCCGTCGTCGACCCGCAACAGTCCGAGCGCCTCGGCGAACTCGACCGACGGGAGGATCTCGTCGAGCTCCAGCTCCAGGTCGTCGGCGAGGAGCGCGACATCCTCGGATCCGCCGTGCTCGTTCAACAGGACGAGAAGGCCCATCACCTGACTGCGGGAGGCCTTGGGGTAGATTGTTGGCACGTTCGGTCCGGGAGAATGGCAGAGCCGAGGTCCGCTCTTATAACTTGCTCCAGCGGCGGTCACTGAGCGCCGAGGGACGGGTCGTCGCTTCGGTCGCTCGAACGGGTCGCTTCGGCCGGCGCGGAGTGGGCGGGAGGGGTCGGGGCCGCGAGCGACTCATCCTCGGTGATGAGCGAGTAGACCCGATCCATGAGGTCGTACACCGCGGGGGATTTGCGGTTGCGCGGCCGCGGGAGGGGGACCTCGACCGTCTCGAGCACGCGGGTCGGCCGGCCCGAGAGCACGACCACTCGGTCCGCGAGCAGGATCGCCTCTTCGATGTTGTGCGTCACGAGGAGCACCGCCTCGGGAGGCAGCGCCGGGTCTCGCCAGAGCTGGAGGACCTCCTCCCGGAGCGCTTCCGCGGTGAGCGGATCGAGAGCGCTGAACGGTTCATCCATCAACAGCACGTCCGGTTCGACGGCCAGGGCGCGGGCGAGACCGACGCGCTGGCGCATCCCGCCCGACAACTCGCGCGGGTAGGCGTCCTCGAAGCCTCCGAGGCCGGTGACCTGGATGTACCGCTCCACCTGTTCGGCGATGCGATCCGGCGTCCAGTGGAGCGCCTCCAGCCCGAACCCGACGTTCTCCCGGACGGTGAGCCAAGGGAAGAGCGCGAAGCTCTGAAAGACCATCGACATCCGCCGGCATACGCCCGAGACGGGCGCGCCGCGGTAGAGGATCGAGCCGTTCGTCGGCCGCTCGAGCCCGTGGATCAGGCGCAGCAGGGTCGATTTCCCGCAACCGGACGGGCCGGTGATCGCGAGGAACTCGGAGTCGGCGACGTCGAACGACAGATCGTGCATGACGGTGATCGTGCCGTGCCGGGTCGGGAAGATCTTGTCGACCTGGCGCAGCTCGATGATCGGCATCGTCGACCCCGGTCTCCTCGCCTTCCGTTCGCCGGCGGAATCCCCCCGGTATCAGTCGTACCGGTACCGCTCGACCGCCCGCCGGTACATCGGCTTCCATATGAGCTCGTTCACCGCCACCACGGTGAGGACGAGCGTGAGCAGAGCGCCGGCCATCAGCGCGAGGCCGCCCGGCTCCTGGGCCGCCGCGTCGAGGATCGATCCGATGCCGAACAGGTGGAACGTCTGGTTCCCGACGCTCAAGTACTCCGCCACGATGAGCGTGTTCCAGCCACCCCCGAACGCCGTGATCGCCCCGGTCACGAACGCGGGGAAGACGGCCGGCCAGAGGACCCGGCGCAAGTACTGGCGACGGTCGACGCCGAACGCCCGCGCCGCCTCGTCGAGATCGGGCGGCAGGCCGCGGATCCCGGAGAGGAGGTTGAAGAACAGATACCACATCATCCCGGTCATGAGCATCAGGATCGCCGCCCCTTCTCCCGAGATGTACGGCAGGAGTTCGAAGATGATCACCGGGAACAGGGCGGTCGCCGGGAACGAAGCGACGACCTCGAGGATCGGGAGGCCGATGCGGCTGCGTCGGGAGCGCAGCTTGGCGAAGTAGAGGGCGAGGGGAAACGTCAGGGCGAACGAGAGCAGGAACGCGGCGACGACCCGAAGCGCCGAAGCGCCCATCGCCGCCGGGAGCGTGATGAATTGAGCACGGATGCCGGCCGGGATCGGGGATGTGAACAGGTTGTACGTTCCGACGACGAGCGCGATGACGATCAGCCAGACCAGGACGAGGATCGCCCCTAACGCGACGTACTTGGCCGCGGTTTCGGCGACCGGATGCTCCGGGACCGGGGGAGTCCCTCGGCGGCGCCGCGCCGCGATCAACCCGAACGGGGCGCGTACCCGGGAGACCCCCGACACGACGGCCCGCGACACGATCGAGGCCGCGCGCCGCAGCGGGGCTCGTCGTCGTCCGTCGACCTCGGGGGCGGTCGCACCGGCCGGCGTCTGGTCGTAGCGGAACTTCTCGGCCCAGCGACTGAGCGGTCGCCACAGTCCGAAGTCGAGCGCCGCGATCACGGCCACGAGCAGCACGATGCCGGCCAGAAACGCCGCCCCCTCCCCGTTCGCGGCCGAGAACGACAGGTAGCTCCCGATACCGGGCAGAACGGTCGGGCTCGACGAGTTCGTGGTGAAGATCTCCGCCTCGACCAGGAAGAACCAGCCGCCGGTCCACGACAGGATCGAGTTGTACACCAGCCGGTTCGCCGTGGCCGGGAAGACGACCTGCCGCAGCCGCTGTCCGCCGCGGACGCCGTACGCTAGGCTCGCCTCTCGAAGGTCGGTCGGGATCGTCTTCAGCGACTCGTACACGCCGAAGACCATGTTCCAGGCCATCGAGGTGAAGATCAGGAAGACCGACGCGAGGTTCGGGCCGAGCCAGCTGCCCGGCCCGGTGAGGCTCACGAAGAAGATGATCGCGACCGGAAAGAAGCCGAGGATCGGCACCGACTGGAGGATGTCGAGGACCGGGATCATGACCCGCTCGGCGGGCCGGTGCGTGGCGGCGTAGTAGCCGTACGCGAGCGCGAACCCGAGCGACGCGGCGTAGGCGGCGACCATCCGGCCGAACGAGAGCATTAGATCATAGCCGGCGGTCGGGAGCTGGGAAAAGAATCCGACGGGGGAGACGCCGAAGAAGACGGTCGCGACCGGCACCGCTCCCCCCGCGATGGCGACATAGAGGGCGACGGCCGACGCCCACGGCGCGGCGCCCGTTCTCGGCTGGTCAGCCCGAGCGGCCGGTGGAGGGGATCGCCGATCGGTCCGCGGTGTGGACTCCCCGTCGCCTCGCGGGTGCAGCGCCGTCGCTTCCACCGGCTCCCTCCGCCATGGTCTCGGCGGGGAGCGGACTGAGATATTTGTGTCCATCGACAACCCGAGGGGGAAACTCTCCCGCGCGGAAGACCCGGGAAGTGGAGCGGAATCGCCGCGACCGTTTGGCCCCCCGGGCTTTCGGGCAACCGTTATCAACCGACCCCCGCTCCCCCGCCGCGTAGCCCCGTAGTGTAGTGGCCAATCATGCGAGACTCTGGATCTCGCGACGCAGGTTCGAAGGAGACGCGCTCGGGCGAAGCCGCGCTCCGAAACTCCTGCCGGGGCTACTTTTCCTTCGCCCGACCAATGGTTCCGCTGCGGGGGTGCTCCAGCTCGGCCAATCCGCCCCGATCGGTGCGGGGCGGGGCTCCCGAGGCAGGGCTTAGAACCCTGTTGCCTAGGGCATTCGCCGGTTCAAAGGACCGGGGGGCCGCGCCCCCCGGTCGGAAGCTCCGGCCCCCCGCATCCGCCGGCTGAGCCCGCGGTGAGCCGACGCGCTGGAATGCCGAACGCTCCTCTCCCCGCACCCGAGGAGGTTCTGGCGTGGACGCCGGCCGATATCGACGCCGCGCTCGCGCGCTGGGAACGCCAGATCCCGGTGCGTCCTCCGTTGTTCGAACTGGAGTCCCCTCCCGCCAAGTCCGCGCTGGTCTTCGGCGACACGCACGGCGATTGGCGCTCGACGATCGAGCTCCTGGATCGATACGAGCGCGCCCCCGAGGGGACGTGGCTCGTCGGCCTCGGGGACTACGTCGATCGCGCCCCTTCCGACGCGCCGGGCGGTAGCGCGGTCAACCTCGTCCTCCTCTTCGAAGCGTGCGCCCGCGCGCCCGAGCGAATCGTGCTGCTGCAGGGCAACCACGAGACCGCCCGGCGGATTCCGGTCTTCCCGGAGACCTTGCCGGACGAGCTCGAAGCCCTCTGGGGGCCGTCGCCCGCCCGCTTGAACCGCTTCCGTTCCCTGCTCGAGCGGGGACCGCTCGCTGCCACGACCACGAGCGGCGCCTACCTCGCGCACGCCGGATTCCCTCGGGGCGACGTCCGAAACGCCCGGGCGGCGTTCAGCGCGCCTTCGCCCGCCGCGCTGACCGAGATCGTCTGGGCCGAGTGCGGCGCCTCTTCGATCCGACGCGGCGCGGCCACCCCGTTCGATGAGCGGGACCTCACCGATTGGCTCCGTCGGATCGGCGCCACCGTGTTTCTGCGCGGTCACGACCCCGACCTCACCGGGCGATCGGTGTACGGGGATCGGTGCCTCACGTTGCACACGACCCGTATCTTCGAGCGGTACGGGGGAGTATTGCTCGCGCATCTTCCTCTCGACCGCCGGATCGACTCGGTGCGCGACGTCCCCCTGGAGCACCTCCCATCGGAGGGTCGTCGTTGGAGTTCGGTGCCTTAGAGCGAACGACCGAAGAACCGCTGCTCGATCGCCGTCACGGCGTGGGGGCCGTCCGCGTCCGCATAGCGGGCAAGCCACGCCTCGTTCAACCGGAGCAACGTCGTCTCCCCCGGAAACTCGGTGAGGAGCCGCTGCGCCCGCTCCGGCTCGCCGAGAAGGTACAGGGACGCGGCCAACGCCTCCGCGGTGTTGAGCTCGGCGACCCGTCCGTAGTGCTGAGGATTGGCGGCCACTAGCCACGGGAGCCGGCGGTGGTGGATGGCGCCAGGCCGGGACCCCCGCTCGAGGAGGAGCGCCCGCCGGCCTTCTAGACGGTTCCACGAGCAGTCGACGGCCACGAGGCCGCCCCGACGGGCCGACCACCGGTCGGCCCGGCTGAGGGGCGTCGCCGCCCGCGGGTCCAAGAGGACCGACCCGGGCAATACGGAGCGACCTCGGAGCTCGGCCGCCCAGCCGCGGGCGATCAACCGCCGCCCGGTGCACCGCTTCGGGTCGTCGTCGCCGACCAGCACGATCCCGAGAGGGATCGTGCGCTCAGGCCGGTCGGTCGGCGTACTCCCGGAAGATCGCATGCAGCTTTCGCGTGATCGCCAGCGCTTCCGCCCGCGGCCGCTGCCAGAGGTTCCGTCCGAAGATGATCCCGGTGGCCCCGGCGTCCATCGATCGTCGGACCTTGAGCAGCATCTCGTCGTCGCCGACCTTCTCGCCGCCCGAGACCAGGACGAAGGCGCGGCCGGCGCTCCGGA
This sequence comes from Thermoplasmata archaeon, assembly GCA_021816955.1. Classification (GTDB taxonomy): domain Archaea; phylum Thermoplasmatota; class Thermoplasmata; order Lutacidiplasmatales; family UBA184; genus Lutacidiplasma. The sequence goes on from JAKAWP010000033.1 coordinate 9,668, forward strand.
CGACCTTCGCGAACGCTTCCTCGGGGGAAAGGTCGAGCGTGTTGTACGGCGCCGGGCTCTCTTGGTCTTTGGCGGATCGGACCGGGTAGTTCAGCTTCACCACATCCGCGCCGAGCTCGAGCGCGACCCGGGCGGCGTAGTCGATGGCGTACAGGCTGTCCCGACCGCCCTTCTTGCTCACCGCTTCGCCGCGAGGGTACGCCCAAACGATCACCGGTAGCCCGAACCGGTCGGCTTCGGCCCGGACCTGCTGGAACTGCGCGAAATCCCGGTCCTGCGCCGGGGAACCGACGTACAGGGTGTAGCCGACCGCATCGGCCCCGAGGCGGACCGCGTCTTCGACCGTTCCGGTGAGCGCGCTGAAGGCGGCGTGGTCGGGGGGGATGCCGGTCTTTCCGTTCAGCTTGAGGATCAACGGCACCTTCCCCGCGTACTCCGGATAATAGCGCTCCGCGAGTCCGATGTGGACTGCGATCGCGCTAAAGTTGCCGTCCCGGGCCAGCTCGAACTGGAACGTCGGGTCGAGCGCGTCCGGGTTCTCGAAGAAGTCGACGGGGCCGTGCTCGAGACCTTGATCGATCGGCAGCACGAGCAGCGTTCCCCCTCCGGGGCCGTGCTCGTAGAGCAGGTGGTGGAGTCGGGCCCGCTTCCCGGGCGAGAGCGGGAGGCTATCCAACCGGGGTCGGACGCCCCGCGCCGGGACGGCTCGAGCCCGTTCCGCTCCGATCGAGGCCAACGGCGCCCGGGTCGTTTCCGATTCGCTCATCGCCCGCTCTCTTCGCGAGCGCTCCGCGGGCTTATAGACCTACCGGCTCCCCGCCGGATACGCGCCGCCGCCAATCCTAAACGAACGGATGCGTCTGGCCCGGTACCGAGGAGCGGTCGGCACTAGGATGCGGTCGGGTGTGGTGGTCGGGACGACGCTCGTCCTCGGCTCGATCCTGTTCGCGGCGAACCTGACCGTGGCGGTCGTGACCGGAAGCCGCGCCGTGCTGGCGGAAGCGGTGTACACCATCGCCGATGTCGTGGGCAGCGCCGTGATCCTGATCGGACTGCGGGCCTCCCAGCGACCGGCGGATGCCGACCATCCGTTCGGATACGGCAAGGAACGGTTCTTCTGGGCGTTCGTCTCCACGCTCGTGATCTTCGCCCTCGGCGGATTCCTTTCCCTCGCGGCGGGCGTGTTGCAGGTGGCGACGCCCGGGCCGGTGGTGAACGTCTCCCTCGGCTTTTGGGTCGTCGGCGCGACGCTCGCCACAAGCGTCGGCGGCGTCGCGGTCGCCGTGCGGGAGCTTCGACGCTCGCGGGCCACGTTCGCGTCGTTCATGGCGTCGGTCCATCAGGGGGTCAAGACGGTCGTCTACCAGGACCTCGTGTCGATCGGCGGCGCCGTCGCCGCCCTGGCCGGTCTCGCGGCGGTCGACGTGACCGGTCGGAGCGAGTACGACGGGCTTGCCGCCGTCGTCGTCGGCGTCTTCTTGATCGTGACCGGCGTCGTCCTCTCCGCCGAGAACCGCGAGCTCTTGGTCGGACGTGCGATCGATCCGAGCACGGCCCGTCAGATCTATACGATCGCCGCCCAGCAGCCGTCGGTCCGATCGATCCGCAGCCTGCAGTCGATGCAGCTCGGACCGGACCAACTGCTCGTCGCGCTGCGCGTGAACTTCCAGGACAACCTCACGACGGACCAGGTCGAATCCGCGATCGATGAGCTCGCCCCCCGCGTCCGGTCGGCGGTACCGTCGTTGCAGCACCTGATTATCGAACCCGAGTCGTAGCCGGACGCCCCCGAAGTCGGAGCGCGGTGAGGACGACCAGCGCGCCCGCGATGCTCGCGAGAAAGATGTCGAGGCCGAGGTTGCCGAGCCGGGACTCGAGCGTCGAGTAGCCGAGCAGGCCCAACAGCATCCCGAGAGAGATCGTCAGCGAGTAGACGGCCATCGTCGTCGCCCGGTCGAGCTCGTGCGTCAGCTCGGCGAGCGCGGCGAGCGCGGCCGGTCCGTACGCGAGGGCGAGCAGGCCGCTCACCGCGATCGCCGCGAGGAAGACCGGCTGCGGGCCGACGGCGGCGATCACGCCGGCCCAGAGCATCACGAGCACGAAGCCGACGACCCCCACGGCCATCAACCGGTCCCGTCCGTACCGATCGGCGAGCCGACCGTAGCCCGGCTGGGTCGCCACGAGCACGAGGCCGCCGGCGGCGATGGCGGCGCCGAGGAGCGTCGGGGAGACGCCGACCCCCTCCGCGGAGACGCCGAGAAACACGAGCACGGCCCCGATCAGCATGTAGATCACCAGCCACGGGAGGGTGACGAGCAGCACGTTCGTCCGGAACGCGCCGCGGAGGGCCTGCCGGGCGGAGAACGACGGGACCCGCGGCATCGGCGCTAGCCCCCGGGCGAGGGCCGCCGTTAGCGCGAGCCCCGCGAACAGCACGCCCGCGCCCGCCGCGAACACCCATCGGAGGTTCGCGAACGAGAGCGAGCCGAGGGCCGCGAAGCCGACCGCAAACCCGACCACCCAGCCGAAGAGGTTCATCGCGTCAAACCACCCCATCTCGAATCCGAGGGTCTCGCCGGGAGACCGATCCGCGATCACGGCGAGGCTCGAGGCGAGGATCGCGCCGCTCGCTACCCCGAAGCCGAGGTTGATCGCCGCGAGCGACCACGGGTCCCGAAAGCCGCTCGCGAGAGCGAGGAGCCCGCCCGCGCTCGCCATCCCCGCGAACAGGAGCGGAAACCGGCCGTACCGGTCGGCGACGAGACCCGAACCGAGGACGGTCGAAAACTCACCCAGGGGCGCCATCGAACTGACGAGTCCGACCACCCCGGTGTCCGAGTTCGTGAACCCCTCGACATGGCCGGCAATGTACGTCGCCAGCACGGCCAGGGTCAGTCCGAACGAGAAACGGACGAAGAACGTCGCGCTATAGACCGCCCGGCGCGCCCGTTCGGCCGCCCGGGCGGTCGCCGCCCGCTCGGTCGCCGCGCTCACTCCGCCCCCGTCAGTGGGCGGCGGGCGCCGGTTCGATGAGCTCGATCCAGACGTCGTCCGGATCGAGCAGGAAGGCGATCCGTCCCGAGCCACCGGCGAGTCGGTACGGCTCCTTGGCGACTCGGGCTCCCTTCGACCGCGCGTCGGCCAGCACGCGATCGAGGTCGTCGACCTGGAAGGCGAGGTGGTCGAGCTGCTCCCCCGGCTCGACGTGCGGGCGGTCGAGCCACCGCGTGAGCTCGATCCGGTGCCCGCTCTCGGGATCCCGGACGAAGGCGATTTCGGCCCGGTTCTCGGGGATCGGCCGTCGCCGCTCGAACTCGAGCCCGAGCACGCCAGTGTAGAACGCCACGCTCCGGTCGATGTCGGCGACGGTGATGGAGGTGTGGAGGATCCGCATGCGTCGGGGCTGCGTCAGCCGGTCCGCGCGGGTAAGGTTTGTGCTCGGGGAACGACCGGGCCTACGGGTGGCCGAAGACCGCCCGGACGGGCCGCTCCTCCGGCCGCCAGTCCCGCTCGATCCGGACAAAGCCGACCCGCTCGAACTGGAGGACTTCCCCGGGGGTCGCCGTCGCGAGCGCTCGCTCCCCGACGCCCACCGTGTGCTCGCCGTCCAAGCCCAAGAGGTCGACCGGAACCGCGTCCCGCACTCCGACCCATTGGAGGCGGGGAAGCCGACGGTTCTCCCGCGTCGTGAACACCGCGGTCGTTGCCGTCGGGCCGGTCGGCTCGTCGGGCAGCCGAATGTTCACGAGATCCTTCAGGCGCACCTCTTCCCCGGGGTGCGCGAGAAGGTCCGTCCGCGCGAGGTAGACCGACGGACCGGCTTCGGCGACCCGTCGCCCCATCTCGGGGCGGTCCGGGTGGTTCGCGAGCTCGACCCGCTCGAGGCCGGTGGGGTATCCCGAGATGTCGAGGCGGACCGGGTCGGCCACGAACGACCGTCGCGGGGTGGTCGCGTCGATCAGCGAGCGGTTCTCGGCGTAGAGGGTCTCGGCCGGCACTTCGATGTCGGCGAGCGAGAGACCGAAGGAGAGG
>JAKAWP010000034.1 GCA_021816955.1 Thermoplasmata archaeon
CCCTTTGCGGACCGGGACCCTCAACCGCTTTGTGGGGAGGGGGATCGGACCGGCGATCGGGACGCCCGTCTTCTGGGTGATCTCCCGGATCTGACGGCAGATCGCGTCGACCTTGTGCGCGTCGGTCCCCGAGAGCGAGATCCGAGCCTTCTGCGCCACGAGCGGATCGTCCCCCGTTCCCGTCGCGCGTCCGGCTCCGCGCCTATTCGCGCTTCTTGACGTCGACGACGACGCCGGCCGCGACGGTCTGGCCCATGTCGCGGATCGCGAATCGCCCGAGCTGCGGGAACTCCTTGTACTTCTCGATGACGAGCGGACGCTTCGGCGTGATCTTCACGACCGCCGCATCTCCGGTCTTCAGGGTCTGGGGGTTCTCCTCCGCGACCTGCCCGGTCTTGGGGTCGAGGCGGCGAAGCAGTTCGGTGAATTCGCAGGCGACCTGCGCGGTGTGGCAGTGGAAGACCGGCGTGTAGCCCGCGGTGATCACGCTCGGGTGGTTCAGCACTTGGATGTTGGCGGTGAAGCTCTCGGCGACCGTCGGCGGGTTCGACACCGGGCCCGCCACGTCGCCGCGGCGGATATCGTTCTTGTCGATGCCCCGGACGTTGAAGCCGACGTTGTCGCCCGGCTGGGCTTCCGTGACGGCTTCGTGGTGCATCTCGATCGACTTGACCTCCCCGGTCTTGCCGCTCGGGAGGAAGATGATCTTGTCGCCGACCTTCATCTTCCCCGTCTCCACTCGTCCGACCGGCACCGTCCCGATGCCGGTGATCGTGTAGACGTCTTGGACGGGGAGCCGCAGCGGCTTGTCCACCGGCTTTTCGGGCACCTTCAGGTTGTCGAGCGCCTGGAGCAGCGTCGGGCCCTTGTACCACGGCATGTTGGGGCTCGGCTTGTTGATGTTGTCGTCCTTGAACGCGGAGATCGGGACGAAGGTGACCTGCTCGCCGACCTTGTAGCCGACGTTCTTCAGGAGCTTCGTGAGCTCCTCTTGGACCTCCTTGAACTTCGCCTCGGCGTAGTTCACCTCCTGGCGGTCCATCTTGTTGATGGCGCAGATGAGCTGCGTGACCCCGAGCGTTCGCGACAGGAAGATGTGTTCCCGGGTCTGCTCTTGGACACCTTCGGCGGCCGAGCAGACGAGGACGGCCGCGTCGGCCTGGCTCGTCCCCGTGATCATGTTCTTGACGAAGTCGCGGTGGCCGGGGGCGTCGATGATGGTGAAGTAGTACTTCTGGGTGTCAAACCGTCGGTGGGCGATGTCGATGGTGACGCCGCGCTCCCGCTCCTCCTTCAGGTCGTCCATCACCCACGCGAACTCGAACGTCGCCTTGCCCTTCGCTTCGGCTTCGGCTCGGTACTTATCGATCTCTTCCTGCCGGATGATGCCGGTATCCAACAGCAGGCGGCCGACGGTGGTGGACTTTCCGTGATCGACGTGGCCGATGAAGACGATGTTCAGGTGGGGCTTCTGCGCCATGAGGACGGCTCCGGGCGCGCCCAAAAGGTCCCTGTATATAGGCGTTCGCCCGAACCGTCTCGAGAGAAGGCACCGTCCCGCCGCCCGTCTCCTCCGGTCGAGCCGCTCGCGCGGACGTTCGGCCGAGACCGAGAACCCCTTAAGCCGGCGCCTCTCTAGGCCACGGTCCCGCTGGTTCAGACCGAGCGGACCGACCGGAGGGAGCGGTGATCGGCACGACGGGTCGGAGCGTGGCGGAGAGCCGCTCGTCGGTCGTTCGGTTGATGGTGCCGACGGACGCGAACTTCACGGGGAACGTCTTCGGAGGAACGATCCTCAATGAGATCGACCGGGTCGCCTACGTCGTGGCGATGCGCCACAGCCGAGCCCACACCTGCGTCACCGCGTCGTTCGACCAGGTCGACTTCATCGCCCCCGTGCACGTCGGCGATCTCGTCGAGGTCACCGGCGAGATCTCGGGGGTCGGGCGGACCGCGATGGAGGTCTTCGTGACGGTCATGGCGGCCGGGATCCGGGGCGAGCCTCGCCGGCTCGTCATGCAGGGCCACGTGACGATGGCCGCGCTCGACTCGGACGGGCGGCCGACCCCGGTGCCCACGGTCGAACCGGCGAGCGAGGAGGAGCGGCGCAATCTCGAAGCGGGGGCCGCCCGAATGGCGGCCCGGCGGGCGGCCCATCAACGTCGCCAGTCCGTTTCGGGCGGATCGTAGGAGGAACAATGTTGTGCGAGATGTGCGGGGCCGAAGTAGAATCGACGTCGCCGATCTCGATCGAGGGAACCGTCCTGTCCGCCTGCGCGGAGTGCGCCCGGTTCGGGCGGCCGATCTCTACGGCGCGCGGCGGACCGGCGCCGAACGGCTCGCCGGTCCGCGGCGGCGCGGTCGCCCCGGCGGGGCGGACGGTTCGGCGCCTCGAGGAACGCGACGTCTTCGTCGAGGCCGGGGAACTCGAGCTGGCCGACGACTGGCCGCGACGAGTCCGGCGCGCTCGCGAGGCGCTCGGCTGGACCCCGGAGGAACTCGGGAAGCGGCTCAACGAAAAGAAGTCGGTCGTCCTCAAGCTAGAGGCCGGTCACATCCACCCGCCGGACGATCTCGTCCGCAAGCTCGAGCGGACCCTTCGGACCCGGTTGCGGGCGGAAACGCCGACCGCCTAACGGGTCGGCTTTCCGAGGCGGCGGGAGCTCCGCGGAGGCGCGTCCGCCCGCTCCGCCGCGATCGCCCGGGCGAATCGACGCCAGACGGCCCGGTCTTGTCGCGCCAGCTCCCGAGCCCGTCGCCGACGCTCCGCGTCCGTCAGCGAACGGGCCGTCCGCTCGAGGTGAAGGGCGGTGAACTCTAGGACGCAGCGGCGCGGCCCCTTCGGCCGAAGGCGGTAGAAGAACTGCGAGAAGCGGTTCGGGCCTTCGAGGTGGGTGTTCGACCACGACCGTTGTTCCGGGAGGAGGCGGATCAGGCGAAGCTTGCGGACGGTCCGGCGCCCGTCCTTCCGGCGGTCTTCTTGGGTCAGGGTGTCGGGCGCGAGCCACTTTACTCGCCGACGGAGGCCGGGCGGGAAGTAGCGGCTGTCGTCGTCCCGGAAATCGGTGCACCAGCGGTACGCCTCCTCTAGGCTGGCGGGGAGCGACTGGCGGAACCGGTATCGGATCGATGCGAGCGGCATCTTTCGGGGATCGGGAGATCGCCCGATCCCCTTCAATCTGGCGGCCGGTCGGTGCGGTGCGACCACAACGCTAAAGGCCCGGCCCGGTTGGCGAGAACCGGAGCACCGTATGCCGACTGTCCGCCGTTCAACGAAGCGTTCGACCCGCCGAAACCGCCCCGTGGTTCGTCCCCGTCGCTCCGCGAACGCCCGACGGGTCTACATGGTCACCGGTGGCGTCACCAAGTTCGCGAAGGCCCATCCGGCGATGGATTTTCGGCTGATGGTGAAGCGCGCGTACGACTACGCCCTTCGCGGGATTCCCAACCTGACGAAGGACCGGATCGACGGGACCCGGATCTCCTACTTCAGCGACCACTTCTCCCGGCAGCTCAAAGCGGCCAGCATGGTCCAGGACTACCTCGGGATGAACCCGAAAGGCTCGGTGCGGATCGAGTGGGGAGGCGCCACCGGCGGCGAGTGCTTCCAGGCCGCCTACGAGGCGGTGGCCAGCGGCCGAATGGATGTCTGCTTGGCCGCCGGGTACGAGACGATGAGCCGGGTCGCCACGTGGAAAGGCAACGAGTTCATCGCCTTGGCGTCGGACACGAACTTCGACTTTCCCCTCGGCGGCTTTTACACCGGCTACTACGCCCTGATGGTCGTCCGCCACATCTACGAGTACATCCGCAAGCGCAAGTTCGGCCACATCACCGACGAGCGGGAAGCCCAGCGTCGGGCGATCGCCGAGGGCTCCCGGATCATGAGCATGGTGTCCGTGAAGAACCATTTGAACGCGCTGAACAACCCGTACGCGCAGTACCCGAAGCGCCTGACCGTCGACGACGTGCTGCGCTCGGAGATGATCAGCTACCCGCTCACGCGCGAGCAGATCTGCACGATGAGCGACGGGGCCGCGGTGGCGATCCTCTGTGACGAACGGAGGGCTCGGGAGTTCACGGACCGTCCGGTCCGCATCATCGGCGTGGGGTGCGGCACCGACACGATGCGGCTCGCCGACCGGCCGTTCGGCAAGGTCCCGCTCATGCCCAACGAGAAGGAGGAGGATTACCAGTCGCTCGCTTACCCGGGGGTCCACTCGTTCCGGGCCGGCCGGGCGGCCGGGCTCGAGGCGTACCGGATGGCCGGGATCACGAACCCGAACCGCGAGCTCGATTTCATCGAACTGCACGACGCGTACGCATCGAGCGAGATCCAGACCTACGAAGACCTCGGACTCTGCCGGTACGGCGAAGGATACGATTTCGTGGAGCGAGGCGATCCGTTCCTCAAGACGATCGACTACGGCTTCCCGACGCCGAACGCGGGGGCGATCCCCGTGAACCCTTCCGGCGGACTGATCGCGTGCGGCCACCCGGTCGGTGCCACGGGACTGATGCAGGGAGTCTTCGCGTTCTGGCAGCTGCAGGGAACGATCCAGAAGCACTTCGGTTCCAAGGCGCTCCAGATCCCGAACGCCCGCCGCGGCGCGATCCACAGCCACGCGGGTACGGGCTCGTCGGTGACCGTATCGATCCTGGAACGGGGGTTCCGGCCATGAAGGAGAAACCCCCGACCTTCGAGAAGTTCAGGGACGTCCAAGCCGAGCTCGAGCGGAGCGGCGCCGCGATCTTCCGCGACAAGGACGGGGTCGAGAGCCTCGTGATCCGCTACCCGTACTCGATCCAGTACATCCACAGTTACGCGGAGGACTCGCCGTTCTTCTTGGGTCTCGCGGAGGGAAAGCTCAAGGGATCGAAGTGCACGGCCCGCCGCTGCGGCACCACCTACGCCACGCCCCGCAGCCACTGCATGGCGTGCGGGGCGCCGACTGCGTGGATCGACCTTCCGCTTCGGGGCCGCCTGCACTCGTGGACGACGTGCCACTTCGGCAGCGAGGCGTTCCTGAAGGAGACGCCGTACAACCTCGCGCTCGTCGAGTTCGACGGCGTCGACAGCCTGCTGCTCGTCCGTCTCAAGGACGCTCAGGAGTCGGACCTGTACGTCGGCATGCCGGTCGAAGCGCGGTTCGACCCGAACCCGCGGTACTCGATCACGGACGTCTGGTTCGTCCCCGCGGCCGGCGCGTAGGGCGGACTCTGCCCCGGATTCGACCGGGGCTCCCGGGGCGCGAGCGCCCGCGGCCGATCGGCCCGCGAGGCTGTCCCTTTGGACCCGCGCGAACGCCGGTGCCCGTTCCACCGCTCAGGGGGCGGGTGGCGCACGCGACGGACGACCGGGAATCGGGAGAGGGATGCCGCGGGCCGGGCTTGAACCGGCGGCTTCAAGATCTTCAGTCTTGCACTCTCCCAAACTGAGTTACCGCGGCACCGGACCGGGCCCCACGGCCGCTGCCTATAATAAAGCCGTTCGCCGCAGAGCGGCCGATCGAGCGAACCGTCCGTCTCGATTCGTCGCCCCCGCGTCCTCCACGGGCGCGCGCGCACGTTCGACCCGCCGTTTCGCTCTCGATCGCGGGCCTGACCTTATCTACCCCCGCCCGCCATGGGAGAGCGAACGTGAGCCGAACACTTGTCATCACGGAGAAGTTCAACACGGCGTTGCGCATCGCCGTCGTCCTCTCCCAAGGATCGATGCGTCGCAGCCGCGTGGCGGGGACGCCGGTATTCGAATTCGAGCGTCCGGACGGAACGTACCTGGTCGCGGGACTCCGGGGCCACGTCGTCGAGCTCGACTATCCCCCCGAGCTCGCGGAGTGGTCGTTCGAAACGCTGCCCCGTCTCCTCGAGGCCCACCCGGTAAAGCGCATCACCGAGCCGCGGATCGTCGAGGCGCTCCGCACGATCGTCGCGGACGTCGATCGCGTCATCCTCGCCACCGACTTTGACCGTGAAGGGGAGCTCATCGCGTGGGAGATCCTCGAGCTCCTCGAGAAGGTGCGGCCGAACCTCGAGGTCCGTCGCGCGCGCTACAGTGCGCTGACCCGCGAAGAGATCGAGCGAAGCTTCGCCGACCTCAAGACGCTCGACCGGGCGCTCGCTCAAGCGGCGGAAGCGCGCCAGGAGATCGACCTCGTGTGGGGCGCGTTGCTGACGCGCTATCTGTCGCTCACCGCGCAGCAGCGCGGCCGCAGCTTCCTCTCCGTCGGCCGGGTCCAGACCCCGACCCTCGCCCTTCTCGTGGAACGGGACCAGGCGATCAAGGAGTTCGTGCCGACGCCGTTCTGGGAGCTGATCGCCTCGTTGAAGAAAGGCTCGGAGCCGTTCCGCGTGAAGCACACCCACGGTCCGTGGACCGTCGAAGGCGACGCCCGGCGACTCTACGACGCGCTCCGCGGAGCCCCGACCGCCACGGTCGTCGAGTTCAAGGAAGAGGAGACCCGTCGGCGGCCGCCCGTGCCGTTCTCGACGACGCTGTTCGTCGCCGAGGCGACGCGGCTCGGCTTGGGCGCGGCGACCGTGATGCGGATCGCGGAAGATCTCTACACCCAAGGGCTGATCAGCTACCCCCGGACGGACAACACGGTCTACCCGCGCGGGCTCGGGCTGCGGTCGCTCGCGGAGCGGTTTCGCGACAGCGACTTCCGCGACGCCGCCGACTTCGTCTTGCGCCAATCGACGTTGCGGCCGACGCGCGGCCGGACCGAAACGACCGACCACCCGCCGATCTACCCGACCGGCGTCATCGCCCTCGCGAAGCTGAAGCCGGACCACGCCCGGGTGTACGAACTGGTCGTGCGTCGGTTTCTCGCCACGATCGCCCCGGACGCCGTCGGACGGTTGCGGAACGTCCGCCTCGAGATCCGAGGGGAGTCGTTCGCGGGGGCCGGGCAGACGGTCCTCGACCCCGGCTGGTACTCGATCTACCCGTACTCGCATCCCGAGGAGACCCCGCTACCGGCGCTCGTCGTCGGCGAAGCGGTTCCGGTCGAATCGATCGACCTCGTGCGCGACGAGACCCGACCCCCCCGGCGCTACACGCAAGGCTCGTTGATCCAGGAGATGGAGCGGCTCGGCTTGGGAACGAAGAGCACCCGCCACGACGTCCTCCAGAAGCTGTTCGACCGACATTACGTCCAGGCGCGCTCGCTCGAGCCGACGTATACCGGCATCGCGGTCACCGAGGCGTTGCGGGCGCACGCCCCGGTCATCACCCGGCCCGAAATGACCCATCGGCTCGAAGATGACATGGCGCTCGTCGCCGAGTCGAAGAAGCCGCAAGCGGACGTGCTCGAGGAGTCCCGGGAGATGCTCCGCGGCGCCTACGAGCTCCTCGCGCGCAACCGCGCGCTCGTCCGCGCCACGCTCACGAGCGCGCTCGACCGGCAGCATTTCGTCGGACCGTGTCCGAAGTGCGGCGGCGCGCTTCGGCTCGCGCGAAGCCCCCGCGGCGCCCGGTGGATCCAGTGCGTGAACAACCCGGGGACCTGCACGGTCACCTACGCGCTTCCGCTCGCGGGGTTCGTCGAGCCCGCACCGGATTTTCTCTGCGGGATCTGCAAGACCCCCCGGGTCAAGATCACGTTCCGCGGCCAGCGCCCCGAGCTGTTCTGCGTGAATCCCGAATGCCCCGAACACCGCCGAGCGTTCCGGCTCGGCGCTTGTCCGTCCTGCGGACGGGATCTGTCGATCCGCTACTCGTTCGCCGGCAAGCGGTTCGCGGGTTGCGCGGGCTACCCCGAATGCCGGGTGACGTATCCCCTTCCCCAGCGGGGAAAATTGGTCGTCGAGGCCGCACCCTGCGCCGAATGTAAGGCCCCCGTCGTCACCGCCGTCGAGTCGGGCCGCCCGCCGTGGACGCTCTGCGTGAACCCGGCCTGCCCGAGCCGGGCCGAGCGCGGAGCGAAGAAGGAAGCCGCCCCGTCGCCCGCCCCGGCGAAGCGCGCCCGGCGGGCCGCCGATTCGGGCCCAGCGAAGCGTCGACGGAGCGCTTCGCCGCGTCCGCGCACCGATCGTTCGAGGCCCGCTGCCACTCCCCCGTCCCGGAAGCGCTCGCCCGCGGTCAAGACCCGGGGCCGCGGCGCCGTGCCGGCCGAAGTCGCCTGACGCGGCCGCCGGACCGCCGATCGATCGGCGCGCGCGATTCGTTCGCGCGAGTCGGGGTCGATCTTCGGAGAGACTGTTTCGGCATCCCCGCCCGGGCGTTAAATACGGACGACCGCATCGCGCTCCCGATGGTCTCCCGCTACGCGCTCGGCGCGGTCGATTCCCGCACGTTCGAACGGGCGCTCAGCCGTCGTCCGCTCGTCATCGTTCCGGTCGGCGCCCTCGAAGCGCACGGCCCCCATCTGCCGCTCGCCGCCGACCAGATCCAGGCCGAGGCGACGGCCGAAGCGGTCGCGGCGGAACTCGGGGCGTTCGTCGCCCCGACGATTCCGTACGGTTCGTGCCCGGGCGCGCGTCGGTTCCCCGGAACGGTCTCGCTGCCGTTGGAGACGCTCGCGGCGGGCGCCCGGGACGTCCTGAGCGAGCTCGCGCGGTCCGGCGTCACCCGGATGCTGGTCCTGAGCGGGCACGCGGAGCGGGGCCACATGGCCGCATTGCGGGAGGCGGCGGCGGAGACGATGCGGGCGTATCCGGCCGCCCGGATCGCCGTCCTTTCGGACTACGATTTCGTCTACGAGCTCCGAGGGTCGGAGGCCCCGGTCACGGACGGCCACGCCGGCCTCCTCGAGACGTCCCGCGTTATGGCCCTCGCACCCGATACCGTCGGACCCAGCCGACCGGTGGTCGCCTACCGCGCCAGTCCGTTCGTGCCGGGCTCCCCAACGGAGGCCGAGTGGCCCGAGAGCGTCATCGGGGACACCCGGACCGCTTCCGCCGAGCTCGGCGCCCGCGTCCAGGCGCATGTGATCCGCCGGATCGTCGAGACGGTTCGAAGCGTCTTGCCGGATTGACCCGACCGGGGGTCGGCGATGCCATCGTCAGGAAGCGACCTCATCCGCGTGCGCGGCGCGCGCCAACACAACCTCAAGAACCTCTCGCTCGACCTTCCGCGCGGGCGGTTCATCGTGGTCACCGGCGTGAGCGGATCCGGCAAATCGTCCCTCGCCTTCGACACGCTCTACGCGGAAGGCCAGCGCCGGTACATCGAGAGCCTCTCGTCGTACGCCCGCCAGTTCCTCGGCCAGATGGACAAGCCCGACGTCGACTCGATTGACGGCCTGAGCCCGGCGATCGCCATCGAGCAGCGGGCCGGGAGCCGCAACCCTCGCTCGACGGTCGGGACCGTGACCGAGGTGTACGACTACCTCCGCCTGCTGTACGCCCGGCTCGGCGTCCCGCATTGCCCGAACGACGGCTCCGAGATCTCCCCCCAGTCCGTCGACCGGATCGTCCAGTCGATCCGTTCGGCCGCCGAAGGGCAGCGGATCGACGTGATCGCGCCGGTGGTGCGCGCGAAGAAGGGCGAGCACCGCGAGGTGATCGAGCGGCTTCGGCGGGACGGGTTCCGGCACTTCATCGTCGACGGGGTGGAGGTCCGCGGCGCCCAATCGGAGATCCGGCTCGCCAAGAACAAGCAGCACACGGTGGAGGTCGTCGTCGACAGCTTCGACGTCTCGGCGGACGAAGTCGCCCGGCTCTCCGAGGGCGTGGAACTGGCCCGCCGGCTCTCCGACGGCCTCGTCGTCGTCCGGCGGCCGGACGGCCACCGGACCGTCTACTCGAGCCGGCGGGCTTGCCCGGTCTGCGGATACTCGGTGGAAGAGCTCGAGCCCCGGATGTTCTCGTTCAACAACCCGTACGGCGCCTGTCCCGACTGTTCGGGCATCGGCGCCACGCTCCACGCGGACCCCGACTTGATCATCCCGGACAAGGAGAAGCCGCTCACCCGGGCGATCGCAGTCTGGGGGCTCACCCCGACGTTCGCGGCCTTGAAGGCGTTCGGGGAGGAGTTCGGCTACGATCCCCGTCGGCCGGTCCGCGAACTCCCCCCGGACGGATGGAACGCGCTATTGCGGGGCCGCCGGCGGGACCTCGGCGGCTCCCGCCACAGCCCGTCGTACTGGTGGCGGAGCGGCTGGCTTGCGGAAGGCCTCCTCGCTGCCGTGGAGCGGCGTTGGCGCACGACCAAGAGCGAAGGAGCGAAGGAGTACTATCTCGGGTTCTTGTCGTTCGTTCCGTGCCGCACGTGCGGGGGCCGACGCCTGAAGCCCGGGAGCCTCGCGGTCACCTTCCGAGGCCGCTCGATTGCCGAGATCGCCGCAATGACGGTCGAGCGCGCCCGAGAGTTCTTCGAGCAGGAGACGCTCGACCCGCGCGACGAGAAGATCGTCGGCCCGGTGATTCGGGAGATCCAGGCTCGCCTCACGTTCCTGTCGAACGTCGGACTCGGCTACTTGACGCTCGACCGGGCGTCGGGAACGCTCTCGGGCGGCGAGGCCGAGCGGATCGCGCTCGCGACCCAGATCGGGAGTGGGCTGGTCGGCGTGATGTACATCTTGGACGAGCCGTCGATCGGCCTCCATCCGCGGGACCACGCGCGGCTCCTCGAGACGCTGCGGACCCTCCGGGACCTCGGCAACACGCTGATCGTCGTGGAGCACGACGAAATGACGATGCGGGCCGCTGACTGGCTCGTCGATCTCGGGCCCGGCGCGGGCGCGCTGGGCGGCGAGCTCCTGTACTCCGGACCGCCGGACCAGATCGGCGAGGCGAAGCGGTCGATCACGGCGGAGTTCCTGACCGGTCGACGGCGGATCGACGTGCCGTCCCAGCGGCTCGCGCCGGGGAGCCGATACCTCACCGTGCACGGGGCCCGCGAGAACAACCTCAAAGGCGACCCGATCCGGATCCCGCTCGGCCTCTTGGTGGGACTCTCCGGGGTCTCGGGCAGCGGGAAATCGACCTTGCTCCAGGAGGTCGTCTACAAGGCCGTGCGCCGTCACCTCGGCGTCGGCCGCGAGCTGCCCGGCCGCCACGAGTACATCGACGGGATCGACCAGATCGACCGGGTCCTCCTGATCGACCAGTCGCCGATCGGCCGCACCCCCCGGAGCAATCCGGCGACCTACACCGGGGTGATGACGCCGATCCGCGAACTGTTCGCCAGCCTTCCCGAGGCGAAGGCCCGGGGGTTTGGGCCGGGGCGGTTCAGCTTCAACGTCGCGGAGGGGCGGTGCGGCGCGTGCGAAGGGGACGGCGTCATCCGCTACGAGATGCACTTCTTGCCGGACGCGTACGTCGAGTGCGAAGAGTGCCACGGCCGTCGGTACAACGCGGAGACGCTCGAGGTGCGATTCAAAGGCCGGTCGATCGCCGACGTGCTCGCGATGACGGTCGATGAAGCGCTCGAGTTCTTCGCGGCCCACCGCCGCATCGCCCGCCACTTGAAGCTGCTCTCCGACGTCGGGCTCGGGTACGTCCGCCTCGGCCAGAGCGCCACGACCTTGAGCGGCGGGGAGGCCCAGCGAATCAAGATCGCGTTCGAGCTGGGGCGGGAGCCGACCGGTCGGACGCTCTACCTCTTAGACGAGCCGACGACCGGCCTGCACT
The DNA here is from genome assembly GCA_021816955.1 of Thermoplasmata archaeon. Classification (GTDB taxonomy): domain Archaea; phylum Thermoplasmatota; class Thermoplasmata; order Lutacidiplasmatales; family UBA184; genus Lutacidiplasma. Next base: position 11,578 of record JAKAWP010000034.1, read on the forward strand.
TCGCCGACGTCGAACGGCTGCTCTCGGTGCTCTACCGCCTCCGGGAAGGGGGGAACACGGTGGTGGTGATCGAGCACAACCTCGACGTTCTCAAGTGCGTCGATTGGCTGATCGATCTCGGCCCGGAAGGCGGCGAGGCGGGGGGCCATCTCGTCGCGGAAGGGACCCCCGAAGAGGTCGCCCGTCACCGGAGCTCCCACACGGGACGGTTCTTGCGGCCGCTCTTGGCCGGGCGTCCGTCGATCGCGCCGGTCCTTCGATGACCGTCCCCGATCTCCCGACGGCGGAACTGCCGGGGTTCGTACCCGCGAGCGAGCTCGCCGCCCGGGCGCGCGAGCCGCTGCGGGCCGGTCCGGACGCTCCCGGGGTCTATCTGTTCCGTTCGCCCCGGGGCGAGGTGCTCTACGTCGGGAAGGCCCGCAGCCTCCGCCGGCGGGTGCTCGACCATCTGCGCGCCCGGCTCGAGAAGGACGGTTCGATCGTGGCCCAGAGCGCGAGCGTCGAGTTCGTACCGACGACGTCCGAGCGCGAGGCGCTGCTCCTCGAGGCGTCGCTCATCAAGCAGTACCAGCCCCGCTACAACGCCCTCCTCAAGGACGACCGCAGCTATCCGTACTTGGCGATCAGCGCCGGGGAGACGTTCCCGCGGCTGTATCTCGTCCGCCGGCCGAAGCGCACCGCGGACGTCTGGCTGTTCGGCCCGTACACGAGCGCCCGGGAGGCGAGGGCCGTCGGGGAGGTGCTGAACGAGCTGTACCGGCTCCGGCGGTGCGGGCGGCTCCCGCGGGCGGCCTGCTTGTACTACCACCTCGGGGTCTGCAGCGCTCCGTGCATCGGCGCGATCGGCCCCGACTCGTACGGCGACGACGTCCGCCGCGCGGCCGAGGTCTTGCGCGGCCGCTCGGCGGAACTCCGCCCGCGCGTGGAGGCGGAGATGCGGGCGGCGAGCGGCCGGCAGGAGTTCGAGCGCGCCGCGCGCCTGCGCGATGCCTGGCGGGGCCTCGCCGCGCTGGACGAGCGCCAGCACGTGATCGGGCCCGGGACCGGCAAGGCGGACGTCTTGGCGCTCGCGTACCCCGACGAGCCGACGACGCTCCGGCTCGCGGTCGGCGTCGTCCACGTCGAGGACGGCGAGGTCCGGGGCACCGAGCCGCACCTTCTCGCCTTCGCCGCGGCGGACGTGCCGGAGCCGGGCGAAGCGTGGCGCCAGTTCCTCTCGCAGTACTACGGCGAGCGGCTCGAACTTCCGCGGCGGATCTACGGCTAGGGCGCGCGTCCGGAAGGACTCGACGCGACGATCGACGAACTGTTCGAGTCGCGCG
>JAKAWP010000035.1 GCA_021816955.1 Thermoplasmata archaeon
CTGTTCTTCTAAGAACATCGCACCGGCGGCCGCGTTCTCCGCCTCGGTCTTCGGAGGAACAACCCGACCGGCCCGACGGTCGTCGGGTCGGCCCGAACCGGCGATCGCCGCCGACGGTTCGTTAAGTACCGACGCCGGCTACGCCCCGACCATGCGGTCGAACGCCCCGCGTCTCGCCGAGTTCGATGCCGTCGAGCGGGCGATCGTCGACCATCTGTTCCTGCTCTCGCCGAGCTACGCGGTCTCGGTCGGCCTCCACGAGTACGACGGAAAGCTGCCGGACCTCTCGTCGAAGGCGACGGAGCGCTGGGCGGCCCAGGCCGACCGGCTTCTCGCCCGTCTCCGGGCGATCCCGATCGACGCGCTGCCGCCCGCTCGCCGGGCCGATCGCACGATGCTCGAGCTCCTGCTCGAAAGCCCGCTGTTCGACCTGCGGGAGTCCCACGAGTACGAGCGCAACCCGATGGTCTATCTCGGGAGCGCTTCCGTCACGGCGTACCTCGTGCGGCCGTACGCGCCCGCCCTCCGCCGGGCCGAGCGGATCGCGGAGCTCCTCGAAGGCGTTCCTCGACTGTTGGACGAGGGACGACGTCGCCTTCAGCCGAAGCTCCCGAAGCCGTTCGTCGAGCTGGCCCTGTCGATCGGCCGCGGTCTGCCGGCCCACTACGCCGACGCCGTCGCCTTTGCGCGCTCGGCGGGCGAGAACGTCGGGGCCCGGGTCGAGCGCGCCGCTTCGGCGGCGGGCGCCGCCGTAGAGGCGATGCTTCGCTGGCTGTCGGACGAGCGGCTTCCGTCGGCGAGCGAGGAGTTCGCCCTCGGCGCCGAGCGGTTCGCCCGGCTCCTCTACGTTCGCGAGGGCCTCACGACCCCGATCGCCGAGATCGAGCGCCGCGGACGCGACGATCTGGCGCGCAACCAATCCCGGCTCGCGGCGATCGCCCGCGAAGCGGGTCGGTCGGTCCCCGAGCTTTTGCAGGCAATGACCGAGGACCGGGCCACGGCCGAGTCGCTGATCCCGACCGCGCGCGCGACGGTCGAGGCGGCGAAGCAGTTCGTCATCGATCACGACTTGGTCCGGGTCCCCTCGACCGCGACGTGCCGGGTCGAAGAGACCCCGGTCTGGGCCCGGGCGCTCTCGACGGCGAGCATGGATTCCCCCGGCCCGTTCGAGTCGGCGAGCTCGGAGGGCGTCTACTACGTGACGCCCGTCGACCCGGCGTGGAGCCCGACGCAATCGGAAGAGTGGCTCAAATCGCTCAACCGGCCGGTCCTGAAGATCGTCACCGTGCACGAGGTCTATCCCGGCCACTACCTGCAGTTCCTGCACCTTAGGGAGGCGCCCGGATCGCTCACGCGGAAGGTCTACTTCTCCCCGTCGTTCGTCGAGGGCTGGGCGCACTACACCGAGCAGCTCGCGATCGAAGCCGGTCTCGCCCAAGGCGCCCCGCTTCTCGAGGTCGCCCAGCTGCACGAAGCGCTCCTGCGGAACTGCCGCCTGCTCGTCTCGATCGGCCTGCACACCCACGGGTGGAGCCTAAAGCAGGCGACGGCGTTCTTCGAGCGCGAGGCGCACCTCGAGCACCTGCCGGCCCAACGGGAGGCGATCCGGGGAACGTTCAACCCGGAGTACTTCTGCTACACGCTCGGGAAGCTCGCGATCCTCGAACTGCGCGAGCGCCATCTCGCCGGCCGGTTCCACGGCTCGCTCCGCGCGTTCCACGACACGCTCCTCGGCTTCGGGAGCCCGCCGATCGGCCTGTTGGAATCCCTCGTCGCCCACGCCGGACCGTGACCGCTACGCCGGACGCGACTAACGCCGCCGCCGTCGACCGCCGGGCGGACGATTTCTCCGCCGGCCGGGTGGCGGCCCTCCATGTGAAACCGAGCGTGCCGGGAGAGCCGGGGTTGCCGAAGCCCGCCGTGCCGAGCGTTCGGATCGAGTACGCGGGCGTGGTCGGCGACTATAACCGGTACCGCACCGACGAGCTCGACGGCGACCCGGACTCCGCCGTCCTCCTCCTACCGGCCGAGACGATCGAGGCGCTCGGCCGGGACGGCTGGCCGGTGCGGCCCGGCGACCTCGGAGAGAACGTGACGACGCGCGGGGTCGCCTACGACGATCTCGCGCCGGGGGCGCAATGGGCGATCGGGACTGCGGTCGTCGAGACGACGCGCGCCTGCACGCCGTGCGGCTCGCTCGCGGTACTCCCGTATGTCGGAGCGGAGAAGCTTCGCACGTTCCAGGCCGCGCTCCTCGGCCGGCGCGGATGGTACGCGCGCGTGGTCGTCCCGGGCGACGCCCGGGTCGGCGATCCGGTCGTTCGGGTCCGGCCGCCGGCGGTAGCGGGAGCGACCCGAGCCCCGGTCGGCCCCCCTCGGCCGTTCGAGGCCACGCGCTCTTCACTCCGTTCGAGCCCGCCATGACCGATCGCGGGCTCTCGGGTCGATGACCGATCCGTGGAGCCGTTCGGTCCCGCTCTCCGCTCCGGACCTCGTCGGGCCGGTGTCGATCCTGAACTGGCCGATCCGCTCGACGCCGTCCGCCCGGCGCGGACCGCCCCGGCCGTTCGCGCACGTCCGCTTCGGCTGCCGGCTCTCGACCGTCACGGCCGACGTGAGCGACCCGGGGCTCCTCGCCCATCTCGCCCGCGCCTTCGGCGAGGAGACGGTCGCCGCGGCCGGCCGATTCGGCCGGCTCGTCGCCGCGACCTTGCACGCCTTCGCCTCGCAGGGATATCGCCGGGTCGATCACTGGGAGACCGTGCCGGGCGGGTGGCTCCCCCTCGGCTCGGGCGACGCCGAGCCGCTCGCGGAGCTCGCCCGCGCCCTCGAATCGACGCGGCCTGCCACGGTCGGTCGGGCGTCCCGCTTTTCGGCCCGCCTCTCGAGCGATCGCGGCGACCGGGCCGAGCTCACGATCCGTCGCCGCCAGCGCGCGGGGGCGCCCGCCCTCGTGGTCGACGTCTACGGAACGATCTTTCCCCGAGACCTTCACGCCCTTATCGGCGCCCTTCAGGCCCGCCTCCCGATCGGTTCGACGCGAATCCTTCGCTACGCGCTCGGATCACCCGCGCGCCGGTAGCCGCGGTCGGCCCGTCGACGGGACGCCCGCGGGGTTCGGATCAGGTCCCGAGCGCCCGATCGTCAAAGCGGCCGTAGCGGTCGAGAGAGCCGCCGGACGCGGCGCCGGCCGGCGCCTTCCCGATCGCCTCGCGGAACCGGTTCGCCGAGTCGGGCGCGAACCCTTCGAAGTGATTGTTGACGAAGACGAACGCCTCCGCGACCGGTGCTCGGACCGTCCGCAGGCGATCGGCGTAGCGCTGGATCGTCGAGCCCCGGTCGATCCGACGCTCCCCGTGCTGCGAGGCGGGGACGGTGACGTGGTCGCCGATGAGCCGCACGTACAGGAAGTCGCTCGTCACTTCGGTAGGGACGTCGACGGCGGTGAGGAACGACCAGGTGAGCGCCATCCCTCGATCGGTCAATTCCGAGGCGAGCGTCCGCCACGCATCACCCGAAAACCAATCGGGCGAACGGAGCTCGACCGAGTAGCGGACGCCCCCGGGAAGCGCGCGGCAGAGTTCGAGGAACGTTCGGGCCGCCGACCGCGCGGTCACGGAGGGGGAGAACTGGAGCAGGATCGGCCCGAGCTTCCCCCCGAGCCGGCGCGCCGTTCGCACGAACCGGTCGATCCCGTCCGCGTCGATCGGGCGGGAGAGGTCGACGAGGTCCCTCGGTGCTTTCAGAGCGAAGCGGAATCCGGGGGGAGTGACCCCCTCCCATCGGCGGACGAGCGCCTCGGTCGGGGGCCGGTAGTAGGTCGCGTCGATCTCGACCACGTCGAACCGACGGGCGTAGTAGGCGAGCCGGTCGCCGTTCCGGACGGTCGGGGGATAGAACCGCCCGGACCACGCCGGTGACGTCCAAGAGCAGCAGCCGACGTGGACGTCGATCATCGGGTCTTCGGGCCGGCATCGGCGATCCCCGAACGGATCTCTCTTCCCATCGGATCGAAGCCGGTCGGAACGCGACGCCGTTCGGCCGTCCGGGAGATCGCCGAAGCTAGCCGTACCGGTACCGGACGCCTCGCCCCCCGGCCGGGAAGTCCCAGACGAGCGCCCGGGCGCCGATGGCGTGGCAGGCGATCCGGCACGCGCCGAGCTCGAGGCAGTTTTCGTAGTTGATCCGCAGGCGATCTTGCTCCCAATGGTAGACCTCGGCCGGGCAGACGGCGATGCACGGCTTGAGCGCGCAGGTCCGGCAGATCGCGGGGTCGGCGAGCTTGAGGTGGGTCGCCTTGTCGGTGGCGAACCGGTCGGCCCCCAGCCGATCCGAGATGCTCCAGCGGATCGACGCGCTCATCGCTCCGGGGACGCCGAGAGAGGGATAGCGGATAACGTTCTCGTCGCGGGGCCGTGCCGAATCCCCTCGGAGTCGCTGCCGTCCCTCCCACCGAAAGCCGAAATACCGCGGGCCGGGTGGCGGAGGAAATGGAGAAGTTCGACGTCGCCGTCGTCGGCGCCGGCCTCGCGGGCGTGATGGCGGCGCACGCGGCGGCGAGCGCGGGCCTCCAGGTGCTGCTGGTCGAGCGAGGCGATGCGCCGGGGACGAAGACCGTCTCCGGCGGCCTCCTCTACAGCCACGGGCTCGCGAAGGCGTTCCCGGAGTTCTGGCGGGAGGATCCGGCCCCGGTCGAGCGGGCGATCTCGCGGAACGTTGTGTCGTTCCTCACCCCACGCGCGGCCGCCTCGATCGATTACTTCGACGCGTCGCTCGCGGAGCCGCCGTATAACTCGTTCAGCGTGCTGCGGAGCCGCCTCGATCCGTGGCTCGCGGCGAAGGCCGAGGCCGCCGGCGCGACCGCCGTCTACGGCATGAAGGTCGACGGCCTCGTGCGCGAGAACGGCCGCGTGTGCGGGATCCGGGCCGGCGGCGATGACGTACGCGCCGACGTCGTCGTGATCGCCGAGGGGGTGAACGCGCTCGCCGCGCGCGCGGCCGGACTCCAGGCCGACCCCGCGCCCGAGCACGTCGGGGTCGGTGTGAAGCAGGTGATCGGGCTACCGCCCGGCGAGGTCGAGCGACGGTTCCAGCTCACCGGGATCGAAGGGACCCAGATCACCACGATCGGGTTTCCGAGCGGGGTCGAGGGCGGGGCGTTCGTCTACACGAACCGCGACAGCCTCTCGATCGGGTTGATCGTCAACCTGCGGTCGCTCGTGGCGCGAAAGGTGCGGATGACGGATCTCCTCGAGGAGTTCAAGCAGCACCCGCTCGTCGCCCGGTGGCTCGACGGCGGGACGCTGCTCGAGTACAGCGGCTGCTTTGTCGGCGAGGGCGGCTACGACGCTCGGCCGCCGCTGTTCGGGGATGGGTACCTCGTCGCCGGGTCGGCGGCCGGCCTCTTTCTCAACACCGGCTTCACGCTGCGCGGGATGGACTTCGCGCTCGAGTCCGGCCGGATCGCGGGGGAGGTGGCGGCCGACGCCGTCCGGGCGAAGTCGACCGACGCGGCGTTCTTGGCCCGCTATCGCGACCGTCTCGCCGCGAGCTTCGTCCTCCGCCAGCTCCGGACGTACCGGCGATACCCGAGCTTCTTCTCGAACGCGCGGCTGTACGCGGAGTATCCCGAGATCCTCACGTCGCTCCTTCACCGCGCGTACTTTGTCGACGGGAGCGATAAGCCGCATCTGCGCGCCCTCTTGCGCGAGTCGTACCGGGGCAAGGCGTCGCTCCTCACGCTCGGTCGGGACCTCTGGCAGGCGATGCGAACCCTCTAGCCGACGGACCCGGGCCGCCCCCCGGGGACGGTCGAACGACCCTAGCCGCCGTCGGTCGGCGGCGGGCCGGCCTGGAAGGTGGCCCATCGTTCGGCACCATGATCCGGCCGATCGTCCGAAGAGATTTCCTCTGCCCTCCCGAGCGCCGCATGCGCTCGCGACGACCGAGCGGAGCATCCGCCGGACCATTGCCGAGCGAGCGGAAATGAAGGCGGGGGTAACGCTCCATTCCGGCGTCCCGGGACCTCCGGGGACCGTTCCGCGTTCGAACAGCTGCCTTCCGGTCTCGCCAATCGGCCCGTAGGGTAACCGGCTCCTTCCCCACGCTTCGGAGAGATCGTTCGGCGCCGCGCCGTTGCCGGTTGAGTCGCTTATAGTAAGGTATCTTAATATTCGCCAGCGCGCTAGGCGGCGCGTGGCTCGATCGGGATCGCGGAAGACGCGCGAGGTCGCCGACGGCGGACTCGAACCGCCGTGGGAGGAGGTCCGGGAGCTGTACGGGCTTTTCCGATCGGCTGCGCGGGACGCACTCGCCCCGTACCGACTCTTGTTGTCGGAGTTCCGGACGCTGGCGCTGGCGGCGAACGGGCCGGTTCCGTTGAAGGCGATCACCGAGGATCTCGGCGTCACGCCCGCGGCGACGACCGACCTTGCTCGTCGGCTGAGCGAGCGGGGCCTGCTCCGCCTCCGGTCGCATCCGACCGATCGCCGGTCGCGGGTGGTCGTCCTCACCCCCGCCGGTCGTCGCTATCTGCGGCGCGCCAAGTCGGCGGTCGGGCGATCGGTCCAGACGCTCTCCGGCCGGCTCTCCCCGAGCGCGTGCGCCGGCCTCGTGCGCGGGGTGCGGGCCCTTCGCACGGCGGCGCATCGGCAGTCCGCCCGAACGCGGGCACCGTAAATCAGGGGGGAGGTCGATGGTCGAGTACAAGTGGGTCGTGCTGTCGAACACGACGATCGGCGGGTTGATGGCGTCGATCAACGGAACGATCCTGTTGATCTCGATTCCGGTCATCTTCCGCGGCCTCAACGTCAATCCGTTCGACCCGGCGAGCTTCGCGATCTTGATCTGGCTTTTGCTCGGCTACGGCGTGGTCACCGCCGTTCTGTTGGTCAATGCCGGCCGACTGGCCGACATCTACGGACGCGCCCGGATCTACAACCTCGGTTTCGCGATCTTCACGGCCGGCTCGGCGCTCTTGTTCTTCACGCCGAACTCGGGCACGACGGGCGCTTGGGAGCTGGTCGGCTTCCGTCTCGTTCAGGCCGTCGGAGCCGCGTTCTTGTTCGCGAACTCGGCGGCTCTCCTCACCGATGCGTTCCCGCCGGACGAGCGCGGGAAGGCGCTCGGCGTCAACCAGATCGCCTTCATCGGCGGCTCGCTGCTCGGGCTGATCGCCGGAGGCCTGCTCGCGGGGATCCCCGACCTCGTCCTCGGACCGATCGTCATTCCCACCTGGCGGATCGTCTTCATCGTCAACCTTCCGGTCGGCGTCTTCGGTACGGTCTGGGCGTACTACCGCCTCCACGACCTTCGCCCGCCGCGGCGCGACGAGCGCCTCGACATCCCCGGCAATCTGCTGTTCGCGGGCGGCCTGACGTTGCTCCTCGTCGGGCTCACCTACACGCTGTTGCCGTACGGGAGCTCCTCCCTCGGCTGGGGGAACCCGTACGTCGCGGTGTCGTTGATCGTCGGCAGCGCCCTCCTCGTCGCGTTCCTCTTTGTCGAACAGCGGGTCGCGCAGCCGATGTTTCGGCTCGCCCTGTTCCGGCGGCGCGCGTTCAGCGCCGGGGTGAGCTCGGCGTTCCTCGGCTCGCTCGCGCGCGGCGGGATGATGCTGCTGCTGATCATCTGGTTCCAGGGGATCTGGCTGCCCCTGCACGGCTATTCGTTCGCGAGCACCCCGTTCTGGTCGGGGATCTACATGGTCCCGCTGCTCGCGGGATTCCTCGTCTTCGGCCCGCTGAGCGGATGGCTCTCCGATCGTCGCGGGGCTCGGAGTCTCGCGACCGTCGGGATGGCGATCGCGGCGGTCACGTTCTTCCTCTTCCTTCTGATTCCGTACAACTTCAGCTATCCGAGCGTCGCCGCGCTCCTCTTCGTCCAGGGCGCGGGGATGGGGATGTTCGCCGCCCCGAACGCCGCCGCGGTCATGAACTCCGTGCCCGCGGGGGACCGCGGGGTCTCTTCCGGGATGCTCGCGACCCTCCAGAACACCGGCCAGCAGCTCTCGCTCGTCTTCTTCTTCACGATCGTCATCGGCGGCCTCGCGTCGGGGCTCGCCGGCTCGGTCTCGAGCGCGCTCGCCGGTCTCGGAGTCGGCGCCCCGGATGGCCCGATCCTGGCCGGCCTTTCTCAGGCGAACCCGACGGTGTCGCTCTTCTCGACGTTCCTCGGGTACAATCCGATCGGCACTCTGCTCGAGTTCGCCGCGACGGTCCCGGGCTGGGACCCGCACCAGATCACGCCCGCGATCGCGGCCCAGCTCACGTCGACGTCGTTCTTTCCGGCCGCCATCGCTCCGGCGTTCATCGCCGGGCTCCGGGGAGCCTTCTTGTTTGCCGGTGTGATCACCTTGGCGGGAGCTGCGATCTCGTCGATGCGCGGTCGTCGCTACCTTCACCACGACCAAGGGTTGGTGCCCCGGGAAGTCCCGGCCGCCCCGGGCCCCGCGGTCGTCGCCTCGGCGACCGCCCCGGCGGCTCCGACGGTCGCCGCGACGGCCCCGGAGCTCAAGGAGGGGTAGGAGACCCGGAGGAGGCGCCCGAAAGGAGGGGGTCGCGAGGGAGATGTACGCGGGGCGAAACGAGGGGCACGAGGTCGTACTGACTTCGGACCGCGGGAGCTTTTCGGAGTACTCCCGCTCGAGCGCGCTCGGCTACTTCTGCTGCCTGCCGTCCCGGCTCGTCCCCCGCGCGTTCATGGACTGGTTCTTCGCCCCGCCGATGCGCGCCGACGCGAACGGCATCGCCGTGACCGCGCCGTACGCCCTTCGCAAGGTCGAGGCGGCGCTGCTCGCGAACGGGATCTCCGATGTGGTGGTCGCGCCGCCCGAAACGCTCGATCAGGTGGTCGGCCGGCGCACCCGGGTGGTGGGGGTCACCGCGCACGACCCGTTTGGGTTCGCCCCCGTCACGACGAAGCTGACGATGCTGTTCGGCGGCTCCCGGTCATGGAACGAGGTCTATTTCGACGAGCTCGGCGCGACGCTGCGCCGGCTCCGGTCGACCTACGGCTTTCGGATCGTCGCCGGGGGTCCCGGCATCTGGCAGGCGTCCCTGCGGCGTCCGGAGTGGGTCGACACGGTCTTCCAAGGGGAGGCCGAGCGGACGTTCCCCGACCTCGTGCGCAGCTTGATCGCGGGGCTACCCGCCCCGGCCGTCCTGCACGGCCAGCCGCCCGCGCTCGAGGAGATCCCGGTGATCGCCCGGGCGGCCCGGGTCGGCGAGGTCCAGGTGACGCGGGGCTGTCCCCGTGGCTGCGAGTTCTGCTCGATCACACCGGACCGCTACCGCACGATCCCGTGGGAGGCGATCGCAGCCGAGATCCGGGTCAACCAAGCGGCCGGGGAGCGCAACGTCGAGCTGATCACGGACGACATCCTCCTCTACGGGGCGAAGAAGCTGCGGACCAACCACGAAGCGGTCGTCGACCTGTTCACCCGCCTCAAGGCGGCCGGCGCGGAGCAGATCGGCTTCGCGCACATCTCCGCCCCGGCGGTGAAGGAGAGTCCCGCGACGGTCCGGGCGATCGGCGAGATCGCGGAGTACGAGCGGACCCGCGGCCTCACGCCCGTCGTCGGCCTCGAGACCGGCAGCGTTCGGATCTTCCAGAAGTACATGCCGGCGAAGGCGTTCCCGTACAAGCCGAAGGAGTGGAAGGACGTCATCTTGGACGCGACGGTCGTGTTGAACGACAGCGGGATCGACCCCTGCTACACGATGACGATCGGCTTCCCCGACGAGACCGACGCCGACGTCGACGAGTCGATCGCGCTCGTCCAGGCGCTCATCGACCAAGGGAGCCGGGCGTTCATCTTCCCGCTCCCGGTCATCCCGATCTCGACCAGCCGGATCCGCGGGAACCCGATGCCCCACCTCGCTTCCCTCCCGGCCCGGTACTGGGACCTCCTCGCGCTCGCGTGGAAGCACGACCTCGCGCTCGCCCAGGCGATGCTCCCGACGTTCGTGAGCCGCATGAACCCGCTCGCCCGGAGCCTGACGGCCGTCCTCGTCCAACGACTCTCCCGTCCGCTCGAGAAGGTCTTCGACGAGTTCCAATCGACGCGCGGGACGGTCGCCCAGGAGTACGCCCGAATCCACGTGGACGGGCTTCGAGGCGTGATGAAGGCGCTGGCTTGGGTCGGTCGGACGATCACCGCGGGACGCCTTCCGTCGGCCCCGAGCACCGGCGGATCCCGCTTCCCGGGCTAAGGAACCCCCGCGCCGTTCGATTGCGGCCGTTGCGTCGCGCCGGTCGCCCGCCCGCGCATGGTACGCGACGCCCGCGCCCCGGCCCACCGTCGAGTGCTACTCCTTCTTCTCTTCCTCGGAGCCCTTGAACCCTTTCTTGACTCCCGAGCCGAACAGTTTCGCTCCGCCGACGAGACCCTTGCCGATCTTGCCCGCAACGGCCCCGGTCTCGCTCACGACCGCCTTCGAACCCGCCACGGCCTTCTGGGCGGTGGTGACCTCGTGGCCGCACGACGCACAGACGTTCGCTCCGGCGGGCAGTTCCTGCCCGCATCCTGGACACTGCAAAGTCCACCCGACGAGCGATCCGTATGGTCGTACGGCTTCATAGTCATGTTGGTCCTCCCGGGGCCCTGGGGACCGGCGGGAGCTCGAGGGTCGGCCCTATGACCCGCGTCGCCTCACCGGAAATCGTCGATGATCGATATCGTGCCCTTGCTCGTCCTCTTGCTCCTCGCCGTCCTGGTCGTGGTGACGGCCCGACGCCTCCACGTCCCGTACACCGTCGCCCTCGTGGTGCTCGGCTTCTTCATCGGCATCCTGAGCAGCGCGGTGGGCTTCTCGCCGCTCACGAAGAGCGAGGAGACGCTCCTCGCCCCGGGCCTCTTCTTCAACGTCCTCCTCCCACCGATCATCTTCGAGGCAGCGCTTCACGTCAACCTGACCCTCCTCCGCCGACGCGCCGGCCTCATCCTCTCCCTCGCGTTCGCCGGCGTCCTCTTCACGACGTTCTTCACCGGGGTCCTCGTCTCGGAGTTCACCTCGCTCTCGCTCATCGCGGCGCTGCTCCTCGCCGCGATCCTTTCCCCGACCGACCCGATCGCGATCGTCGACCTCTTCCGCCGGCTCCGGGTGCCGGAGGAACTGTCGACGATCGTGGAGAGCGAGTCGCTCCTCAACGACGCGGTGGGGGTCCTGTTGTTTGTCGTCATCCTCCAGGTCCTTTCCACGGGCTCGTTCAGCCTCGCCGCCTCGGCCGCCCAGTTCGTCCTGCTCACCGTGGGCGGGCTCGCGATCGGACTCGTCGTCGCCGTCGCGGTCTATGTGCTCCACCGGACGATCGACGAGCCGTCGGTGGAGACCGCGATCAGCGTGGTGGCCGCGTACGGCTCGTTCCTCCTCGCCAACGCCGTGGGGGCCTCGGGGATCATCGCGTGCGCGATCGCCGGGATCGCGGTCGGCAGCTTCGTCGCGCCCCGGGCCGTCGCGCCGGAGTCGCGCCAGGCGATCGCCGTCTTCTGGAACGTCGTCGTCTACATCGCGACCTCGTTCATCTTCCTCTCGATAGGGCTCCTCTTCGGGCTCAGCCACCTTCTCCACTATCTCGGCCTCATCGCGCTCGTCGGCGTGGTGATGTTCTTCGGCCGGGCCGCGTTCGTCTACGCCCATCGGCCTCTCGCGGGCCCGGGCCGCCGCCTGCCCCGGAGCTGGTACAACGTGATCACGTTCGCCGGCGTGCGCGGCGCGATCCCCGTCGTGCTCGCGCTGGAGCTCCTTACCTCCCCGCCGGCCGGTCTCTCGGGAAGCGACGTGACGGCGATCGTCGCCGGCGTCCTAGGGGTCGCCTTCGCCACGATCCTGTTGGGGAACTTCCTCGCCGATTGGTACGTGAAGCGCGCATTCTCGGCCCGACCGGCCGATTAGCGAGCGGGCGAGGGGGCCGTCGTGGGTCTTTCCGTTTCCTAGAAGGCGAACACGCAACTCTTGATCGTCACCACGGAGGGCTCCGTCGCCCGGGGTTCTCTTGACGAAGAGCCGGAACGGGTCGACCGCCAATCCGCCCGACCAGGGTCGGGCCTACCGTTAAGGGCCGGGAAGGCCCTCCGTCAAATCATGAAGTGGGTAACTCGAGAGAAGGCCCGCGTGGATCGGATCGCTTGTCCCTGGTTGATCCGAAGATTCGTCGATCCCGACGCGACCTTTCTCTACGTCCCGGCGGATGAGGTGTTGGCGGTCGCCGAGAAGGAGAGGGCGACGCCGTTCGACGTCCCGGGCGTTGAGCTCTCCCATTTCGAGGAGGACGGCGAGTCGCGGGTCACCTTCGACGCCGTGATCCGCAAGTTCGATCTCCGGGACCCCGCGCTTCTCGAGCTCGCCCGGATCGTGCGCGTCGCCGACGGGGGATCCGGTGATGCGCCGGAGGCAGCCGGTCTGGAAGCGGCCGCCACGGGCTTCCGGCTCATCGCCCGCGACGACCACGAGAACCAGCGCCTCCAGTTCCCGCTGTACGACGCCCTCTATGCCTACGCGAAGTGGAAGGTCGAGACGGGGGGTCGACTCGAGCACACGAGCCGCTGAACCCGCATGGGGCCCTCGAGCCGCCCTACGAGCCCGGCTTGCAACCTGAACAGCGGGAGTTTCTACCCTCTACGTGGCGATGGTGGTCGGTGCTTCTCGGAGGAGGTGGGGAAGTTTCACCCGCCGTAGCCCATCGCGGATGCGCTCGGTGACGTTCAGATACCACGTGCGTTCCTCGCGACCCATTCGCACCTCGACCCGTTCGACGCGATTGAGATCCTCGAGCAAGCGTTCCTGAACCTCCGACACCTGGTCCTCTTCGATCCCGCTCTCGAGCAAGCGCCACCGCAGCGCGCTCTGGAGGCGCA
>JAKAWP010000036.1 GCA_021816955.1 Thermoplasmata archaeon
TACGGCCCGGCGAGGGCTCGGAAGGATCGGAATCTCGGCCGCAGATCCCATCGATCGTGGACCGAAAGCCGAGATCCTCGGCGAGCCACCAGAGCAGGCGGACCGCCCCGGCCCGATAGGAGAGACCGTGGACCGTCCGGTCCAAGATCGACGCTCTCCCCTTCGGTGAGTGCTCGGGGCAGAGACCGAGATACCGGACGTATTCGCTGACGATCTTGCCGTCTCGGCGGTAGGTGCGCCACTCCTGGAGGTAGCAGCGCCCGTTCCGCTTGTGATGTTTGGTCGCCGTATAGGTGTCACGTAACACCCACACCTATTTAGCTAGTGCGGTCGAGAGAGGAGTACCCGGCGAGAAATCCTCGCCGAAGAATACACTCAACCCCCGATTCCGACGGGGTCGATGGGCGACGTAGGTGCTACACGCTCGCGCTATTCAGGTCGCAAGAGCTCGGGGCCCCCGAGCTGGGTTCACCCCGGCCGTTGCCCCGGTCCCTCTGGACTCCCCGGGATCCGGAGAAGGTCGCTCGTCCCGTGGGGTGGCACTCGCCTCACCTTCGCTTCGACCCGCGTGCCTGCGGTCGGACTCTTGGGATCGGGAGGTTCCATCTCCACCGGGGCCGTTCCAGAACCTCTCGCGCGACTGGACCCTCTTCACCCCGTAGGGATGGGATGGGGGCCGGGATTCCGCGGGCCTCCGGCGAGGGCCGAGTCACTCGTTCGGCGGGGCTCGGAGGCCGATCACGAAGAAGGCGATGAGCGCCAACAGGATGCCGAGCGTCGTGCCGAAGACCGCCGACGATCCGATCGGAGAGCCATCGTAGTATGACATCTCAAACAGCGCACCGGCCGCCGCTAGGATTGCCGCCAATCCAAATATCGTGAACGGGCTCAGGTGGCCCCGACTCCGCCGGGGAGGATGAGCCGGGGTTGGGATTAGCTCACCCACAGAATCCCCCACAGACCCATCACAAGTCCGGTCTGTTCGCCGGTCGAAAGGCCGGACTCTCCGTTGGGATTGTACGAGTACGCTACGGGGGTGGCAATCCCATAGACGTAGGCGCCCGGTCGGAGGGTCGCGCTCTCGGTCATCGGTTGGTTGACTCGCACCGGTTGGGTCGCGACCGGCACCAAGCCGGCCTGCGGGTCGAGGTGGTAGAGGCCGAATTGATAGGGAAGGGTGTAGTTGTGGGCGATCACATAGTCGATCTGCTGGTTCGGGTTCGTCGACGTGACATTCACCAGGTAGTTGTCGATCCCGATGCTCGAGAGCGGCACGACCCACATGAATGCGACCGGACCACCCGTGGTCGGTACCGTCGCGGTCAGCGTGGGGGCGGGCACCGAATAGTTGAACAGTCCCTCCCCATTCGCCACGAGATCCGCGCTAGCGGCGGATTGGATTGGGGGGTCGTACAGATCGCCGGACCCCTGGGCGGCTTGGAAGGCAGCGAGGCTGCTGAACGAACTGCCCGCGGGGGGGAGAACCACCAAGGCCGCCACGTCCTGACCGAACCAAGGTCCATCGTACTCGCCATCCGGCACGCCATAGACACCGGGCGCGCTCGGGGCCTGGAAGAGGGCGTGAGCGATGGTCCCCGGGACCACTTGGACGTTGACCATCGGCTGGCTTCGGAACGGGATATAGACCGATTGCGTTGCCCCGGACGCGGTCAGATTCAGGCTAATCCACTGGCCGGCATAGGCCACGATCAGATTGTCAAACGAGGCGCTCACCGCGCCACTCTCGTTCACCGTCCAGAAGTACTGCTGGCCGTACGCCGTCACGAATTCCGTGCCAGAGGGAAACGCCGGGTCACCGGCGATACCGTTCGCTACCGTGAGTGTCCCTGGCGTTGCCACGACGAGGACACCCGACAGCAGGATGACGAGGACTCCCGCCCAGACCCGTTCGGCGCGCTCCCGTCGGGCGCGGGGCACGCGCCGATGGAACGGTTGGTCGGCCGGTGGCACTTCCGACGAACGAAGGGCCGTGGATTGGGCCGCGGATCGGACGGCTTCATCGAACGACAATCCTTGCGAGCTGAAGAGAGCGCCCCGGAAGACCGTGAGCGCACCGTTCGCCACGAAGAACAACTGACCGACGAGGACAACGGTAATCCCGATGAAGAGCAGGAGCTGGTCGAGCGTGACTTGGGGGGTGATCGGGAAGATGACCGCTCGCCGAAGGAGACCGAGGTTCCCCAACTCGTCCATCATCAGGACGAGCAGTACGCCCCCAGCCAAGGTAGCCGCGAAGTGGGCGTGCGCCAGCCGACGGGAGAACCATCGTCGTCCCGTGAGAATCGGAAAAAGCGCATAGAGGAGCGCGAACCCGCCCGCCGCGATCGACAGGATGGTGATGGCGTGGAAATGCGCCAGCACAAAGAGGCTGTTGTGCGTGTCCACATCCCACGGCACCGTCGCGACAACCGGTCCGGTCAGACCGCCGAAGATCGCCCCGGCGAAACTGAGGAGAGTGAACAGCGCGACGGCGTTCCATTCCCACCGAGCCGCCGGGACGCCCTTCAACGTCATCCACAGCGAAAAGAAGGTGATGGCGGACGGAACCACGATGGCGAACGAAAGGGCCATCGTCAGCCAGGTCGCCGCGCCGGGCAATGTGGTAAGGTACAGATGGTGGATTCCTAAGAGGGGGGTCAGCGCGACGAACAGCAAAGCGGCAATCACGGCGTACCGATAACTGTAGAGCGGGCGACGGGCCAAAATCGGAACGAGCAAGTAGAGCGCGAGAATCGGCAGCAGGAACAGCAAGTAGACGATCGAATGGCCGAACATCCAAAAGATCACTTGGTTCGCCAAAGGACTGAGCGACCAGCCGGCGTACGCCGCCCCCATGTCCCAGATAGCAGCGACGACCACCGGGACGTAGGTGAGGGGCACCAGGACAAGGGTGCCGAGGACGAACCACAGAAAGACGGGAATGCCACCGGATAGGAAACGAGGTCCGACGAACCGACTCCGATACCACCGTCGGATGATCGAGACCATCCAGCCGGCCCAGAGGAGCACGCCGGCGGCGAGCGCGAGCCAGCCTAGGAACCAGAGCGGGCTGACAATGTAGGAGCTGTGTCCGGCGACTCCGAGCGGCGAGAGGAAGTACCACCCAACGGCCGGAAAGTAGTTGTCGTTGAACGGCAACAAGTAGACCGGCCCCTCGAAGAGAAGGATCGACGCATTGACGAGCCCCACGGCGGCATACAAGGCCCACTTGTGGCGAGGAACGACCCCGAGCGCATTCACGACGAGCAGGCCGAGCACCGCCATCTCGAGCTGTTGAACGAAGCCGAAAAACTCGCGGATTCCGTGAAGGGTGATCGACGAGTAGATCTCCATGGTGGAGAGGTGGAGCGGGGCATCGGTCGCGTATGCCACGGCTTGGGTTTGGAACCCGAAGGCATCGAACCCCCCGACCGCTCCCCAGAAGAGGGCGAGGATCACCATCAACATCGTGATCCGGGTCATCCAGTCGCGCTCGAGCAAGAACACCCGCTCGAACAACCGGAGCCGGGCAAGTCGACGGCGAATCGCCTCTTCGGCGTTATCCAAGAAATGAATCAGGGCCGGAGGTCGGTCGAAGAGAGGGAACGAAACCCCTTCTTCGCTCGCCACGGAGCCCGAGCGGCTGGTAGGCTCCATCGGCACCTTCCCGAGACGAATTCCGGTCGCCGGCTTATCTGGTTCGCGTAGGTACCGGCCCCTAAGGCTCTTGGGTACGAACGGCCGGCCTATGACAGCGCGTCGTTCGGGACCGACCCGGCGATCGCCGGACCCACCCATCCTATAGGACCGTGGGTGGAGTTGACGCCCACCTCCCTTCTATCTCGACTGAACCTCGCCTCCCTCCCTCGGTCGGGGAGCAGATCTTACCCGGAGTTGGACGCAGAAGTGAGCCGAACATCGTTCGGATGGGCGGCGTGAATCTTCTAACCCGGGTAGCCAGTTCGGCGCCAGAGGCGAAGGGGAGAGCCGGACGCGCTTCGCGTAACCGAGAGCTTCGCGATTGCGCTGAGCATACCTTCTCAGCATTCCCTTCTTTGGCATAGTTAGTTAACCCCGAAACGCCATACGGGCGGGTAGCGGTCAACGGGGTTCTGTGGTTCGAAGGGATACGATCGGCCCCGTTCTCGTCGCCTGTTGGGCGCTATCGGCCGTCGTGGTCTTTTCCTCGCTGACGGGGAGCATATCGCTCAGCCCATCGGCTCCCGCCACGCCTTCCGTAGCCGCCCATCACTCGGCGTCGGCTCCTGTCCGGGCCACGGAAACCTCCGCTTCCGGGACTCCGAGCGCTCCTCTGATCGACGCCCACCCGGGAACCTTGCAGGTTTACGAGATCGCCCCCGGGGGAGCCCCCACCGTCGATCCATCGGTCGCCTACAACACGGCCAGCGCCGAACCAATTCTCAACGTGTATCAGACGCTCATCGAGTTCAACGGCTCCTCGCAGGATACCTTCCTGCCAGAGCTCGCCACTTGCGTCCCGGGACCGGGATGCGTCAGCCTCTACGGGTCAACGCTCATCGGCACGAATGGGTCGACTGGGCTTCCCCAGTACTGGACATTTGTGATCGACCCCCATGCCCGCTTTTACGACCCGTCGACCGGCGCGAGCTGGCCCGTCTACCCGTCGGACGTGATGTTCTCCTTGGCCCGGTCGCTTTCCTTCACCGACCTACCGGGGTACCAAGTACAGCCCGGATGGATTCAGGCTCAGGCCCTGCTTCCCTTCGGAAACGGGGGGTGGGACAA
This sequence comes from Thermoplasmata archaeon, assembly GCA_021816955.1. Taxonomy (GTDB): domain Archaea; phylum Thermoplasmatota; class Thermoplasmata; order Lutacidiplasmatales; family UBA184; genus Lutacidiplasma. The sequence continues at coordinate 4,768 of JAKAWP010000036.1, forward strand.
TGGGATTCACGCTCCCCTCAACAATACCCCGTCGAACGTCCTCGGCTCAATGGCGGTGAACGACTCGGCCTACTGCCCGGCGATCGCGCAGACGGACGCGAACGGTTGCATTACCTTCAATGCGTCGGGGAGCGGGCACGATTGGCCGGAGTTTCTCATGCTGGTGACCGAGCAGCTGGGCGCGTCGATCGAGCCGTGCGGCTGGTTCACGGCGATGGGAGCCGGCGTGCCCGGATTCCCCGGAACTCGAGCGGCGAACGGAGACGGTCCGTGCCTGCTTCCGGGCAATGCAACGAGCACCAGCTCCGCGGCGTTCCGATCCGCGGTTGCAGCGATGGGCCCCGAGTATTGGGACGCCTTCCAGCAACTCGCGAACAACAACCCCGCCGTACAACCCGGCGTCCAATACCGAATGGTGGGCTCCGGTCCATACTACGAGGTCGCCCTCTCCAATCAATCGTATCAGCTCGCGGCGAACCCGGCCTACGCTCAGCCTTTCTGTGCGGGTCTTTCGACCTGCGAACCGGCGCCCGGCTCTTATGTTCCGACCGTCGACGTTCACTGGGAGCCGAACGCGACCGCTGGACTGGCCGCTTACGGATCCGGGACCGCTGACATAGCCCAGATCGACCAAGCGAACTCCTCCGCGCTCGTGCAACTCGCCCGAGAAGGGAAGATCGGCTTTTCGATTGCCCCCACGCTAAGTACGTATTTTCTCCCATTCAACCTCGACTTCAACGTGACTCTCGCTCAGTCACTCGACCCGACCGGCGGAGTGAACGTCCCGGGCAACTTCTTCGCGAGTATCGCGCTCCGCAACTTCGTTGCTCAGGCGTTTCCGTACGCGACGGTGAACGCGTCGGTGAACACCGTCGACAATGTGACCTGGGGCTATGTCACCGGCGGACCGATCCCGAAGTTCATGGGCAACTATTTCCCGGCGAATGTGTCGTTCCCGACCGGGAATCCGGGGACCGATCCGTCGGTGAACGGCAGTGCGGCCTGGTGGTTGGCCGAGGCCCGGAATCCTTCGTCGCCGTACTACGATGCGGAACTCGCGTCGTGCTCGGGAGCGACCCCCTGCCGGTTCCCGATCGCGGAGCTAACAGGATCGTCCGTCGGCGAGAATGCGGCGGCTCAGCTCTTGATCGAGGAGATTCGTGCGTTGACGAACGGCTCGCTCCAGCCGTTTCCGCTCGTCTTGACGTTTCCGCAAATGATTGAGTACACGATAGGGAGCCCGGCCGGCCAGAGTCCCCTCCCCCTGTACTCGCTGGGCTGGCTCCCCGATTATCCCGACCCGACCGATTACCTCGCCCCCATGGCGCTGCCGAACTCGACTTTCACGTACCCGGATTCGGTCTTCCAGACGCTGGCGACACCCGCGTTCGAAAACGCGAGCTGCGGCTACGCCCAAGTCTCCTCGTTTGCCGACCTCATCCACTGGGCGAATCAAGTCCCGATTCGACCCGATTGCCAAGGGCTCGCGTACGAGACCTCGGTGTACTGGGCCGAGACCGCGGCCGGACTCGCCCCGGGGGCGCAGCGAACGCTCGACTACAACCTCGTCGAGCACATCCTGAACGCCTTGGCCTTGTACATATGGTACGACCAGGCGACCCAGGTCCAAACGTACGCGCCGTGGATCGACCCGGCCTCGCTCAATACCAATCCGATGCTCGGGGGAGGCGGGATCCAGCCCTGGTACTCGGTACGAGTCCTCGGATCGATGAGCGCGATTACGATCTCCGAAACCGGCCTTCCGTCCGGTACCGCCTGGTCGTTCACGCTCGGGGGGGTGAGCGCGACGTCGACCGGGTCGGTCGTTCGGTTCCTCGCCGGGAACGGCTCGTATCCGTTCGCCGCGGGCGATGTCGCCGGCTACACGGCGTCGCCCTCGTCGGGCAACCTGTCGGTACCCCAACAGACGTCCCTCGAGATCGAATACTCCCCGATTGAGCCGACGAAGTATGAGGTCACGTTCAGCGAGAGCACCCTCGCGGGGGGCCTCCAGTGGTCGGTGACGTTCGGCGGGGTGACGAAGAACGCGACGGTTCCGACGACGAGCGCCTATTCGGAGATCACGTTCGAAGCGGGGAACGGCACGTATCCGTACTTCGTGACGGCCCCGTCGTTCTACCTTGCGAGCCCATCCTCCGGGACGGTCGAGGTGAACGGCGCGCCGCTCGGCGAGTCGGTCACCTTCCAAGGAGCGGGAGATCTCGACCTCAAGGTGCAGCCCGCGGACGCGGCCGTGACCGTTAACGGTCGGCCCATTCCCTTGGCGAACGCGACGGCCCAACTCGTCGTCCTACCCGGCGAGTACTTTGTCAACGCCACCCTCGCCGGGTATGCCCCGTACTCCAACCTCGTGAGCGTGACGGTCGGCACCACCGTCGTCGTCTCGGTGGTGCTCTCCCTCCTTCCCGCGTACGGTTATCTCGAGGGGACGGTGACCCCGTCGACGGCGACGGTCACGGCGAACGGAGTGATCGTGCCCGTCGTGAACGGGTCGTTCGACGTCTCCTTGGCTCCAGGGGAGTACTACGTTTCCGCGACTGCGTCGGGTTACGGGGCCGAGCTGCTCGAAGCCAACGTGACGGCCGGCGCCGTGACGCGCCTCTCGATCGACCTCGCGCCGTCGCCGTCGAGCTGGACCCTCCAAGGAACGGTCGACCCGCGGAACGCGTCCGTCCTCGTGAACGGCTTTGCGGCGTACGTGAATGCGACCGGTTTCTACGAGATCTCCCTGACCTCGGGAACGTACACCCTCTCGGTCTCCGCCCCCGGATATTTCCCGTTCTCCGAGAACGTCACCCTCGACTCGAACGAGGTGATCGACTTCGTGCTGACGAAGAGCCCATCCCCGACTTCGGTCTCGAGCTCGCAGAACACGACGGCCGTGGGCTACAATGTCACGGTCACCGGGGTCGCCCAAGGCAACGGCAGCATCTCCGTGACGTACGCAGCGACGGTAAACGGAACCCTCGTCGTGATGATTCCGTACCGGGATGTGGCGAACGCCACGCTCGAACAGATCCTCGCGAGCCGCGTGTACATCAACGGGGTCCGATACACGAACTTCACGGTAGCCCTGACCGCCGACTACTCCGTCGAGCTCACCGTCTATGGCTTGAGCGGCGACCCTACGCTATTCTGGGGGCTCACTCCCGGGGCGGCGCCCGCTCGGAGCACCACAACGCCGCCGAGCTCGCCGACGATCTTCGGCATTCCCCTCCTGCTCTTTGAGGTGGGAGTGGTGGCGGCGGTCCTCGGAGGCGCGACGGCCGCCGTCCTCGCCTTCCGCCGCCGTGGGCGTCGGCCAGCGGTCGACTACGGACTGGTGCCCCCGCCCGCGAGCAGCGACGCGCCCGGCATGGGAAGCCCCGTCGGTTGGGTACCGCCGCCTCCGACGCCCCCTCCGTCCCCAATCTCTCCCCCACCTCTGGGAGGGTACGCCTACGCGCCCGGGCCCGCGCCACCCCCGACTCCTTCCCCGTTCTCGCCTCCGCCGCCACCCATGCTCTCGGCGCTGAGCCAGCGGTGCTCCCGCTGCGGTGCCCCGTTCGTCACTCCCCAAGATGTTGTCTGCGGAGCGTGCGGCTTCCCGCGATCACGCTAGCGGGAGAGCCCCGGGCTGGTCGTTCACCGAAGGGGATCCCGTCCCCGGCCCCTTCCTGCCGCATGGCCGATAGAACCGACCTCGCGAGCGGACCGGCCCAGCCGGCTCGCCTCGTCGGCAGAGGCCGAGATCGGTGTTCCTTCGGTTACGGATCGCCTTCCCCGCCGGGCCCACGACCGACGGGGGCACACATCTTCCGCGCACGGGCGATTCTAGCTCACCCGGCAACGAGATGCTGAACGAGGTCCGGTCCCGAGTCGGTGGTCGATGCCTGCCCGGGGCGGGGGGACTCCGTGACCCGGCGATCGGGGGATGGACGTTCGATCAACATCCGTGCGTTCGACCGCCCAAAGAGCTTAGTGGTCGCCCGGCGATAGCCGGATATCGATGATTGTCGACGCATTCGGGCGGGGCGTGACGGACCTGCGCATCAGCGTCACCAAGCGGTGCAACTTTTCCTGCGTGTACTGCCACGACGAGGGCCTCGGCGCGGTCGACCATCCGAGGAGCCCCCACGGCGAGGAGATCACGCCGGCCGAAGTCGAGCGACTGGTGGCGATCGGACGGGAGTTCGGGGTTCGCTCGGTCAAGTTCACGGGCGGGGAACCGCTCGTCCGGACCGACCTGGAGGAGATCGTACGGCGCACCGTCATCCAGGTACCCGACGTGTCGCTCACGACCAACGGCTCGATGCTCCGGCGTCGGGCGACGTCCCTCCGCTCGGCCGGATTGAAGCGCGTCAACGTCTCGATCGACACGGTCGATCCGGCGGGGTTCCGAGCGATCCGAGGCGGATCACTTTCCCCCGTGCTGGACGGCGTGGAGGCGGCGATCCGAGCTGGTCTCACCCCGGTCAAACTGAACGTGGTCGTCTTCCGGGAAACCGTCGGAAGCCTCCGCACGATGATCGATTTCGCCCGCTCTCGTCCCGGGCTGAAGCTGCAGCTCATCCAGTACATGCCCGAGTACTCGCACCATCCGGAATGGATGGTCGACATCGCGTCGGTGCGGCGGTGGTTGGACGCTCATGCCGATGGCCGGCTGATTCGGGAGATGCACCACCGCACCATCTACCGGTTCGACGGGACCGAAGTCGAGGTCGTCGATCCCGTGGACAATCCCGAATTCTGCCTGAACTGCCACCGGATCCGCGTTACCCACCGGGGCGAGCTCAAAGGCTGTCTCAATCGAAACGATGACCTCGTGCCGACCCGAGGTCTCTCCGATTCGCAACTGCGGGCCGCGTTTCGCTCGGTGATCACCTCTCGGGTACCGTACTACGGAGTCTACCGAACGACCCCCGTCACACCGTCTGACGTTCCGCTGCCGATGCTGCCGGAGCGGCGCACGGTCGACCGCCGCTGACCGAACCGGCCACCGACCGGCCGCTCCGGGACCGCTCTCGGTATCGGGGCGATTCGAGTTCGAACCGACTCGGGATAACGGCCCCGGTCGAACGGTGTATGCTGTGAGCGAATCGAGGGCCATCCGAACCGAGCGATGGATCCGTTTGTGGGCCGTTGGGACGGCAGTTGTCGCGCTCGCGGGCGGCGGATTCGTCTCGCTCGTCGGAACTCCCGCCGGCCTGAGCTGCTCCGCTTGGCCGTCGTGCCTGCTGTCCGGGGAGATGTGGGCGTCGGCCGTGCACGTCGGCTTGGCCGGACTTCTCGTCTTGTCGACCGCCGGCCTGCTCGTGGTCACGGCGGTTCGTCGCCCGCGCGATCGGCGAGCGCTCGGTGCCACGGCCGCGGCGATGGGACTGCTCGCCGTCATGGCGGCGATGGGAACGGCGTTCGCGACCGGGCGATTGTCGCCCGCCCTCGCGCCGATCCAATGGATCTGGCTCGGCGGGTTCGCCGCCTTGCTCGGCTGGCGCGGAGGGATCGGGAGGGGCCGGGGAGCGGCGGTCGGCCCTTCCGGGGCTACCAGCCGACCGGATGGCCGTTGAGCTCGCGCCGTAGCCAGTCGGAGAGCGGTCGGAAGTACTCGAGCAGTCCGGCGGCGCTCATTCGCCGCTCCCCCGTGACCACCTCGAGCGCCTCCGGCCACGGCCGGCTCTGGCCCATCGCCATCATACGGGCGAGTCGAGCGCCGGCCTCCGGGCGTCCGTACAGGGAGAACCGGCAAAGCGGCCCCTCCCAGCCGGAGGCCCGCGCGAGTCCCCGGTGAAGCTGGAACTGCAAGATGTACGCCAAGAAGTACCGGAGGTACGGAACGCTGGCCGGGACGTGGTACTTCGCCCCGGGGTCGAACTCGTCGTCTGCCCGTTCGCGGGGAGGGCGAATTCCCTGCAGCGTTCGGCGAAGCTCCCACCAAGACCGGTTGTACTCCTCGGGGGGGATCTCGCCCGAGAAGACGCGCCACCGCCACTGGTCGATCGCGTAGCCGAACGGGAGGAACGCGACCTTGTCGAGCGCGATGCGCAACAGCTCGCCCACGACGGGATCGTCTTCGCGAGGAGCCTCCGCGAGGCCGATCCGATGGAGGTAGTCGGGCGTCACGCTGAGGCCGATCAGGTCGCCGAGCGCCTCGTGGAAACCGTCGTGGGCGCTGTCCCGGAAGAGGAACGGTTGGTGGCGATACGCCCGCTGGTAGTAGTTGTGGCCGAGCTCGTGGTGGATGACCTGGAAGTCTTCGCCCGTCACGTCGATGCACATCTTGATCCGGAGGTCTTCGTCATAGTCGACGTCCCAAGCGCTCGCGTGGCAGACGACCTCCCGGTCCCGAGGCCGGGTGAACATCGAGCGCTCCCAGAACGTCGCGGGCAACGGATCGAAGCCGAGCGAGACGAAGAACTGCTCGGCGAATCGGACCATCTCGACCGGCGTGATCCCGCGAGCCTTCAGGCGCGCCGTGAGGTCGCTCGTCCGGCGGATCCCGGCGGGGGCGATACGGGCGTACAGATTCTCCCACGATTGAGCCCACATGTTGCCGAAGAGGTGGGCCGGGATCGGCCCGGTCGAGTCGACGTGGGCCGGGTACATCGCGGCGAGCCGGAGGCGCACGTACGCGTGGAGGTCGCGGTAGAGGGGCGCTACTTCGGCCCAGAGCCGATCGACCTCCCGGGCCAACTCGGTGGGAGGCATGTCGTACTTCGACCGCCACATCTCGCCGGTGTCTTCGAACCCCAACCCTCGGGCGCCCGCGTTCGCGAGTTCCACGTAGCGGGCGAAGTCGGTTCGCATCGAGCGCCCGACTCCGTGCCACCCGGTCCAGATCTCCTCCGAGAGCGCCGGGTCGGTGCTTTCCGCGAGCCGCTGCGATAGGAGCTGAAGGTCGAGCGGTTCGGTCTCGCTCGTCAATCGAACCCGAGCCTTCGCGTACGTCCCTTCCATCTCCGCCACGCGACGCGCCAGCTCCGACGACAGCGCCGAGTCCTCGGGGGCGACGACCGACTGGGAGAGGCGCAGGAGCGATGCCTTGCGCTGGTCAGAAGGGTCGAGCGTCGCCACGGCGGCCGGGGTCAGCTGTTTGGCCAGCTCGACGGTCGCGAGCACCCGCCGGGTGAACGCTCGCGCGGCGAGGTCGGCGGAATCGGGCGAGAGGTACGTGGCGTGCACCCAATCCGCGCGGGTCGATTCGATCGAGAGGTCGAGGAGGCGGGCCTCTCCCTCCGCGAGCCTTTCCGCGACCGATCGCTCGGACGTCGGCCGGCGCGCGAACGACATGCTTGGTCCGAAGAGCGCGTCTCCGACTTAACCGACGCCGGTCCACCCCGCCCCCGTTCGCGCCGTAGGGGTGACGGTCACTCTTCCTCACGAACACGGATTTTATGTAGCCCGTCCGCCCGACCTCTGCTCGAGACGGCCGTGACCGACCCCCCCGAGCGCGACCCGCTTTCGGAGACGGACGCCCGCGCGCTCGCGCGCGAAACCGCGCGGCGGGCGTCGGCTCGAAGCATTCCGTCGGGTCGGTCGTTCCAAGAGATGCTCGAGCGAGGCGTCGGCTGGGGGCGTCGATGACCGCCGGCCCGTCTTCCCGGGCCACGTCGGCGGAAGTTCCTCGGTTCCCGTCCGCCGGCCTCGAGGACGGTCTCCCGAGAACCTATGGACGCCGCCCCCATCTGAGTCCGGAGGCGGCGGCGACGTTCGCGACGCTCGTGGATACCGCGAGAGCCAAGGCGGCTGTCGAAGGACGCACCCTCGTCTATACGATTCGCTGGGCGTAACCGATCTCGCGCCGAGAT
>JAKAWP010000037.1 GCA_021816955.1 Thermoplasmata archaeon
AGAGGAACGGGGAATCGGCGCCTCTAGTCCATCAGTTGTCCGGCAGGGCATCGCTGAGCAGCCACGCGCTACGGGATAAGGGCTGAAAGCATCTAAGCCCGAAACCCCCTCGAAAAAGAGAGACCTGTAAGGACCCTCGGAGAAGACGAGCTCGATAGAGCCGGGGTGTACGCGGAAAGCCTTCGGGCGATCCGTTCAGCCCGCGGCCACTAACGTCCGCAGCTACGTAAGCTTCTGGCGCTCGGCAGTTACACAGAACGCGTGTGGTTTTTTTTTTACCTGGGATCCGCCTCGAACCGCTCGATCGCCTTACGGCTCGGGCGGCGGCTTCCGCGGGGGTGGGAGCGGGGGCCGGCCCCGGGCGGGCGGGTCGACCGGCCGTAGCGACGGCCGCGCGCGATCGGCCGGCGCGGCCGGCCACGGCGCGAGCGGCACGCCGAGGACTCGAGGCGCGCCGGTCGCACCGGGACGCAGGCGCGGCACGCGCGCGTAGAGCGCTTCTCGGCTTCGCTCGTCCGACCGCCAGGCCCAGACGGCGCCGATCGGCGCGAGGAGCGACGTGGCGAGGCTGACGGTCGCGATCACCGTGAACAGCTGGATGTCGATCAGCCCGTCGGTCAGGAGGATGACGGCCATGGCGAGCGCCACGCCGCCCCGGCTGTTCACGAGGAACCCTCCGGCGAGCGCGTCCGCCCGCGACCAGCCGAGGAGCTTCGTGCCGAAGAAGCCGGTGCCGATCTTCGACGCCGAGGCGACCCCGAAGAGCGCCACGAGGATCGCGATTGCGATCGGGGTGTTGAGCAGCCGGAGGTTCATCTGCACGCCGACGAACGCGAAGAAGAGCGGGACGAAGAACCCCCACGTCATCGAATCGAACACCTGGCTGATCGACTCGTGCGCCTCCTCGCCGGCGCTCTCCCGCGTCACGAGGAGTCCGGCGTAGAACGCCCCGATGACGTAGGTGAGGCCGAGCTCCTGCGACAGGAGGGTCGCGGCGAGGAGAAGGACCATCAAGAGGGCGAATCCCCCCTGCTTCGAGCGCCACGTGCGCTGGAACCACCGGGTGATCGGAAGCCACCAGCGCCGCTCCCGGAAGAACTTCAGGAGGAAGTGGATCCCGAACATCAGGCCGAGGAACGCCCCGACCGCGCCGAAGGCGTAGACGAACGCGTTCGGGCCCGACCCGGCGCCGACGTGGAGGACGAGCGCGAAGACCGTGACGGCGCAGAATTCGTTGATGAGGGCGCTGTTCAACAGGATGCGGCCCGTCTCCGAGTGAGTCAGCCCGAACTCGCTCAACATGATCCCCATGACGGGCAGCGCCGTGATCGCGAGCGCGATCGCGACGAAGTAGACGGTCGACCAGGAGTCTCCGGGATAGAGCAGGCGCACCGCCCCGACCCCCGCGAGGAACGGCAGAAAGAACAGCCCGATGCCGAGGAGCAGGTTCCCGACGCTCATCCGGTAGATCTGCTCGGGCGACAGCTCGAGGCCGGCCATGAACAGGACGAACACGGTCGCCAAGAGCTGGAGCCCCCCGAGGTCCGGACCGAGCGAGGCGAGCCCCACGTACGGCCCGAGCAGCGTCGGGCCGAGGAAGATCCCGACCAGCAGCTGGCCGACCATCGCCGGCTGGCCGAAGTGCGCCGCGATCTCCCCCGCCGCGACGGCGCCGCCGAGCAGGAGGAAGAGGTCGACGAGAAACAAGAGCGTCGAGTCGACCATCGTGAGCCCCCGGGTGCCGACGCGCCGCAGGCAGTTGCGCGCAGCGACCGACAGTACATGACCGTATGGACCGTCGGCCCGATCCGGCCGTGACGCCCTCGGCCGGGGCGAACGGTGAAGAGGGCGTTCGGTTCGTACGGTCGATGCCGTCGCTCGGAGCCGCTCGGACGCGGTGGCCGGTCGTCGCCTGGATCCGGTTGAAGCTCCCTCCCCGTCCTCCGCCGATCGTGCTGGCGGGCACGCCTCCGCCGCCCGATCCGCCGCTCGACTGCCTCACCTCGAATCCCGTTGTCACCGATCCCCGGCGGCGCGTCTACGCCTTCGAGGAAGACCGCGGAGGGTGGGTCGTCCGCCTCGTCTGGGACGCCGACGATCCGTGGGTGCTCGAAGCGGAGCTGCGCGCCCCCGACTACGGCGGCCGGCCGTCTTCGGCGGCGATCCGCGCGTTCTGGGCGGCGGTCAAGGAGCGGACCGCTCCGCTCGGCCCGCTCCCCGTGCTCGGCGCCGACCCGACGCCTTAGGCCCGCCGGCGTGGGCGGCCGGACCTAAAGCCGTTTAGTGGCCCGGTCGTTCGCCGGTCCGCGATGCTCCGCGCCACGTTCCTCCACCTCGACGGGATCTCGGCGACCACCGAGGCGAACCTCTGGCGGCAGGGCGTCTACGATTGGTCGGATCTCCTCGATCGGCTGCCGACGCTCCGATTGTCGGCCGACCGCGCGGATCGACTGCGCCGCGCGGTGGACGAGAGCGAGCGAGCGCTCGGCGAGCGGGACGCCGCCTACTTCGGCCGGCGATTGCCCGCCGGGGAGCACTGGCGGCTCTACCCGACGTTCCGGGACCGCACGGCGTTCCTCGACATCGAGACGACGTCGCTCTCGCCGTACGAGGGGATCGTGACGGTCGTCACGGTCCACGGCGGCGGCCGGACGCGATCGTTCGTGGCCGAGGAGAACCTCGACGAGCTCCCGGCGTACCTCGAGGGGTTCCGGCTCTGGGTGACGTTCAACGGCCGCCTGTTCGACGTGCCGTTTTTGAAGTTCCGCTTCCCGACGCTCGCGGACCCGCCCGCGCACCTCGACCTACGGTTCGCGCTGTACCGTCTCGGCCAGGCCGGGGGCCTCAAGCGGATCGAGGAGCGGCTCGGCCTCGGGAGCCGGGAGGGGGTCGAGGGGCTCCGGGGATTGGACGCCGTCCGGCTCTGGCAGGCGCACCGGCGCGGCTCGGCGACGGCGCTCGACCTTTTGGTCCGCTACAACCGGGCCGACACGGTCAACCTCGAACCCCTCACGGAGTGGACCGTCCGCCGGCTGACGGCGCGCCTGCTCGGCGAACGCCGAACGGACGAGCCGGCCCCGCCCGGGACCGACCTCTCTCCGCCCCTCGCTCGCCCCCCCCTCCGGTCCGGCTCTTCCGTAGCTCTGCGATGGCCTCCACCAACGGGAGAGCGACGACGTTCCCCTACGGGATGATCGGTGGCTCGAACGCCCGTGGCCCCCGGGCGTCTACCGTCGACTCCCCATGAGGTCGATCCGGTGGCCGACGCGTCGGTGGAAGTGCCGGAAGGAACCGCGGGCGGATTCACCAATGTCGCCGGGCGCCGCTCAGGAGGTACTCCACATGCCCGCCGACATTCACGGCGTGGTCGGCGAGCCGCTCGAAGTAGCGGTTGACGAGGATCAGCGCCGCGCCGGCGACCGGGGAGACGCTCTGGTCGGCGATCCGGCCGACGAGGTCCCGAAAGACCTGCTCGTGAAGGTCGTCGACCTCGTTGTCGGCGGTGTCGATGTCGCGCACGCTGTCGAGATCGCCGTGAATGAGGGCGGTGGTCACCCGCTCGACCATGCGGACGGTGAGCTCGCCCATCCGCCGGAGGAGCGGTACCCGCTCGGCGGCCCGGCGGTCTTCCGGCGAGAGCCCCTGGAAGATCTCGGCGATGTCCTTGGCGTACCGGCCGACCCGGTCGAGGTCGTGCGCGATCTCGAGGTCCGCCGTGATCGTCCGCAAATCGCGCGCGACCGGGGCGTGGAGCGCAAGGAGTTCGACGCACGTCTTCACGACCTCCTGCTTCGTCGCGTAGAGGGCCTGGTCGAGCTCGAAGATCGAGCGGATCGCCTCGCCGTCCCGGCCGTCCAGCAACCCGACGGCGGCGCGCAGGCTCGCCGTCGACCGTTCCACCATCTCGCGCATCGTCGTTGCGAGCCGCGCCATCCCCTCCGCGAGTCCCCGTCGCGGAGCACTCCCTTCGTTCGTCATCCAAACCGTCCGGTCACGTAATTCTCCGTGAGCTTCTCTCGCGGCGTCTCGAACAGCCGCTTCGTCTCGTCGTACTCGATGAGCCGGCCTTGGTAGAGGAACGCCGTCCGGGTCGCGACGCGCGCGGCCTGCTGGAGGTTGTGCGTGACGAGGACGACCGCATACTCCCGCCGCAATTCGAACAGGAGCGCCTCGACCCGTTGCGCGGCGATCGGGTCCAGGCTCGCCGTCGGCTCGTCCAGCAATAGCACCCTCGGCTCGACCGCGAGGGCCCGCGCGATGCACAGCCGCTGCTGCTGCCCTCCCGACAGCTCGAGGGCGGGGCGATCGAGGTCGGAGCCGACCTCGCCGAGAAGCCCGGCGCGCTCGAGCGACCGGAGCACGATCGCCTCGAGCTCGTCGCCGTCGAGCCCGTTGAGGCGCGGGCCGAACGCGACGTTGTCGAAGATCGACATCGGGAAGACGACCGGCCGCTGGAAGACCATCCCGATCTTCTGGCGGACGAGGACCGGGTTGACCTCGGGGGCGTAGATCTCCTGGCCGCGGTAGCGCACCGACCCCGAGATCGCAAGCCCGCCCGATCGCTCCGCCATCCGGTTCATCGTCCGGATCAGGGTGGTCTTGCCGCAGCCCGACGGGCCGATGATGCCGGTGACGTCCCGGTCCGGGATGTCGAGGGTCACCCGCTCGAGGATCACGCGGTCGCGGGCCCGCACGGTGAGCTCGCGAACCGAGATGATCGGCGGCGCTTCGACGTCCCGTCCCCCGTCGTCGCTCATGCGCCCAGCCCCCGGAGCCGACGGCGGTAGCGGTCCGCGAGCCACTGCAGGCCGAGGTTGAGCGCGACCACGATCACGATCAGCAAGAACGCGGCCTGGAAAGCGAGCGTCAGAAGGGCGCCGAGCGTGGGCGGCTGCTCGTAGAACAGCCAGATCGCCCCGGTGAGGAAGCTCGTCGGGGAGAACAGGCCGGTCCACGGGGTGTTGCTCCAGCCCGCCGTGTAGACGAGCGGCGCCGTCTCCCCCAGCCCGATCGCCATCGCGAGGAAGACCCCGGTGAGCACCGTCGGGAGCGCGATCGGCCAGGCGAGGCGGCGGAGGTACTGGTGGCGGCGGGCGCCGAGCGCGAGCGCCGCTTCTCGCTGGGACGCCGGTACGCTGGAGAACGCCAGGTCCGCGGTGCGGTAGACGAACGGCACCATCAGGACCGAGAGGGTGAGCGCGCCGCCCAGGGTCGTATACCCCCAGCCCGTGTACAGCGCGAAGAGGAAGTAGCCGAAATACCCGATCACGATCGCCGGGATCCCCGCGAGGACGTTGCCGGCGAGCCGTCCGATCCGGGCGACCGCGGGCGGCGCGTACTCGGCCGTGTAGATGCCGGCGATGAGCCCGATCGACGTCGCGAACGCGGTGGCCAACCCGATGAGGACGAACGTCCCTTCGATCATCGCCGCGAGGCCGCCCGCGTTACCGACCTGATACTCCGTGAAGGTGGCGAGCGTGAACTTCGGGACCGCCCGGACCGAGACCCAATAGATCATGTCGAAGAGCGGGAAGAAGACGGCCGCGAACGCCCCGAGCAGCGCCCACCGGACGATCCCGTCGAGCCGAAGCCGATGCCGAAGGCGCGGGGAGACGGCGGCGAGTTCTGCGCCGTCGGCGGCAAGCGCCGTCGGACCGGCGCCGCGGTCCCGGATCATCCGCGGCCCCCTCCGGTGACGATCACCGTCGCGTCCGCGCCGGAGGCGCGCTGGCCGAGGAGGTTAACGACGAGCGCGACGGCCAGGAGGACGAGAGCGAACTCGGTCAGCGCGGTCAACAGGTTGGGATAGAAGAACGCGCTGTCGAGCTGGTAGAAGATGAACGACGCGAGGGTCGTCGACGGGGTGTAGAGGTTCGGCGGGATCTGGATCGACGCGCCGATCACCATCGCGACGGCGACGCTCTCCCCGATCGCTCGGCCGAGGCCGAGGAACACCGCCCCCCAGAGCCCTCGGCGCGCGGCGCGCAGGCGCACCCGCCGGACCACCTCCCACGGCGTCGCGCCCAGGGCGAGGCCCGCCTCGACGAGGTCGTTCGGCACGTTTCTCAGCGACTCCCGCATGACAGCGGCGGTGATCGGAATGACCATGATCGTGAGGATGAAGATCGCGAGCAGCGAGCCGACGCCGCCCGCCGAGAGGGGGCCGCCGAATCCCGGGAGCCAGCCGAGAAACCCGCGCAGGGTCGGTTGGGCCGTGGTGCCGAAATACGGAGCGAGAACGACGTACCCCCAGATGCCGTAGACGACGCTCGGGATCCCCGCCAGCAGGTTCGTGAGCAGCGTCAAGAGGCGGCTCGGGGCGGGGGGTAGGTAGACGACGGTCGAGATCGCGATCGCGAGGCTGAGCCCGCTCGCCAGGGCGAGCGCCGGGCCGGCGACGATCGCACTGTCGACGAGGAACAGCGACACGCCGAAGACCGACGGCGCGCCACCGGACGGGTCGAAGAAGTAATTGAGCCCCCAGAACGACGGCCCCAGGTTGGCGAGCCGGCTCTCCCAGAGCAGCACCGCCGCGACGAGCGCGACGAGCCCGAGGGGTAGGAGGGCGACGGGACTGGCGAGCCAGCCCCGCAGCCGCGACCGGCCCTCGCCGTTCGCGGCGCGGCGGTTCGGGAGGGCCGGGACGGGCGTCGGGGTCGACGCGCCGTCCGCCGGCCGGGGAATGGGTTCGCGACGGTCCACGGACGAGGCCAAGGCGATCGATCCCCACTCGGTTCAGCCGATCGGCACGCTGGCGAGCGCCTGCATGTCGTAGCCGACGACGGCCGGCGTCAGCGGCAGGAAGTTCACCGTGCTCAATCGCGGCGCGGTCGCTCCCGAGGAGATCGCCCACTCGAGAAACGTGACGACCCAGGTCTGCCGCGCCGGGTTCGATGGATGCGTCGAGATGAGCGTGTACTCCAGGTTCACGTCCGGGTACGGGGTGGGGTACTGCGCGGTCGGCATCGTCCCGCCGGCGCCGAGTTGGAGGTTGGTCGCGCCCGGAACCCCGCCCAAGATGAGGCTGATCGCGACGCTCGGGGGCTGGAGGTTCTCGAGAGCGAGATTCGCGTCCTCGCTGATGTTCGTCGGGGTCGGCAGGATGTAGTTCGCCGGGTTGGTTCCGTTCACGTTCGCCGCCTGATCGCCGAGCGCGGCGTACTGCAGCCCGGCGGCGAGGGCGGACGAGAGGTAGCTGATCCCGATGTAGGCGATGCCGCCCCTCGTGTTCGTGAGGCCCGTGACCATCCCGGCGTTCCCTTGGTAGCCCGGTTGGCCCGCCTTCCACGAGTACGTCGTGCCGTATCCGCCGGTCCACCCCTTCCAGGAGAGGAAGCAGAGCGACGTGAACATGAACGTGTCCCCGCTACCGTCCGACCGGTGCAGCGGCACGATCGGCAGGTTCGGCAGCGACACGCCCGGGTTCGCGGCCTGGATCAGCGGGTCGTTCCAGTTCGTGATCACGCCCGACCAGATCATCGCGAGCACCGTGCCGTTCAGGTTGAGGTGCGGCACGCTCAGCCCCGGCACGTTGTAGAAGATCAGCTGCGACGAGATCGCGATCGGCACGTTGATCAGGTTGTACTGGGCCGCGACGTTCGGCAGGAGGTACGCATCGGTTCCCCCGATGTCGACGAGCCCCTGCTCCGCGGAACTGATCCCGGTGCCGCTCCCCGTACCGGCGGGGGAGATCACCACGTTGGGGTAGATCTTGGTGAAGTTCGGACCGAGCAGATTCAAGTAGGGGTAGATCAGCGTCGATCCCGTCTCGGTCAGCGTGTACTGGGTCGTCCCGCCTGAGGAGCCGCCGAGGCTCTTTCCGAGGGCGTAGCCTCCCCCCAATCCGACGGCCAACAGGACGACCGCGAGACCGACCGCGAGGCCGACCCCGACGGTCGATTTGCGGGGCCGACGGGTCGTTCCCCCGATCAGGGTTTCGTTCGCCGGTGGCGGCGCGCTGGCTGCTTGGCTCATAGCGGTTCTTACCTCCGTTGTCGCGCAAGGTTGCGGACCGTGATCGCCGCTCGCGGCGGCGAGGCGGGGCGGATCGGCCGAGGATCGGGCCCGGTCGTTCGATCGAGCGCCACCTCGGCGATGTCGGTGGCATAGGCGATCGTCCGGTCGATCGACTCGAGGATCAGGGCCCAGAGGCCGGACGGAACGATTCGATCGGCCTCGAGGAACAACCGCTCCCGAACGGCGGACGACCCCCGGCGCAGCGCCTCGCCGTGATCGATCGCGTCGTTGGCGGCCCGTGGATTCGGCTCCGCCCAGATCGATAGGCAACGCTGGAGCAGGTCGATCGTCTGGCGATGATGACGGAGGAACAGCGCGCGGAGCGATCCGTTCGGCTCCCGCGCCCCCAGCCGACCGGCATGGAGCCCGAGCTGAACGGCGTGGTCGGCCGCCCGCTCGAGCGCGCGGGCCATCAGGAGATCCCCGAGCGGGTCGACGGAACCGTCCGGTGCGGCCGCGCCCGCTCGCCACGCTTGGGCGATCCGGCGCTCCACGAACCAGGCGTAGCGGTCGACGTCCTGGTCAAGTCGCTCCCAGGGGGGCTCGCTGACCGCGAGCGGCGACTTCAGCACGGCGTGCGCCCGCTCGTGGAGGTCGATGGTCAACTCTCCCATCCGGCGCACGGTCCGGGCGACCGGCAGCGCTTCCCCCTGCGCGACGTCGCCCACCGTGAGCTGCCGCTCCGATTCCTCGACGATGGTCGTTTGGACGGTGCGTTGGAGGAACTCTTGGACGGTCGAGCGGAAGGACGGTCGGAGCCGGGACGGCGATCGGACCGAGATGAGTTCGACTCCCCGGACGTAGGCGGCGACCAGACGGCGGAAGAGCGCCTCACCGCCCTCCGCGGGACCGACCTCGATCGGGCGGTTCGACCCTTGTGAGGACGATCGGAGGGGGGACAGCACGATCGCGTCGTCGGCGACCCATCGCAACTTCAGCGACGTGCCCGCGGTGAGCTCTTGTCGAGTCACCCACGGCCGAGGAAGCGTCACCCCGAAGGTGACCGGCCCCATCCGACGGAGGCGACGCTGGCCCTCCCAGCCGACGCCGGTCGACCCGGCCGCTCCCCAGATCGGAAGCCGTCCACCGGGTAGGCCGCTCGTTGCGCTCGTCATTCCGAGCGGTTCGATTCCTCCACGATATATATAGAATTAATAATTAGTCTTTAGTGATATGTAGAGTTATGCATAATGAATATACCTTGGGTCTATCTCCGCCGCTCGCGCCGCGGCGAGACCCGAGGGGAGGAGGACGGGCTCGAGACGGCCCCGGCTCGGGGGGGCCGCCGGATTCCCGCCCCCCTACTCTCGAGTGCGTCCGCCGAGTCCTGAGGTCGGCAGTCCCCCGGCTCGACTCCGTGGCGACCGTCCGCATCGCCGGAGGGCGCGGACCGCGTCCGGATCCCCGGCGAGGCCGACCGCCCTTCTGATTCGCTGGTTCGGACGGCTCCGTGCGACCGAGCGGTCGATGAGACGCCGGATGCGGGTCCCGTCCGCACGAAGGGCCATAAACCTGAACGACCTACGGGCATTCCGATGGTTGAGGGTGAGGCGGTGCTGCAAAGTTCTGCCGCCGAGACCGACGCGCCGTAACGTTGCCCGGGGCCCACCGCCTCCCTCCCCATCACCATCGGGTCCCGAGGATCGGGGTGCCCCTGGCGCTCGGTCGCCGGGAGACGACCGCCGCGCCCTTCGCGAGGGGCGGACGAGCGCTCCCGTCGGGAATCCGCGGAAGCCGAGCCCGTGAGCATAGGCTAAGAGCGGATGGCCGCTAGCGGTCGTAGGATCGATGACCGACGCTCCGGCCCACCCATCGCCACCTCCGTCGGCGCCGTTCGGCATCGTGCCGCCCGGGACCGGATCGTCGTCCGACGGCTGGCGACCGCCTCCGCCCCCGCCGCGCAGATCCACCAGAACCTGGGCGATCGTGGCGGCGGCGGTTGCCGCGGCCGTCGTGGTCGCCGGACTCTACGGCGCCCACCTCGGCCCGTTCGCGCCGGCGCCTCTCGCGTCGCCGCAGGGCGGGGTCGCCTCCAACACCGCGCTCGCCTCGGCGGTTTCGGTCGCGAGAGCGACGGCGCCGTTCAATTGGACGCCGGTGAGCGGCATCGGCCTCGACGCGAACGTGCCGATTCCCGACGTGCAGGCCTTGTTGGCCGCCGCCGGCGGAGTTCTCGGCGGGTGCAATCTCACCCCGATGCCCACCCCGCCGGTGAGTATCCCGGCGTTCCGGGGTTCCCTGTCCGCCGGCGTCGCCCCGTTCTGGCTGTATCTCTTCTTGACGGCGGTCGGGAGCCCCTCCGAAGCTGGGCTCGCCGTCGGGGTGGTGAACTCGACGGCGACCGCCCTCGCGGAGTTCACGGGCCGCTGCCTCGCCTCGTTCGGATCGACGTCGGCCCCGCTCGTGCCGTCGACCGGCTATGAGACGAGCGTCCAGGCCGTCGCGAATCCCGAGATCCAGTCGAACGTCTCTCGGTTCGTGAGCGCGTTCGGGCCGGGCAACATCTCGGCGTTCTTCGTCCTCTCCTCCGCCTCGCTCCTCGGGGCGACCGTATACCTCTGGTCGCTGGCTTGGACCTCGTGCCCGCTCATCGCGACGCAGGCGACGAACGGGACGACCTTGACGGCCGAAGTGCTCGGGACCGGATCGGTGATCGTTCCCCCGGTGGATTCGACCGCGAGCTGCCCGACGACCGGCGGCGCGCTGATCTAAGCGGCCGGTCGCTCGCCCGTCGAAAACGCGTCGAGGAATGCCCACCAGGCGCCCACGGCTCCACGCACGCCGCGTTCAGCGGCGCGGCCGGCGCGCGCGTCGCGGCGAATGGTCCGAGCGAGGAGCCGGCGTTCGGCCCGGCTGTGCTCGACATCGGCGGCCACGTGCACGCGAAAGAACTCGTGGGCGATCGGCGACGTGAGCCCGTAGTGCACCCGGAGTCCTCGGGACTTCTCCTGAGCGACGTCCGGAAACTGCGATTCGTACGCGTAGAGGGTTCCGAGCTGCTCCGCGACGGCTCCGCGGTCGAGCGCTCGCTCGTAAACCGCAAGGAGCGCGTTCGTCGCGGCGATCGGCGGATGCCGGCGAACGTCCACGGAGGTGCCGAGCGCGCGCGCGAACTTTGCCCACAGCTCCGGGTGGGTCGGCGAACGGCCCTCTTCGTCCGTCAGGTTCTCGAGGAGCAGCTGGCGGTCCGACGGGGACGGTAGCCGCGCATAGGCGCCCGCGACGTACCGGGGGAAGTTGACCTCGAAGTGGTAGTACTGCTCAGCGTACCTCCGCAAGGTCGGCATCGGCACGGTCCCTTGGGACCAGGCGACGTAGAACGGGTGTTTCAGCAGGTGGCGCGCGCGGACGATACGGTCGAGCTCTCCGATGGTCGTCACGTACGGCCCTACGGGGTTCGGGTAGTCGAACGTTTCGGTGGCCGTCCTACCTGTGGGGTACTCCGGTTGCGCCCGACGCAGCCGGGTGATTCCGCGGACGGGACCGTTCCTAACCAAGCGTTGCCGCGGACGCGGGGGCGGCGGTGACCGAAAGCGGACGGCGGAGGGCCGATACGGCGGTCACGATCGCCCACAGCAGCACCGGGGCGACGATCAGCCGCTCCATGCCGCCGGCTCCGAGCGGACCGTACGCGTGGGCCGCAAAGAGGGCAAGCGCGAGGAGTCCGACGACTCCCGAGCCGATCGAGTAGACCGCGAACCCGCGCGACCGGTGGGCGCGCTCCTCGTGGACCCCGAGGGCGACCACGGCAACATTCGTGAGTAGGAAGGCGAGGAAGGCCGACGCGACATGCGCCGCCGGATTGACGTTCTCCGGGTTGAGGCCGACCCCGACCGCTCCGGCGCCGCCGATTCCCAGCACGACTAGGGCTGCTTCCCGCCAGGTCCCGGGCGGGAACCACTGGCGCATCCCGAAGATACCGGCGATCAGGAGGAGCCCCATCAACCCGATGGCGACGTTGAAGACGAGATGCCAAGGCGAGCAGACCGCCCGCCCGTCGTACGGGGCGCAGACGGTGTTGCCGAGGTCGCTGATGTAGTTGGTGAGCAGGCTGTACGTGGAGCCGGTCCATCCCGCTTGGGCGATCGCCATCCCGGCGACGAACTCGGCGACCCCGACCAGCCATCCGATCGCCCCCCATCGAGGGTTCGCCGACATGGTTCGATCTCCCACCGCGTCCCGCGCCCCGGTCCGCGGAGGTCGGAGCTACGGCGTCTCCCCGGGATAGCTTTTATGGAGAGGCAGAAAGCGACCGGGCCCCGTCCGGACCCCCGCCAGATCGGA
>JAKAWP010000038.1 GCA_021816955.1 Thermoplasmata archaeon
CTACTGACGATAGATCGACCCGTCGCGTAAAACTCGGGTCGAATCTACGAGCAGACCCCCCGCTCTCTCATGGCGAGACGTACGGGCCGCCCGGAGATTTGTTACGTTCAGGAACCCGCTTCCGGTGGGACACGGGTTCTCTCCGCAAGAAGCACGCCCGCTGATGCTTCTTTCACCACCCATCGCCGCGGATGGCCTCATAGTCCCAGACATGCTGAGACGGCCCGGAGGCGAGCGGGTTGGGTCCCGGACGCGACTCCGCGAGGCGGGGGACGGTGGCGACCATCCACGGGGTTTCACCGCGCCGCTTCGACCGTCACGCGACGCCTATGGTGTCGCTGATGCCCGTGAAGGCGATGGCACAGACGCTCGACTCCGGCCACCCATTCCGGATCTTGATCCTCGGAGAGCCGGACGAGATGCCGCGTGACGAGTACGCAACCAAGGTCGTGGGGTGGTTCCGTCTCATCGCGAATTCGGTGGACTCAACACGACTTGATGGCCGTTGACGGCCGTCACCACGGTCCAGCCCTTCTCGAGATAGCTGGGGAGTTCCGTGGAATCGACAAGCTTCTGTTTGGCTGCCGATCCACCCGGGCTTAGCCTCCTGGTGACGAGGTCCTGAAAATTCGCAACGTCGAGATCGTCGAAGTCCACAGACGCGAGCTCTTCTTCGGAGTAGCCGAGTCCCATGAGCATCACCTTGGCGATCCTCGCTTGGTGGTACTGGTCGCCCTTCGCGGGTATCGTGGAAAGGAACCCCTCGCAGCGACGGTAAGCTTCCCGCAACTCCTCGATCTTGTCCGTGTGCTTGGGGCGATCCAAATTGTACGCGAAATCGACCCCGCGGCCCGCATGTCCCATGAAGAACTCTCTCCGGGAGCGGCTGATGAGCCCCTTCGCTTCGGCGCTATCGAGCTGGCTGGAGAACCATGCTCTCAGAGTGTGGGCGTGCCAGTGAACCCCCGGGGGTTTCACCCGGTCCATCGCTGATTTCAGCGTGAAGGCAAGGGCCTTCCGGGCCATGAACCGGACCCCATCCCTGGAGGTTCGACTCGATTTCCTGCCCCTCCCATCCGGAGCCGCGAGCGCGGAATCGGGCGAGAGGGGCTCCCCGGCCGCTAAGCGGGACTTCAGGTACGACTCGATCGCCTCTGCCGCCTCCTGAGTTCCGAACGTGATGTACCCGCGGGGCCTCGAGACTGTTGAACCCTTCGCCAGATGCGGCGGAACCCGGACCAGGAAGGGGGTCACTTCGAAGTGCGGGTCCGGCGTCAGGCGAAGGTCCGGTAGATGCTTCAGTCTCAGGCCATCGGCCGGGCCGAACCGGGTCGCAAGGACGCCGGCTCGAACTCCCGACGAGGCCATGAGGAGCGCTATGGCACGCCCGCGAGCGCTGAGAACGCTCCGGATCGCACCCAATTGGGGAACGGTCGGGACGGTCTCGCTCCCGTCTTCCTCGTCGCTCGAGTTGGGCTTCCGCTTCGGTGTCCTTGCCGGCGGCACGCCGTGATGAGCAAGGAACGACCGGATCCCCCACCAGGTGTTCACGACGTACCGGGACGACCTTCCGTCGGCCTGTCTCGCGAGGATGTAGTCTTGGAGGGACTCCTTAAGCCTGTCCGGTCTCTTCTTGGTGATGCCGAGGAGTTTCCGAGGTTCCAGACCGGTCCTCCGAAGGAACAGCTCGAGCTGGTCCAGTTGTGTCCGGGCTGTGGCGGGGAAGCATGGTCCTTAAATCACGACCCTACTACTGGCTCCACAAGGAGTGCGCGCTTGGCATCCCCGGTCGTAGGCTTTGGAGCCACGAGGACACGAGGACCACGAGCCCGACCGCAAACATCAACCTCAGGACATATCAATTGGGCCCGTAGTATAGCTTGGATATCACGGAGGCCTCCGGAGCCTCAAACCCGGGTTCGAATCCCGGCGGGCCCGTTTCGGTTGCACGCCCCCGTTCCGACCCTCCCGAATCCCGGCCGGATCGTGTTTCGCCGGGCGCTTCCGACTGCCGAACCCGTACTTCGGTGGATACCGAATCGCCGGGGCGTATTCAAGGACGGAGCGATTTACGCCGCCGGGAGGCGGGTCGCCCACTCATCGAGGGGAGCCTTCCGCACTTCGCCAGGTCGGACGGCCGGATCCGTGTCACCGGCATTATCCCTCGGAGGGCGGTCGGGGGGGGTGGCCCGGGCGCATCGGTCCGTTCTCCACGGATCCGTCCACGCGGCGGGAGATCCCGCGAACCTAGGTCGGTAAGGCCGACGGGCTTTCCTTCCAGCGCACTTCGACCGGGATCCCGTGGCGAATGCTCTCCGTGACGATGCAGAAATCCTCGAAGAGGCCCCGGCAGCGTTCGAGCTGGGGCCGTTGCTCGACCGGGACCGCGGGATCCAGCTCCACCTGGATCCGGCTCAATCGCCACCGCCCGCGCTCGTTCCGCCGAATCTCGGCCCGTGCGACGGCCCGGACTGAGGTCGCGGAAGCGCGAGACTTGGCGAGGCAGAACAACAGGCTCGATGAAAGGCAGTGGGCGACGGCGGAGGCGACGAGCCGGCTCGGGTTCGGTCCGGCGCCGCCCCCGAGCGGAGGCGTTTCGTCGAGCGTATTCGGCGGCATCCCCGGAACCCCCCAGTCGACGTCGAACCGATAGCCGTCCTTGCGCGAGAGCGTGACCTCGATCGTTTGCTGGTCGATCATAGCACCCACCGCCGAGGGAGAACGACGAACCCGTAAACGGCTGACGGCTCGATGGTCGGCGGACTAGACCCGGTGCCCGTTCCCGAGACGATCGCCTTGGCGGGTGATGGGCGGTGCTCCGGTGGCAGCCACGCGAGCTCGCCGTTCCTTCGGAGCGGCCCGCCCGAAAAGCGGTCCGTCGCATGGGAGGCGCATCTCCCCCGGCCCGTCGACGGCAATCGACCGGGGTCGTACCGTTCATGGCGCACGATCCGGCGCAGAGTCGGCATCGACCGTCGCGGCCCCGGGGATCGCGAGATACGGGAACAGCGCGGCCGCAAGCTTGTTTTCGGCCTTCCGCAGCAGCGCTTCAAATGCCGGTCGCGAGATGCCGAAACTTCGGGCCAACTCCTCGGTATGGACCGTACGGGGGATCCGATAGTACCCTCGGAGAATGCCGGCCAGCAGGGCCTGACGCTGTCGAGACGTCAGTTCCCGAAACAGCACGCCGACCGGCACAAGGAATCCCCCTTCGAACGCGACCGACGTCAACGGCTTCGTCCCGACCCGCAGGACGGTCACCCCATCCGGCAAACGATCGAGGAGGTGAGGGTCCAGCCGCTCTTCCCGGGCGAGGAATTGGTAGTTCTCTCCGTCCGCGGCGTAGGTGGAAGGGGGGAGGTAGAGATCGCCCGCCTCTTCGAGCGTCGGAATCACTTTCCCGCTCTGACAACATGCGCAGCGCGGAAACTGAACGAGGGCCGCGGATCGATCCGGCGCTTCGTAGAGGAGTTCCCCTCCGATCCGTCGGTACGCCGACCCGAGGGCGGAGACGGCGTCCGGATCGTCGGCGTGCAGCTCGAGGACCGCCTCGTTTCCGCGGTGGCACAGGTGCGTCACCCGGGCCCCGGGGGCGGTCGCTACGGGTCGAGAGAACGGGCAATCGTGGTCGACCAAGAGGCGCACGATCTGCACGGATCTGCTCGACGGCCGGAGGGATGCGGGAGATATGGTCGTTGCTTACGCAACGGGCTGACTCATAGTCTCGAGCGGGGTCGGATGGGAGAGGTAGACTATGCCGACCTACGAAATCGAGCACCGATGGCCAAACGACCGGACAAAAGCCGTGATCGAGAAGGTACAAGCCGCGATCGCGATGGCGAAGAAGGGTCAAGTCCCGGCCGGGTTCCGGCCTATCTCGATCGTCGCCGTTCCGGGGAAGACCGAGGCGCATTGCCTGTGGGAGGCGCCGAGTGCGGAGAGCCTCGAAGCCGTGTACCGGAGCCTCGGAGTA
The DNA here is from genome assembly GCA_021816955.1 of Thermoplasmata archaeon. Taxonomy (GTDB): domain Archaea; phylum Thermoplasmatota; class Thermoplasmata; order Lutacidiplasmatales; family UBA184; genus Lutacidiplasma. Next base: position 3,974 of record JAKAWP010000038.1, read on the forward strand.
CCGACGGAACGCACGATCCGGGAAGTGACGCCGTTCTTCACGGCGTCCTCGTGACGACGCCGGCGATCCGGCCGTCCCAACCATTTCCCCGCCTTCTTTTCTGTCGGAACGGAAGGCGTCCGTGAGGCAGGAGAACGGGAGGCACCCGAGCCGACCGCCTCGAACCGTCCCATGATGGCGGCGGACACGGCACAGATCGTCGCTGCGGCTCTCTACGCGGCGCTGGCCGGCGCAGTCGTCTATGCCCGTCGATCGTGGTCTCGGGTTCCGGCGAGTCCCAGCCTCCCGGTGATCGTTGGCGAGAACTCCTGGTGGTCGGAGGCGCTCTGGTTGGGAGCCCTCGCTTCGGTGTTCGCCTATCCGCTCGGCATTCTTCTCTTCCCGCGCGCGCTTCTGACGAGCCCTCTCACGATACGGTTTCCCGGCGACGAGATCGTTCAAGTCGGCGGGATCCTCCTAGTCCTTGTCGGAGCCGTCCTGTCGGGGTGGGCGCTCCGATCGTTAGGCCGGTTCACGACGGTGCGGATTCAGCTGACCGCCGACCAGTCGCTGATCACCGGGGGGCCGTACCGCTGGATTCGGCATCCGATGTACACGGCCAATCTCCTCTTGGCGCTCGGGGTGACGCTGACGTTTCTCAGCCTCACCCTTTGGATCTCGGTCGGCGTGGTGAGTGCCATCGCATTCCTTCGCGCGAACCGAGAGGAGCGAATGTTCCTCGCTTCGCCCCGTCTTGGTCCGGAGTACGCCGCATACCGGCGGGCCACCGGTCGGTTTCTTCCTCGCTTCCGTCGTACCCCGTCGATCCGGCGCTGATCGTTTCGGGACGGGCCGCTTCTAAGGGTCGAGGCCTGCCGCCGATCGGTGGCGGCCGGCGACGCGCGGTCGAGGGGCGAGAGCGCTTATCTCCCGCTTCCATGGGGAGGAGCGGCCAACCGAGAACCCCGGCCTCGGTCCTGCGGAAGAGGAACTGGCAGTGGCGATTCTCCGTCCAAAGCTCTGGCGCCAATCGTTCCCATTTACTTGTGGCCCGGCCGCGCTCGGCTCGGTGCTGACCTCGCTCGGCTGGAAGCCCGAACGAAGTCAGCGCGAAGCGGAGCTAAAGATCTGGCGGGAAGGTACCGCCATCGGCTGCCCCGGCACCCATCCACTGGGGCTCGCCCTCGCGGCGAAGCGTCGGGGGTTCTCGGCGACCGTCTTTTGGTCCGGCCCGGCGCCGTGGCTTTGGCGTCACATCCGATCGGCCCATCCGGGCCTTTCCCTTCGAGATTATCGCGCGATCGAAGCCGCGTTCGCCCGCGACTGCACGGAGGCCGAAGTGCCGGTTTATCGGAATCGCACCCCGTCCGATCCGTGCGCGCCCGGCGTCCTGCTCGCGACGGCCGGCCGGGGCACCGCCGCCGCCGACCCCCACTGGGTGGGGGTTCTTCCCGGGTCGGCCAAAACCACCATCCTCGATCCGCTCCGTCGGGCCCCGCGGACTGTCTCCGAGCCGTTCCGCCAATGGTGGGAGGCCTCTGGGTTCCATCGGACCCGAAGTTGGATCGAAGTCCGTCCGTAGTCGCGGTTCGGCAAGGCCGAGCGGGCGGCTCGGCGGCGGCCGAATCGCTCGGAACCGACCGTTCGTCGCTCGGGAAACGATCGATCGGCCGCTCGGTCGACCGATCCCCGCGATCTTCACCTCGCCAGCGTCCGGCCGATCGAATCGGACGGTTCGGCGGTCGACGGAACGCTCGGCCAACAAGCAAGTTCAAGTAACGGCGGGCGCTTTCACCCCCGGTCGTTCTATGGCCGGGGATCGAAGTCCCGCGTCGTCGGACGCCGCGGGCGATGCAAGCGGGGCGAGCGAACCCGCCTCCTTGATCGACCGGATCGCCATGGAACTCGACCTGCTCGTGCGGAACGTCGATATCGTCGAGCAGCTTTCGGGGAAGCGACCGATGGGGATTATCCGTCTCAGCGAGACGCTGCATCTTCCGATCCACAAGGTCCGCTATTCGCTCCACCTGCTCGAGCGGGAGGGCGTGATCCAGCCGTCCGCCGACGGCGCCATCGTGACCGACCGGGCCCGGGAGTTCTGGCGGCAGATGGACGCCGCGCTCGACCGAATGTCGGAGCAGTTGCGTCACCTCAAAGAACGGACGGCCGGCCACCAGGACGCGACATCGGCGAATCGGAAAGGCTATTAGCGCAATGCAAGCTCGGCCGCCTCGGTGCCGCCGTAGCTCAGTGGCAGAGCGATCGGCTGTTAACCGAAAGGTCAGCGGTTCGAAGGGGTGGCGGGGTTCCGCCGCTCGGGAAATCCGCTCGGCGGCGCCTCGGCCGATGGAATTTCGGGCCCGTAGCTTAGTCCGGCTCAGAGCGACCGGCTCATAACCGGTCGGTCGACGGTTCAAATCCGTCCGGGCCCATTCCAATGATTGGTTCATCAGCACGGCACACTTCTGAGCGGTAGTGCGCTCCGAACAAACAGATTGGTCGTGCCTTCGGAGCGGAGCTTCGAAGAGATTGCCCGCGGCGGTCCCGCTACGGCCGGTGGCTTCGCTACGCCGCTGCGGCTCGATGTCCACCTGCCAGAGAAGTGCATTGAGCTTGCCCTTGTGTTGAAGGTCTTCGGCGCAGTTCCCCGAGCGTCTTCGCTCTGCCGAGTTCAACAGGGACGACTTCGTGGTCCCCAGCGGCATCCCCGGATATCTCGGGGATCAGGACGGGGCAGCACCATTCGCTTCGCTTCTTCTACAGGTGCTTCAAGATCCGCTCGATGGCGCGGCTCGCTTCGTCGAGCTCCTTCGCGACGCGCCGTCCTACCTTCGCCGCGGCGGCCGTCGGGTCGCGGGCGGCTCGCTCGGCCCTACCGATCAGCCGCTTCGATAGGTGGGCGGTCGCCTTCACGAGCTCGCGGGCCGCTCGGCGAGTCTCCCGCAGCGCCTCATCGATCCGATCGTCCACCATCGAACTGAGAACGTCGTGCCGGAAGATATCTTTACCGGGAATCGTTGACGGTCGGAGGGCGGCGAGGCGACCCTCGGCAACGGCCGTGTACCGCGTAGCGGCCCTACCATAGGACAACAATTCAAATCTCCCTTCCGCCGCTCCGACCACTGCGGCGCCGGTGCGAAGCGGGCGAACCGCTCTTGCGAACACCGAGCAGCGGAATAGAAGGTGAGAGCGAAAGGATGACCGAATGGACGGAGCAGCGACTCGGCTACGGCTTCGGACTGCTCGGCGGGGGACTGATCGTCCTCGTGGGGGTGGTCACACTTTTCTTCGGGGCGTACGACGTGGTGGGGGGTCGGGGGATCGCCGCGCTGGGGAATTTCAGCGCGGCCGTACTGGAGTTCGCGGTCGGCGGTCTCGCGGTCTTCTTCGCGTGGCTCGGACGGCACGACTGGGCATCCCGCCCCCTCGCGAGCGGCGTCCTCCTGCTCGTGATGGCGGTAGCCGGCGCGGTCGTTCTCGGCTTGGGCGCGAGCCGGTTCATGCTCGTCGGCGCGCTGTTCATCTTCCTCGCCGGGGTTCTCTACCTCCTCGAACCCGCGAAGCAGCTGCTTCGGGCTGCCGCGTAACCCGCACCGGCCGATCGTTGGGGGTCCGCGGCCGGCTCGTTCCGGGTCCGTCGCCTTCCCATCGAAACACGCCGTACCCCGGCGAGGGGAAGATTAAGGTGCGGGCCGCTTCGGAGACGGCATGAGCGAGCGGCCGAGGATCTCGGTCATCGTCACCGCGCACGGTCGCCGCGGATTCCTGGCCGACGCCCTCGCTTCCGTCGCGAACCAGACGCTCGAGCCGACGGCGTACGAGGTGCTGGTCGCCAAGGATTTTCCGGACGAAGCGATCGACCGATCGATCGCGGAGCGAGGCTGGCGCGCGATCGACTACCGCGAGCCCGCGATGGGGCCGATGTTCGGCCGGTGCGTGGAGGCGGCTCGGGGCCGGGTCCTCGCGTTCTTGGACGACGACGACCGATTCGTCCCGGGCAAACTCGCCGAGGTCGACCGCCGGTTCCGCCGCGACCCCGACCTCGGCTATCTCCACCACTGGTTCGCCGTGATCGACGAGCGGGGCGAGCGGCGGCCGGACGGACCGTTCCGCGCCGCGGAACGGCGGCACCGCGCCGCGCTCGGCCTCGTGTCGCTCCGCCCGGCCGACCGGATGCAGCGGCTCCGGCGCCTGCCGCCGGTCGGCCTCGACTTTGGCAACAGCTGCCTCTGCGTGCGGGCCGACTTGTTGCGAGCTCACCTCGACACCCTCGCTTCCGAGGCGATGTTCACGCTCGACACGTTCGCCTTCTTCGCGGCGCTCCTCGCGCCGTGCTCGCTCGAGATCGACCCCGGGCGGCTCACCGAGTATCGGCTCCACCCGGCGAACACGAGCCTTCCGCAGACGCCCGTCGAGGCCCAACGACATTGGGCGCGGATCGCGGCGAGCTACGCGGCCATCCGAGAGATGGTCGAGAGGAGCGGCGACGAGGCAGTCCGGCGGGAGGCCGAGGCGCTCGTCCTGCTCCATCAGATCGACCGCGCCCTGTCGGGCGAGCGGCCGGGCCGATCGACCTGCTTCGCGCTCGGACGCCGAGGGCTCGCCGTCCGAGGGACGTACTTCTGGAATTCCCGGACGAACCGCCTCGGCCACTACGGCCTGGCGCTCGCGCTGCTGGCGGGTGCTATCGTCCCTCGCGTGCTCGACCGATGGCAGCGGCCCGACGGCGCGTAGCGGGGGGATGCTCGGATCGCCGGGGGTCAGGCGGAGAACGACTTACCGCACGAGCACGTCTGCTTCGCGTTCGGGTTGTAGATCTTGAAGCCGGACGCCTCGAGCCCCATCAGGAAGTCGACCTTGACGCCCTCGAGCAGCGGCGCGCTCGCTTTGTCGACCACGACCTTGAGGTCGGGGGAGGAATAGGCGACCTCGTCGCCGCTCTCTTCCTTGTCGAAGCTCATCCCGTACGTCAGGCCCGAGCACCCACCGCCCTCGACGTAAAGTCGGAGCGCCGACCCGGTCTTCCCTTGCTTCTCCATGATCCGAAGCACCTGCTCGTGCGCGGACGGCGTAACTTCGACGCGGACCATCTTCGGCTCCCTCCGTTTCTCTCCTAGAAAGGCGAGGCCGACGAAGAAAAGGCTTACGACCAGCCTGCGGCGTCCCACGTTTCGGTTCCCTCCCCTCGGGAAGCGAACGGCTCGACGATCTCGAACGTCGACCCGAACGGTCGGCTCCCGCGCCACCCGCGCGCGCTATAACGCCGGGTCGCGTACCGCTCCGCATGTGCCGACTGCTCGGTTACCTCTCGGCCGACCGTCACGCGTCGGCGCGCCGGTGGTTCCTCGACGGCCCGCGCTCCCTTTTGGCGCAGTCGAACGCCCAATCGACGAGCCTCCAAGCCGACGGCTGGGGGATCGCCTGGTATGAGCCGGACGGCCGCCTCGCTGTGGAACGCGGAACGGGGGGCGCCTACGAGCCGACCGAACGACCCCGCTTCGAAGCGGCGGCGCGCCGGGCGCGCGGGTCGGTGGTGATCGGCCATCTCCGGCGCGCCAGCAATCCCCGCCGCCTTCCCCGGGAGCAGCTCGTCGGGCTCGAGAACTCCCAGCCGTTCTCGGACGGTGCCGTGGCCTTCGCCCACAACGGGTCGATCCCGTACCCGGTGGAGACCGAGCCTCTGCTCGGTCGGTTCGTCTCGAACGTGCGGGGAGTCAACGATTCGGAAGTGCTGTTTTGGTTGTGGCGTCGCCATCTGGACGAGGGGTCGGACCCGGTCGGGGCGTACGAGGCCACGATCGCCGATCTCGTCCGGGTCTGGACGGCGAAGGACGGGAAGGTCGGGACCCCGTATTCGGGCCTCAACCTCGTCGTCGCCACCGGGCCGGGGGAGCTGTGGGCGTTCTGTCGATCGCTCGGCGACCGGCACACGGCCCTCATCGACCGGGGTCGCCCGTACTACGAGATGGCGTACCGGGCCGATCGCTCGACGATCGTCGTCGGAAGCGAACCGCTGGACGACGAGCGCGCGGCGTGGCGCTCGCTCAACGACGGCTCGTTCCTCCGCGCGACCGTTCGGGGCGATTCGGTCGAAGTGAAGACCGGCTCCCTCTCCGCCTCGGCGCTTCGCACGGTGCCGGTGAGCGCGGCGTGAGCGGTCGTCCCGCGACCGGTCGCAGCCGATGTCCGTCGAGCTCGTCTCAGGGCCGGATCTCGGCGGCGGGTACCTGCACCAACTGAGCCGCGTCCGCACCGCCCCAGCGGAGTCGCTGTTCACCTACCACGCCCAAGACGGCGGCGCCGACGCCGACGGTCCTCCGATCGGCTCGCTCGAGCCGCTCGGACATTTCCATCCGCCCGAGCCGTGCATGTTCGGGGGTCCCCGCTGCTGGCATCGGGCGTTCCGCGTCCCGGACGCCGAAACCCGCGCGGTGCGCACGGCGTACAACCGGTTCCGCTTCGCGCTGGCGACGGCGCTCGCGCAGCGGTACCGCTCCGCGCCGTTCCCGTTCGAGCGGACGCTGGCGGAAGTCTTCGGGCCGCTCCGCGCCTACGCTACGTCCGGCGAGCGGCCCGTCTACGTTCGCGGCGACGCTGCGCTCGGCCTCCACGGGATCGAGCGTCCCGCGGCGATGATCGAGCTGGTCGTGACGCGGCCGATCGCCGACGAGCTCGCGCGCACGTGGCGGGAGGCGCTCATCGAACCGTTCGCCCCTCGGTTCACCGAGAACGGATCGACGACGATCGGCGGCCGGGCGTGGATCGGACCGTTCACGGCGGGGGCGATCGTCGACTGGGCGGTCCCCGACACGGCCGGGGGTTCGAAAAGGACCGGCCTTCCCCCCGAGGCGATCGCAACGGTCGTCCGGGACGGGCGAGAATGGCCGGTCGCGCGGCTCGAGGTCCTCTACCTCGAGGCCTTCACCGCCCGCGACGCCGAACGCGAACGCGCGATCGCCGAGCGCCTTCGGGCGGTCGGAGCGGACCGCGCTCTGCTCGAATCGCTCGCGCGCGACCGGGGGCTCGCGCCCGAGGAGGCCGAGCGCCTCCTCCAGCGGTTCGACTAGTTCGATTCGAGCCGCAGCTTCATAGCCCTCGACGCGGACGGCCGTTCCATGCTCGCCGAACCGATACCGGCCCCGCTCGAGCCGCTCTCGCCGCACGACCTCGTGACGTACTACCGCTGCCCGCGGGAGTTCGCGTGGCAGCACGCGCGCCACGCGGCCGGGCGCCCGGGGTCGGCCGATCCGTTCCTGTCGGCGTCCGGCGCTCCGCTCGCCCGCTCCCCGCTCGCGCCGCCGCCGCTCACCGGGGTCACCGTGACGGAAGGGCGGCTCGACCTCGAAGCGCACGAGTGCCTCGTCTACGAGGACGAGGAGGAGGACGGCCTGCCGGTGCTGTTCCCGCCGGAGAGGGTCCGGCTCGATCCGCGCTTCCGCGGCCCGACGGCGACGCTGATCGATCCCGTCCTCGGCTTGCACGGGCGGCCCGACTTCATTCTCCAAGAGGTGAGCGGCGCGCTCGTGCCCGTCGAGTACAAGGCGACGCACCTCTTCTCGGGGTACCACAACGCCCACGGGCGCCTCTTCGACACGATTCAGGCGATCGCCGAGTGCCGGCTCGTCACCGCCGCGTTCGGCCGCCGTCCGAGCCGAGCGCTCGTCCTCTACGGCGATGAGGCGGGGAACGGCCTTCACGAGGGGTGGGTGGAGATCCCGTACACGGAAGCGGACGAACGGTGGCTGATCGGCGCGCTCGAGACGGTCCGGGGCGACCGCGTTCGAGCCCCGGTGACGAACGGCCGGATCTGCGCGAGCTGCGCGGCGAACGAGCAGGGGGCCTGCCGGTACGCCGCGGCTCGGTACGAAGGGCCCCACCATCACCGGCTGCCCCTCGCGTTCGGCCCGACGTTCGGATAGATCGGTCGCTCGCGCAAACGAAATCGAGCACGGGACGGCGCCGGGGGCTCGTCCGATCCCCCCTCCTCTCGGGCCGTCCGGCGGGGCGGCAGCGGCTCGGCCGGCGCGAGGCGCGTTTCCTTCGAAGAGAATAAATACGCCCCTCGAGTCTCAGAGGGGCCACCGCGCACGGTCCGCCGTGCCGCGCGGCACGTGCACCCGTCGAGGCCCAGGCCTCTCCGGGGAAGGGGCGAGGGTTCCCGGCCGACCGGGTCGGGGGCCGATGACGCCGATCACACGCGTTCTGGACGCTTGTCGAACGTCAGAAGTGTAGCTGACTCCTGTCAGCTGGGGAATGGCTGGGCTCGGGCGCCGATGAAGGTCGTGCCAAGCTGCTATGTG
>JAKAWP010000039.1 GCA_021816955.1 Thermoplasmata archaeon
CCTGAACACGATCCGTGTGCTCTATGGCCACTCGTCCCCCGAGATGACGGCCTACTACATCGGGGCCTCGCAAGACGAGCTCCGGTCGACGGTCCAGCTCCTCGACCGGCCCGCGCTGGAGGCGGTCTAAAATGGCCTGCCCCGTCGTATATAAACGAAAAGGGCAGGCCTCTGACGCGCGCTCAGCACGCCCATCATTCATCCCGGTTCAGCTGGTTCTAGCTCTCATCATCGCGCGCCCTGCTCGTCGGTCGGAGTCGGTTCGGACGGCTGGCTCATCGCGGCGAGCTCGCCTTCCGAGAAGTGAAAGATCCCCCCGGTCGCCTTCGCGCGGCGAAGCTCGCCGGTCTCCTGCCGGTCGAACGAGCCGTCGACCCAGGTCGGTCCTCCCGCCGCGACGCGAGCGATCAACGCCCAATCCGGATCGACGGCTCGCGGGCTCACGATCAGCTCGCGGATCCCCACGGCCCGGACCTCCGTGGCGACCTCCACATAGTCGGTAGAACCCCACGCCCGTGCCAGGCGGGCCGACGCCACCTCCGTGACCTCGATTTCCACGGCGACGTCGGTCGTGAGCCGAAGAAGCCGGCGCAACGGCCGGGGCCCCTCCAACAGCGCGGTCGAGAGCACGACGCGTTGGGCCCCTGCGACGAGGATGTCGATCGCTTGGTCGGCCGAGGAGACTCCCGCATCGGCCCACACCTCGATATCCCGGGCGATCTCCTGCAGGTAGTCCAGTTGGGGCCCGGCACCTTCGATCGCGTCGAGATCGACGAAGTAGACACGCGAATACGTCTCCCGGATCCCGTCGATCGCGTCCAGCGGATCGATCGAACGGCCATCGGAGCCGCGGGCGACGACGGGGCCGTCGGCGCCCGGAACGCAAACGCGGCCGCGCTGCACGAGGAGCGCGGGAACGAGCTCCGGTTCTGGAGCGGTCGGCTCGGGGACCGCGGCACCACGGGGGGACTGCGCACGGTCCGGCACAACCGTGGGCACGTCGACCCCCCTAATCTGCTTGCGGGGAGTCGCCGGCGGCTCCTCGGAGAGCTTTTCTCGAACCCGGCGCTTGCGCTGCTCGTCCGGAGGCCGTGGGCAGCTGACGGTGGACGCCCTTCGCGGGGTGTCCGCTGAGGAAAGTCCCCTCTCCCGGAACCACGGGGTTGGGCGGGAGCCCGACGGGTGAGAGCCCGAGCAACGGAGCAGAAACGACACAGCCGAAAGGGACGGTGAAGGCGATGCGTCGGAGGTTCCTGTCGGAAGTGATGAAACGGCCGGCTCCCCGGGAGCAAGCCCTGAGAGGCGGGATGAACCGGTTCCGCGACCGCCGAGGAGAGCGCGCAGTCGAATGCTGCCGAGAACAGAAAGGGGCTTACGACGGCGACCGGACCGCCCCGGCGAACCTTCGCCGGGGTGCCGCCGGCGCGCGACGGGGACGCCACCGTCCGACGCGCGGGCGATGCGTTCGTCCGCGTTCCGCCCCGTAATTCCTTTACGGCCGCGCCGGCCTTCCGAGCCCCATGACCTCGTCGAGCCGACCGGCCACGCTCGCGATCTTGCTGCTCGTGGGGTTCGTCGCGATCGGGGCGATCGGCTACTACTTGGCCGACGTCTCCGGATTATTCGTCCCGGGAACGACGCTCCTGTGGGTCCGGCTCGCCATCGTCTTCGTGGTCGGGATATTCGCGATCTGGTCGATCGAACGGGTCCTCACCCGGCATCTCCTCCATGAACGGAAGCTGCGACGCGCCGGCCTTGCCATCTCCGCCTTCCGCTACGCGTCCTACACCGTCCTCGCGCTCGCCCTCCTGACCACCGCCGGAGTGAACAGCCTCGAGCTGCTCGCCGGCGGCACCTTCGCGGGCCTCGTGCTGGGCTTGGCCGGCCAGACGGCGCTGTCGAACATCATCTCGGGACTCGTCCTCCTCACGGCCCACCCATTGACTCCCGGTGATCGCGTGACGGTGACGACCTGGCAGTTCGGGATGATCGCGCCCGCCTACCCGCCGAAATTCTACTCGCACGAACTCGTGGTGCCCGGCTACACGGGCGTCGTCGAAACGATCGGCATTGTCTACTCGACGCTTCGGCTCTCGGACGGGCCGTGGATGAAGGTGCCGAACAGCATCATGCTCCAAGCCGCGGTGCTCGTCCACGAACTCCCCGAGCGATGGGTGCGGGCCAAGTACGAGGTGAAGGACGTCGGCCACGAGCGCGACGTGATCGAGCGGATCCGGACCGCGGTACAACGCAACTCCTGGGTGGTCGACCCGACGTCCGTCCGGGTGCTCGTGAACGAGGCGACGCCGACGTCGTTCGTCGTCAGCATCGACGCGTTGTGCCGCGGCAACATGGAGGAGCCCCCGAGAAGCGCCATCTTGCTCGACGTGCTCGACGCGGTGCGCGGAAGCGAACCACAATCGTCCCCACCGCGTTCCTCCGAGGCCGCCGCCGGATAGTCGGGAGCCGTCGAACGCCGGACCGTCCCCGCGGAAGGGCGACGGTTCAGATTCACGGACGGGCCACCCGTTGGGGAGATGGCGGAGCGCCCATCCATCCGGCTCGCTCGGGCGCCGCTCCCGGGCGGGCCAACGGGGGGACCGCGATCGAAGGAGCCTTCGCGGGAACCGCGAGGCGAACGACGGCGACCGTGATCGCCGCCACGGTGGCCCCGCCGACGCTGAGCAACAGGTAGGCGGGGGCAAAGTAGGCGACCCAGAGCAGGATCGACGTGGCTAGGCCGGCCGTCACAAGAGCTTGAAGCCCGGGAGTCTCCCGGAAGGGGGGAAGGACGGGAGCGCTCCGGCCCGCGAGCCGAACCCGGGCTTCGGCCGAAAGCGCGGCTTCGGCTCCGGCGGTCGCCGGGCTCGCCGTCGCGGCGGGGTCGGCGGCGCGCGCCGCCGGAATCGGCGAGAGGTACGGGACGAGCGCGCCCAGCGTGGCGAGCGCCGCCAGCAGGATCAGCCCGGTGCTGGCGCTCGATTGAAGCGGAAGGGAGCCGAGGGTGCCGTTCACGAGGAGCCCGTACCACGATTGCGCCTGGGTGACCAGCGCGGCGTAGTACGCCTGCATCAGGTTGTAGCCCGTGATCGCATCCCGCCCGGCGAGGAGCGCGGAGGTCGCTTCGAGGAGCACGATCGCCTGAACGACGGCGGCCTGCAACGTGAGCACCGAGGCGCCCGTCACCTCGCGGTCGAGGACCAACTCCCCGACCGGCAATAGCGGCGTGGCGAGCAATACCCCGGCGAAGGTGTCGAGGGGCGAGAGAACGTGGGCGAACACCGCGAGGAGGATCAGGGCCGCGACGGCGCCGAAGACAGCGTACTCGATGATCGTACGGGCCCGGGGAAACGCCGGGGCGACCACCGACCCGAGCGAGAGGAAGAAGACGACGAGGATCACGCTCGAAGCGCTCGACAGCGCCGGCCACTCCAGATAGCCGAGGTAGACGAACAGGGGGACGATCAGCGCGGCCCGCAGCGGCCCCTGGCCCTCGCTCATCGGGCGAACCCCCAGGTGTGGATCCGCTGGTACAGGGCGAGGAGCCGGGTCGAGGCGCCCTGCCGGTCGAAGCTGAGTACGGGGATCCCCTCCCGCTCGACCACGGTCCGGAACGCCCGCTCCTTGTAGTACTGGTCGAGGCAGGCGAGGTGAAAGAACGCCTGCTGCTGCGGATCCGAGAGTGGGGGATAGAACTCGCTGAGCTCGGGAGTGAACAGATACAGCCGGTGACCGGACGACGCGAACGATTGGTACCGGCGGAAGACGCCGCCCAAGTGACCGAAGCTCTCGGGCGGCGCCGTGAAGGCAAAGACGTGCGTCGGCTGGCGGAGCTGCCGCGCGAGGTAGGCGAGCGCCGCCGCGAGGTCGAATGCGGCGGCCGTCGGCCGGGACCGCGTCAGGGTCGTCGTGATCCGCTGGGCGTGAGAGGCTCCCCGACTCGGAGGGATCCACGTCTCCACCCGATCGCCCATGGTGAGCAGCCCCAGGCGGTCGCCCCCGCGCGGAACGTACTGCACCAACAGGGCGCCCGCCTCGCACGCTTGGTCGAGCGCGGTCCGACCGGTCAGTCCCGCGTCCATCCGCTGCGACAGGGAGACCAGGAGGACGAAGTCCTGCCGGCTCTCCTGCTCGAACTCTCGAACAAAGTAGCGACCGGCCGTGGACCGCCGCCAAGCGATCGTCCGGTAATCGTCGCTGACTTGGTACGGCCGGAGCGAGCGGAATTCGGTCCCGTACCCCCGCCGCGGCACCGGAGTGGCGCCGAGGGCCCGGGTGACAAGATGGAGCCCCATTCGACGCAGGGAAACGTTCGGGGCTGCCGGGGTGACCCGGACCTCCGCTCGAGCTTCGAGCACGACCGTGCGGTACGCGAACCCGAGGGGGTCATGGACGACCACCACCACCGGGCCGACCTGGTAGGCTCCCCGCGCCCGCGCCCGGAACGCGTAGGCGAGAGTGAACACCGCATTCGGCGTCCACCACGTGGAGAGCCGGGGCGAGCCCGATACGATCTCGAAGACGGATGGGTGGACGTCGAACACCTCCGCCGGAAAGCCGACGGGGGCCGGATGAAACAGCCGAAGCTCCACCGTTCCGACGCCGCCGGCGTTCAGCTGTTCGGTGGTGTGAACCCGTTCGACTCGGAACCACGCCGGGGAGATCGTCCGGGCGGCCCGACCGAACGCGAGAAGTTCCGAGGCGACAAAGAAGACGAGAAAGCTCCCGATGATGAGCGGCAATAGGTTGAGCGTGAACAACCCGAGGAGCAGCGCTCCGAGCGAGGCGAGCGTGAACGTCCAACCGCGGATCGTCAGCATCGCGTCCCTTCGCTCCGCGCGAGCCCGACCCCCCGACCGAGCTACCGGGGCGCGGGCACCGTTCCGAGGAGACCCTGCACGACGCTCACGAGCATCCGCTCGATCGCATCGGCCCCGCCGCTCAGCTGTTGGGCGAGGACGTCGGGCCGGAGCACGAGCCGGTGGTTGAAGATCGGAAGGGCGAGCCGCTTCACGTCGTCCGGCGTGGCGTAAGGACGGCCGTCCAGGAGCGCGGAAGCCCGCACCGCTCGGAGGAACTGCACCCCGGCCCGGGGGGAGGCGCCGAGCAGGATCCGCTCATCTTCGCGCGTGCGTCGAACGACCTGGTTCAGATACGATAGGAGATCGGGGTCGACGTACGTCTCGGCCGCCACACGCCGGAGTCGTTCGATCTCGGCTCCTCCGAGCACCGCGGGCCCGGTCGTTTCGTCGCTTGCGCCGAGACGGGTGCGCAGCATCTCGAGCTCGGCCGCCTCGGATGGATACGTCAGCAGGACGCGGAAGAGGAATCGGTCGAGTTCCGCTTCCGGAAGTGGGTAGGTGCCTTCCTGCTCCACGGGATTCTGCGTAGCGATGACGATGAACGGACGGGGAAGAGGATGGCTCTTCCCGTCCACGGTGACCTGCCGCTCCTGCATCGCCTCGAGCAGCGCCGACTGGACCTTCGGGGGAGCGCGATTGATCTCGTCGGCCAAGATCACGTTGGAGAAGATCGGTCCCTCGCGATACAGGAGGTCCTGGGTCCTCGGATCGACGACGACGTTCCCGACGATGTCCGAGGGGAGCATGTCGGGCGTGAACTGGATCCGACGGAACGACAGAGCGAGATTCTGGGCCAACGTCCGAACCAGATACGTCTTCGCGAGGCCCGGGACTCCCTCGAGGAGGACATGTCCATCGCTCAGGAGGGCGATCAACAGGAGTCGAACGGTTTCCTCAAATCCGATCACCGAGGCACCGATCGACCGCTGGAGCTCTCGGAGGGCCGCGACCCCTTCGGACGGAGAAGGAAGCCGGGGGACCTGCGGCTGGGGCTCCGAAGCCGGCGACGGGCGTGTCGAGGGCGTGGAAGGGCCGGCGACCAAAGGACCGGTTGCTCCGCCCGCGCTCTCCGGCAGATCGTTCATGACGCGCGTCCGATCTCCCGCTCCAGCTCGGCGATCGCTCGCCACGCCTCGGGGACGAGGCGGTCCACCAGGGACCGAAACAGCGCGTCCGTGCGGGCTCGCCGGCGGCGAACGATCGGTTGCGGGTTCCGATCGAGCCAAGCGCTCAGCCGGGCCATCCGGTCGAGGTCGTCGTACAACCGCTTCCAACGCGTTGGCTCGGGTATCCGCGCCTTAGCTCGACCGCGTCGGCTCCATGGGAGTCTTGACAGCGGGACGCGGTACACGCGGTAGAATTGATAGTCGACTCGGTCGCGCAGGGCGTAGGCCTGCTGCGTCACTCCTCGTCGCGCGATCTCAAAGTACACCTGCGAGACCCGGTCGGCCATCGGGTCGTACCGGGTGGCGCGGGGGCGAAGGACCGGTAGCGGAGCTCGCTCGACCCCCAACCAGCCGATCGTCGCCCCGGCGACCGCGGCAACGGGGGCAACGAACGGCCACTGGTCGAGAAGGCTCAACACGAAGTTCATCCGTGAGGACCCCCGGAACGCGGCCCGCCAGGGCTTGCCCCCGGATCCGCCGGGTATCCGGCATAGGAGGGAGCGGGAGAAACGCCCGACGGGGGCGGCGGCGGTGGAGGCGGTGGGGGAACAGCATATCCGGCGCCGGCGGCGCCCGTCGCTGGGGAGGAAGCCTGCGCGGCATACAGGTAGAGAAGCGGTTGGAACGCGTAGATGCTCGTCAAGATCGCGAGAAACTCGTCGAGGTTCTCGGGGACGATCTTCCCGTAGCGGACCGGCTCGTAGAACCGGTACAGCCGCTGGTAGAATTCGGCCGGTCCGCCCGCCATCGCCGGCATGACTACGCTTTCCACGATCTCCCGGTAGGTCAGGCTCGGCGGGAAGGAGAGCCGGAGCGCCGTCTGGGCATCTTCCAGGGCCTTCAGGAAGCCGAACTGGATAGCGTAAGCGACCTCGCCCCGGGCGATCCGACGCTTCACCTCGGTGATCACCGGCACCTCGATCGGTGCCATCGTCTGCACGACGACTGGGGCCGCCTCGCTCCGTGAGAAAAGCTTCTTCCAACGGGAGGGCATCTCTGCGGTTCCCCCGGGTCGTCCGGACGCGGGTCGGCTATATAGACCTCGCTCCGCCACCATCGGGGAGCCCGGACTCCGGCCCGCACAGTGCGCCCGGTTCGCCTCCCGTCTCCCGGATATCCGTGGGGGGAGACCGATCCGGAGGCCCTAAAGACGCCGGCGCGGCCGGGAGCCGAGCAAGACCAGCGCCCCTCCGATCAACAGGACGAGTGGGAGCAAGCCGAACTCCAGCGCGGAGAGGGTGCCGGCCGGCCAATAGCTGATCGAAGTCGCCCGAGGGGTCGGGGCCACATAGTCGAGCGGCGTGAGTACGACACGTAGGTGGGTGACGAGGTCGCTCACGACGTTCACCTGGGTGGCGTTGGGCTGGTAGCCGGTCGCCGTGACATTGACCCGGTAGGTCCCGACCTGTGCGGTGACGTTGGCGTACCCTTGGAGGTTCGAGTGAACCACCGTGAACGGGCCGGTAGGGAGATATTCGACCGACACGGCCGCGAGTGCGACGGGGAGCCCGGTCACGAAGGAGACGACGCGCACGCTCAGCAGGGGTAGCGGGCGGAGCGTGAGCGTGACGTTGTTCGGTGCGTACGCGGCCACCGTGAGGTTCGTGACCCCGGGCGCATAGCCGATCGGAGTCGCGGCGAACGAGACGGGCCCGACCATGTGGACCGGTCCGGTCGCTACCCCGTTGCTCGCCGTGGTGCCGAGCAGTTGGGCCGCGCCCGGCTCTCCGGACGGGTAGTACTCGACCTGAACGGACGAAAGCGGGGAGACCCCGCCGGTCGTGAGGTTTCTCCCCTGCACGGTGACGTTCACGAACGGAAACGGCACGAGCGTCAGGTTCACCGTCTGATTGGCCCGAGCCAGAACGAAGGTCGTTTCGTTCGAGAGGTACGCGGTCGACGTCGCGTACGCCGAGTACGAGGCTCCGGTCGGTACCTTCGAGATATTGAACCAGCCCGCCGCGTTTGTCACGCCCGTGTACGGATTCGCCCCGCCCGAGGCCGTGGTCCCGACCACGACCGAGGCTCCTGCAATCGGCGCCCGAATCCGCGCACTGACCACGTGGACCGAGACGTTTGCCAACGCGGGGGGAACCCGGGTCAGGTTTACCTGAACCGTGAACAACCCGGTGTGCGGGGGACGAACGGTCGTGCTATTCGGATAGTACCCGGTGGCCACGGCCGAGAAGCGAGTCGGTTCCGCCGGAAGCGGTCCAGTGACGTTGGTCCCATTGGCGTCCGTGATCCAGAAAGTGGAGGTCCGGTTCGACGTAACGACGGCGCTCGGTATCCCCTTGGGAGCACCTGGCGCCGCGACGACCTCGAGCCGGGCGTGGGGCCAGGAAGTGAGGGTGATCGTGTAGTGGGTCTGGGCCAAAGGAGACTGAAAGAGGAGTGAAGAGCTGTTGACGTAGTAGCCCGAGGCGACCGCTGCCATCGATCCGGGGCCGACCTCCAACAAGGAGACGTTCGCCACCCCAAATCCGTTCGTCACATTGCGCGCGTGTTCCGACGAAACGTTGAGGAAGACCGTGGCGTCGGGAATCGGACTATCCGTTCCGTTCACGACGATGATCTCCAGGGTAGGCGCCCGGAGCAGTTCGATCGTGACGTTGGTCACCCCGGTGAGGTTCGTGGTCACCTCGGTGGTGTTGGCCTGATACCCCATCGCCGAGGCGTTCACGGTCGTCGGGCCGGTCGGGACCGGCCCCGTTCGCACGACGCCCGAGGCATTCGTCACGAAACTGCCGGAGACAGTGCTGACGCCGACGTAGGCCCCCGGGACGGGTCGGTATCCCGAACCGCTCTGGCCGAGCACACGGATGAGCAAGGTCGGTAGGGGGACCATCTCGAAAACGATCAGCTCAGCCTGCCCGGAGAGCAGCGTGAGGGTGGTCTGGTTCCCGTGGTAGCCGGCGATGGTCGCGGAGAGCTGGTAGACGCCGGCCGCCACCGAGTATAGCGCGTCTCCCGAGGTGCCGGTGGTGTTGTGATAGACCGTGGAGCTGGAGAGGTTCGTGAGCGAGACTGACACGTTCGGGAGCGGCGCGAGAGCCGTCGCGTTCAGCGCACGAACGACCAGCGAAGCGTTGGGATTCGATCCGGACGTCGGCGACAGCTCAACGAGCAACGGGTACGCTCCGCCCGCCGGGAGCGCTACGGTCACGGACCGGCTGGCGAATCCCGACGCCCCCACGGTGACGCTGACCGAGCCCGGCGGCAGATGATAGAAGTTGATGACCCCCACCGGGTTGACCGAAGATGCACTGCCACTGCCGATCGCCACCTTAGCCGTCGGGATCGGCGTTAGGTTGCCGGTCGCGGCGGCAGCGACCACCGTCAGCGTAGCCGTCGGCGCCAAGAAAGAGAGGCTCTCGGAATGGCTCGTCCCTCCCAGCACGGCGAGCCCCTCCAGGCCGGGGTAGGTAGGTTCCCAGGCCCACGTCGAGGCGGCATTCTCCGTCGGAGGCGGGGCGCCCGCCCGAGACAGCTCGGTCCATGTGGCCACGCCCGTTGCGTTGAAGCTGAGCTCCCACGAATCGTTCAGGGTCTGGCCGGTGGCGCTCATTCCGCCAAAGTACACCAACCGACCGGTGGTGTTGTCGTACGCGAGAGCGGCCCCGACCCGGGGAGCCGGGGCGACCGGGCCGAGGACGGGCGCCACCTGCCAGCCCGAGCTCGGTGACGATGGGTTGAACAGGTAGATGGCGGTCGAGAACCCGTTCGGAGCGCAACTGGTGGCGCCGCCAATCACGACAAACTCGCCGAGCGATCCGTCCCATGCGGCGGACGCCCCGCACAACCCCGACGCTCGGGGGAGCGAGGGAATGGCCCGCCAATCGAGCGCGGTGAAGTTGAACTCCCAGGCTTCGGGAGTCGAGAATAGCCCCGTGGTGCTCGTCCAGCTCTCCCCACCCGCTAGGAGGCCGATCCCGCCAGTGGAGTCGATCGCAAACGCGGAGTCCGCGAGCGCCGGGGGAGCGGAGCTCGTGGCAGGTATCCGGCTCCAGGCTGGAGCTCCGCTCACCGGCCCGCTGCGCGATAGTACGCCGCTCAGATTGGCAATCCACGTCGCATTGCTGAACGTGTCGACCCGCACTCCACTGACGGATAACGTGCCGTTGATCCCTCCGAACAAGAGCGCCTCGGCGCTTGAGCCGTTCACATACGTACCGTAGGCGAAGTTACTGAGATTCCCCGGAGTTCCGGGGACCGAGGTACAGCCCATCGCGAGGTACTCCGCACCGACCGGGAGCGACGGATAGGTCGAGCAACTCGAACCGACCGGGGTGCCGGTGGCGGAGGTGTTCCCGCCGTAAAGAAGGAGGCTGCCGTTAGGACTGTT
This sequence comes from Thermoplasmata archaeon, assembly GCA_021816955.1. Lineage (GTDB taxonomy): Archaea > Thermoplasmatota > Thermoplasmata > Lutacidiplasmatales > UBA184 > Lutacidiplasma. The sequence goes on from JAKAWP010000039.1 coordinate 10,374, forward strand.
CCAGAGGCCGGCACCGCTGCCGACAACGACTCCGGCGGATGCTGTGCCTCCGATCGCTGCCGTCCACGCGTAATCGCTGGGTCCCGGAGGGAGCGAGGCCGGCGGAGAGGGCGTCGCAAATAGGGTGACCGTGGTGGGGCTGCCGTATAATCCTTCGGCCCAGAGCACGAGCGCTTGCGGCGCTTGTGCGAGCGCGACGTACGGGGTGACACCGCTTGAAACTGAGCCGAACGGCTGCGTCAGGGGTTGGAATGTGCCGGCAACGGGATTCAGCTGAAAGAGTCCGAGCGATTGTCGGCCGGTGCCGGACGAGACGGACCCCGTGACGATCGGTCCCATCGTCCCCGTTATCAGCGGAGGGGCATGTACCGGCCACGAAAACGAGCTGACGGGATACTGCGTGAGCGTCGGCTGAGTCGGGACAGGGTTGATGGCCGCAAGATTAGGCCCCGGATCTTCGACCGCCACAAAGAACCTTCCGCCCGCGTAGGTAATCCCTTGATTCCAGTTCGTGACCGGCGGGAGGTTGTACAAGCTTGATGCGATCGAGCCCAAGGGATGGAAAAAGATAGTCGCGGATGCACCCCCGCTCGAACTAAAGGTGACGTTCACTACGTCGACCACATATCCGGTGGGGGTCCCCGTGGTGCCGTTACGGCCCAAGAGCAATAGGTAATGACCCCCGCCGGCCATCATCACATAGTCGGTCGGCGGACTTGGCATGGAGCTCGTGAATTGGAAGGTCGCCTGATCACGACCCGTTGTTGAGTCGATTCCGGCCACCATATCGACTTGGACGTTGTGCCGGAAGTCCTGCGTGTAGACCCACAGCGAACCGTTCTCGTAAGCCCCGAGTACCAGGTTGATGCCGCTCCGGGGGCCGATGAGGCCTGTGATGTTGTACACTTCCCCCGTGGCGGGGAAATACTGCCACGCCACGAGGCTTCCGTTCAGACCGAAGTACGGACCGAGAAATACGAACGAGTCGCGGGTCGCCACAACGATTGGTGCGGGAGCCTGCGCGTAATCTTGGAACAACACCGCGGGGCAGGACAAATGGGAGACGATCGAGCAGGTGACGCCGCTCGAGGTGTTGAAGATCACGAGATTCGGCCCCGCGAGCGCCACTAGGTCTCCCAAGCTCGCCGAATCGCCGGCCCACGGCTGGCCCGGATCGACAATGCCGGTGACGTTCACCCCCGTCAGCCGGGGAACGTTCGGTGGGGTAGGCGGGTTAGTAGACGGCGAACTCCCGAACGAGGGAATGGTTCCGTGCACCCTCAGCGAGGGCTCGCCCGGAACTGCTTGGGACGCGGATCGACCGGCGGATAGCGATGGTACGGTGGGCAATACCATGAGGGCCGCGATGATGATGGCTGTGGGGTATACCCACCAAGACCGCAGCACCGGCCGGTATCCTCCGCGTATCCACTCGTAGAATCGTCGTGACGGCGACCCCACGCGAACGATGCGAAACCGCTCTTATCAGCCTTTCCACAACGACGGCGGTGACCGATTCGGGCCCGGGTTTGCAGATTCGAAGCGGAGTTCGGGATTCGCAGTTCACTGTGGTCAACCCTTTTTAAGGCGGCCCGCGCTCCCTGGCCGATGCCTCTCTCCGGTCGGGATTTCATCACCGTTCGAGACGTATCCCGGGAGGAGATCGAGGCGATCTTCTCTCGGGCTCGAGCCCTCATGCCCGCCGCAGAGGGAAAGGCGAACGTGGGCACG
>JAKAWP010000040.1 GCA_021816955.1 Thermoplasmata archaeon
GCCCGGTAGAATCGTGCGAGCCGGCGGAGCACGACCGGCCAGGGAAACCGCGCTCGCGCGGTCACGATCGGTTCCCCGACCCGGGCGCCGATCGACCCGGCGCGCCGATCACCGGACCGGTCGGCCGCCTTGTCTCCGTCCCCGGGTCGGAAAGATCCGGTTCGTCCGTCGGCTCTTCGCCCTGCTCCCGGAGCCACTCGCCGACCAAGTAGTCGCTCCCGACGACGAGCAGGTAGCCGCCCGGTCGGGCCGCGCTCTCCGCGAGCGCGACCCCGGCCTTCACGGACGGCGCTCGCACGATCCGCGGGAACCGTCCGACGGCGAACGGGCGGAGCTCCTCGGGCGACAGGGTCCGCTCGCTCGCCACCGGGACGAGCACGAGCGTGTGGGCGAGCGGGCTCAGCGCGTCGAGGATCGGACCGACCGACTTTCCGCGCAGGGCGCCGAAGACGATGGCACAGTCGGCCGGGTCCGCGAACGGCGCGATCTCGCCGAGACTCTGGGCGACGGCCCGGGCACTCTCGGGCGTATGGGCGACGTCGAGGAAGCGCTCGGGGCGGCCGGGGCGGCGTTCGAGCCGGCCCGGCCAGACGACGCCGGCGATCCCGTGGCGCGCCGCCTTCGGTTGGAAGCGACGGCCGAGCGACTCCAAAAAGTGTCGGGCCGCCCCGAGCGCGAGGGCCGCGTTGCCCGGTTGGAACGATCCGAGGAGCGGGAGGCGGATCGCCTCGAGCGTTTCGCCGGCGAGGCGGACCGAGATCGTTTGACCGTTCGGCGTGAGCAATCGGTCGGTGACGGCGAGTTCGTGGCCGAGGCGCTCGGTCGGCACGGCGAGGCCGTCCGTGATCGACCGGACGACCTGTTCGGCGTCGGTCGGGAGCGTCCCGAGGAGGCCGACCATCCCGCGATGGAAGATCCCGGCCTTTTCGCGGGCGATCTCGACGACGGTCGAGCCGAGGAGATCGGTGTGCTCGAGCTCGACGGTGGTGATCACCCCGACCCGGGAAGAGAGGACGTTGGTCGCGTCGAGCCGGCCTCCGATGCCGACCTCGACGACCGCCGCGTCGACCGACCGTCGGGCGAACGTGTCGAGCGCCAACGCCGTCGTCGCCTCGAAGAACGTCGGCTCGCGGTCGATCGCGCCCGTCGCGACGAGCCGTCGGGTCGCGGCATCGACCCGGGCGAGGCCGTCCGCGACGGCGTCGCGGTCGACCGGCTCCCCGTCGATCCGGACCCGCTCCCGGTAGCTCACGAGGTGCGGGGAGGTGAAGAGGCCGACCCGCAGCCCGTGGGCGGTAAGGATCGATTGGGTCATGACGGCGACCGATCCCTTGCCCTTGCTGCCCGTGATGTGGACGGCGGGGTACCGCCGCTCCGGGTGGCCGAGCGCCTCGAGGAGCCGCTCGATCACCTCGAGGCCGGGTTTCAGCCCGAACCGCCGGCGTCGATAGAGCGACTCGAGCGCGGCCCGGTACTCGGACGGCGACACGGTGCCGCCGCAGCCCCCCTCGCCGCTATAGGTTCTTGCCCGTCCGTCGGTCAGTACGTGGAGCGCTCGCGGTACGAGCCGTACACGCTCTGGAACGTCCGGACGATCTCGCCGAGCGTGGCGCGGGCCCGCAGGGCATCGAGGACCGCCGGCATCGTGTTCTCCCGCTCGGTTCGCGCGACGCGGGCGAGCGCCTCCAGGGCCCGGGCGTGACGGGCGGGGTTCCGCCGCTCGCGGAGGGCTCGCAGGCGACGCGCCTGGGCGCGCCGAGCGGCCTCGCTCACCTTCAGCCGCGGGACGTGGATCGGCGCGTCGATCGTGTAGGCGTTCACCCCGACGACCTTCTCCTCGCCCGTTTCGACGCTCCGCTGGTAGCGGAACGACGCCTCCTGGATCTCCCGCTGGAAGAATCCGCGCTCGATCGCCGCGACGGTACCCCCGAGCGCCTCGATCCGGTCGAAGTAGCGCGCCGCCTCCTCCTCCATCCGGTCCGTCAGCCACTCGACGTAGTAGCTCCCGCCGAACGGGTCGATGGCGTCCGTGACGCCGCTCTCGTGCGCGAGGATCTGCTGGGTCCGTAGCGCGATGCGCACCGCATCCTCGCTCGGCAGCTGGAGCGCCTCGTCGTAGGAATTCGTGTGGAGCGATTGCGTGCCGCCGAGGACCGCGCTCAGCGCCTGGATCGTCGTCCGGACGATGTTCAGCTCGGGCTGCTGCGCGGTGCACGAGCAGCCCGCCGTCTGGGTGTGGAACCGCAACCACCAGGAGCGCTCCTTGCGGGCGCCGAACCGCTCCCGCATCGCCCGGGCCCAGATCCGCCGCGCGGCCCGGAACTTCGCGATCTCCTCGAAGAAGTCGTTGTGGGCGTTGAAGAAGAACGACAGCCGCGGCGCGAACGAATCGACGTCCAATCCGCGGCGGATCGACTCCTCGACGTACGTGAACCCGTCGGCGAGGGTGAACGCCAGCTCCTGGGCCGCCGTCGAGCCGGCCTCCCGAATGTGGTAGCCCGAGATCGACACGGGATTCCACCGGGGCGTCGCCCGCGTCGCGTACTCGATCGTATCGATGACGAGCCGAAGGGCGGGCCGCGGCGGATAGAGGAACTCCTTCTGGGCGATGTACTCCTTGAGGATGTCGTTCTGCGTGGTGCCCCCGAGGCTCGCGGGGTCGGCGCCCATCGCCTCGCCCGTCAAGAGGTACATCCCCCAGATGATGTTCGCGGGGGCGTTGATCGTCATGCTCGTGGTCACGCGGTCGAGCGGGATCCCGCGCAACAGGCGCCGCATGTCGTCGAGGGAGGAGACGTTCACCCCGCACTTCCCGACCTCCCCGACCGCCTCCGGGTCGTCGGCGTCGATCCCGTAGAGCGTCGGGTCGTCGAACGCGATCGACAGGCCGCTTTCGCCGTGGCTCAGTAAGTAGTGGAAGCGACGGTTCGTGTCTTCGGGGGTTCCGAATCCCGAAAACATCCGCATCGACCACAACCGGCCCCGATACATCGTCGGGTGGATCCCCCGCGTGAACGGGTACTGGCCCGGATAGCCGATCCGCCGCGGATCGCGCTGGACCGACCGCGGCGTGTACAATCGCTCGACGGGAATCCCCCCCAGCGTGGTGAACGACGACCGGCGCTCCGGGTTCCTTTCGAGCGCCGGACGGAGGACTTCCTCTTGCCACCGCTCCTCCGCCTCGCGCAGGCGGTCCCGTCGGCTCCGCCCTACGCCGATCGTCGAACCGACCGTGGCGGACGGACGCGAGGCGGCCATGCCCGATGGTACGGCGCTTCGGAAGATAACCTTCCCGGACGCCAAGATTGCCGCGGTGATCGGCGTCGTTGCGGCGACCACGACGACGGTCATCCCCCTACGGGAGGGCATCGACCGTCAAGCATGCGGGCGATCCTGTGAGGTCAGCCTCCCTCGGACCGGGGGCGCCGGATCTTGCCCGGCACGTTCGAGACCAAACCGCCGAGATCCCGAATCGATCCGAAGGGCGGGGATCGAGTCGGTCCCCGGCGGTGCATCGGGGGAGCCGCGAGCGAACGGACTTAAGGGGTGGACCGTTGGTCCGCCGTTTCGAGCCGAAGACGGAATGACGCCGAGCGGTGCGACCGAAGCGAACGAGAAGAGGGATCGGGCCGGCGACGCCTCGAACGCCGACCCCGTCGTCTCCGTCGTGGTGACGGCGTATCGACGGCGGACGTTCCTGCGCGAAGCCGTCGAGTCGGTGATCGCCCAGACGGCCCCGCCCGAATCGTTCGAGGTGATCGTCGTGAAGGACTTCGCGGACGCGGAGCTCGACCGCTGGCTCGGCTCCTTCGGACCTCGTGTGCGGGTCGTGACCGAAGCGCTCGAGCGGGTCGGGGCGATGCTCGAGCGCGGGGTCCGGCTCGCGAGAGGGGAGATCGTCTGCTTTCTCGACGACGACGACCGGTATCGGCCCGACAAGATCGAGGCCGTCACGGCACGGTTTCGGGACGACCCCGGGCTCGCACTCCTCAAAGGACGGCTACGGTGGATCGCGGCCGATGGGCGGCCGCTCTCGAGGTCGGCCGGCTTGGGCCGACCGGGTCGGCTGATCGTGGCCGACGCCCGCGAGGCCCCCGAGAACGTCGTGCGGGCCCTCGCGCGAATGGACGAGGACACCGTCACGAGCAACCTCGCTGTTCGTCGGTCGGTCCTGCTCCCTTGGCTCGACGAACTCCGGCATCTGGGAACGTACCAAGACGGCTTCATTCAGCTCCTCGCGGTCGCCTCGGGCGGCCGGCTGCGCGCCGAGCCGATCGATTGGACCGATTACCGGTTCCACGCGAGTACCAGCCACTCCGTGCTCTCGAACGACGCCGCTCAAGCGTCCGAAGCGCTGGCGCGGGAGCGTCGGCACACCCACGAGGCCCTCGGATCGCTCGACGTCGTCGCCCGTCGGGCCGGCCCGAACTCTGCCGCCGCGCGGTGGGCGGCGATCTTACGTCTACGGACGGAGATCGGAGAATTCCTCGGCGACCCGGCCCGCTCGCTTCGGCCGATCGACTGGATCCGAGCCGCAGGGCTATCGGCCTTGCCGTTCCCGAGCGCTATGCGCAGCTCGCTCTTCGTCCAATGGCTCGAGTGCGTGCCCCGCTTCCTGGCCCCGTCGTTCACGGCGCAGCGGATCCGGGCGATCCGCCGACGGCAGGCGGCCGCGAAGCTCCGCTCGGACGCCTAGTCCGGCCAGGAAGACCGGCGGTCGACGGTGCGCGGCGTCGGGTCCGGATTACGGCACCCGAAGCCCGACGAGGTCGCTGCGGCCGCGCCGGGCGACCCGGGCGCCGAGCCGGTCGGCAAATCGCTCGAACGCGCGGCCCGTCGTCGTCGTGTTGTCCGCCAAGACGATCGACCCCGATCGAAGCTTCGGGCGGACCGTGTCGAGCTCGAAGCGCAGGTGCGCCGGCGTGTGCCGGCTGTCGTGGAGGAAGAGGTCGATCCGGTCGAGCTCGGCGACGAGACGGGGCAACAGCCGCTCGCTCCGGCCGATCCTAAGGTCCCATCCGCGACGAAGAGGCGCCGGTACGGCCCAGCCGCTCGTCGCTCCGGGAGGGACGGCCACCACCGATTCGTCCGGTGCGAGGCGGGTCGAACGCTGGACCATCGGTTGGTCGATGGAGTGCAGCCGACCGCGGCGGTTACGACGCAACCCGAGCAGAAAGTGGGCCGAGGAGACCCCGCTGCTGACGCCGGTCTCGACGATCTCGCGCGCGCCCGTCAGTCGCACGAGTGCGTAGAGTTCGAGCGGGGCGCGGAATTGGGCGTAGAACCGCCGACCCCCCCGGAGGTGAGCGGCCCGGATCGACTGTTCGACCGAAACGAACGCCCCGCATTCCCGGAGCACCCGCTCGATCTCCCGACGCGGTCGTCCCGTCAGTGCTTCGAGCCAAGCGATGTTCGGCACCGCCCGCCGATCGCCGAGGGCGCGGACGACCCGGTCGGTCGGCGCCCGGTGGCGGGTCGACCCCGAACTCGCGGACACAAGCGGGAATTGCGTTCCCGTACTTACGGGTGCTCCACCCGGTGCGGCTCGAGATGCGCCGCCTCGACCACGAGCTGGACCGAACTTCCTCGCCGCTCCACCCGATGGCGGTCGACGGCGATCCGCGCGCGGAAGAACGGCGCGTCGACGACCAGCGTTTCGAACTCCCCCCCTTCGCCGGCCACGCTGAGGCGGCGCTGGGTGCGAGAACGGTGCTCGAGCTCGGCGAGGAGCGCCCCGTCGAGCCGTCGTCCGAGCCACTCGTCCGGGAGGGGCTCGGCCGCGAGCCGGACGAGCCGGGCGTCCAGGCCGGCGTCGATCTCTTCCCGAACGACGCGGCGCTCGTCGACGCGCCAGAGCGGCGCGTAGACGGGCCGACCGACCTCCTCGGCGACCCGAAGCAGCCGGGCCCATTGGAACGACGAGGCGATCGCCCCCGCGACGATCCATCCCGATTTGCCCCGCAACGCCTTCTTTAGCGCGGCGAGCTCCGCCGATTCGCCCGTGCCGTCGACCGGCACGGTTCGGTGGGGCTTTCCCCACGCCCGGGCCTGCAGGCCGACCCAGTCGAGGTTGGGGGTGTGGAACATCCACGCGTCCGGGTCCGACGGAACGATCGTCAGCAATTCGTCGACGGGGCGTCCTTGACTCTCCGCGAGGTAGGCGGCGTACAGCGAGTCTTTGCCGCCCGAGACGAGCGCGGTGGTGGTCACGGGCCGTTCGCCGCGCCGGGGCCGCGGCGCCACTCCGCGTACAAGGCGTCGAGGTCCACCGTCACGGACGCCTCCTGGCCGCTCGTCCAGACCGCCCGGCCCGGGGCCGTCACGGTGCCGAGCGGCGCCCACGGAACGCCGGCCACGGTCCGCTCGAATCGCCGCGCGTGCTCCGCCGCCACCTCCACCACGATCCGCGAGCCGCCTTCGACGACCGCCGCGAGCGTCGGCGACTCGGCGCTCAATCGGCGAAGGTCGACCGTGAACCCGAGCGCGCCTCCGAACGCCATCTCGACGAGGGTGACCGCGAGCCCTCCGTCGCTCACGTCGTGCGCCGCGCGGACCAGGCCGCGGCGCCCCGCGGTCCGTAGGGCCGCGATCGTCCGACGGAGCCGTCGGGGGTCGGGCCGCGGAATCGGGCCCCGGTCGATGCCGAGCTGGCGGGCCCACAGCGAGCCGCCGACCTCGAGCGGGGTGCGTCCGAGAACGTACAGTCGGTCTCCCTCCTGCTTGAACTCCGCCGTGACGGCGTCGTCCGCCCGGTCGACGATGCCCGTGGCGACGACGACCGGCGTCGGGGGGATCGCGCGTCCGAGCCCTTCGTTGTAGAAGCTCACGTTCCCGGACGGGACCACGAAGCCGAGCGCCTCGGCCCCGGTCGCGAGCCCGCGGACCACCGCCGCGAAGTCGCCGAGGACCGCCGGATCCTCGGGGGAGCCGAAGTTCAGGCAATTCGTGAACGCGTCCGGCCGGGCGCCGACGCACGCGAGGTTCCGGGCGGCCTCTTCCACCACTGCGATCGCCCCGCGGTACGGGTCGATCCGACAGACCCACGGGTGGGCGGCGGTGGTGATCGCGAGTCCGGCCGGGCGCGACGTCCCGAGTCCGAGGACGCTCGCATCTCCGTGCGTGGGGGTCGCGATCCGTCCGTGGAGCGGACGGAGCCACGTCCGCCCCTGCACCTCGTGATCGTACTCGCGGATCACGCCTTCCCGCGAGCGGTTGGCCACATCGAGCACGAGGGAGCGCACGGTCGCGGCGAGGTCGACCGGCGCCCGCGTCGGCCGGGGCCGGGTCGTTCTCCGCGGCCGGCGTCGGATTGGCCGTCGGCGGGCCGGCGGGTCGACCCGAAAGGCGAGGTCGAGGTGCCCGACGGTCTCCCCGTTCCAGTAGACCGTCTCCTGCCGTCCGTCCACGACCCGGCCGACGACGCGGACAGGCACGTCGAACCGTTCGTAGATCGCCTCGACCGCGGCGAGCCGGCGGGGCGGGACCTCGAGGATCATCCGCTCTTGGGACTCGGAGATCCAGACCTCCCACGGTTCGAGGCCCGGGTCGTTCACGGCCACCTGGTCCAACTGGATCTCGGAGCCGAAACCCCCGGAATAAACGAGCTCGCCCGACGCGGTCGCGAGTCCGCCGCCGCCGAGGTCCTTCAGCGCGACGATCCCGCCGCGATCGATCGCCTCGAGGGTCGCGCGGATCAACGGCTCCTTCATGATCGGGTTCCCGAGCTGCACGGCCCCCCGAGATTCGGTCTCGCTTCGGTCGGTGATCGCCCGAGAGGCGAACGCCACGCCCCCGATCCCGTCGCGGCCGGTGAGCCCGCCCACCAAGACGAGGGCATCGCCCGATCGCTGCGCCCGGTTCGGTCGGAACCGCCGCCGGGGAAGCCAGCCGATGCAGGCGACGTTCACGAGGGGATTCACGAGGTATCGATCGTCAAACGCGAGACTTCCCGACACCGTCGGGACCCCGACGCGGTTGCCGTAGTCGCGGATCCCCTTGACGACCTCGTGAAAGAGGTACCGGGGCGCCTTCACACCGGGCGGGACCGCGGACGCGGGCGTGTCGAGCCGTCCGAAGAACAGCGGGTCGGCGAGGGCGATCGGCTTCGCGCCGACAGCCAGCACGTCGCGCAATATCCCTCCGATTCCGGTCGCCGCGCCCCCGTACGGTTCGATCGCCGACGGATGATTGTGGGATTCGATCCGCAAGGCGTACGCCGTTCGTCGGTCGAGCGCGACGACTCCCGCGTCCCCGGTCCCGAGCACGCGCGACGCGCCTCGAAGCCGGGCGAAGGCGCGGGCGAGGAACGGACGGGAGCTCTTGTAGCTGCAGTGCTCGGACCAGCTCTGGGCAATCCCCGCGAGTTCGACGTCGCTCGGTTCGCGCCCGGCCCTTTCGAAGTAGCGCCGCAACCGCTCGACCTCGACCCGGTCAAAGCCGAGCCCCCGTTCCTCCACCTGCCGCAGGGCTTCCGCGAACGGCGGCGCGACGATCGGCACCCGTCGCGCCGTCGTGGACAGCGGATCGGACGATCGCCGCATGGCCGATCAAACGGCCCGCGACGTGCGAGCGGAAGGCGAACCCACGGCGCGTATCTCGACCTGATGGATCACCGGGTTGGCGAGGAGGCGGTCGACGGCGAGCCGGGCTTGCCGCAGCGCTTCGTCGGGGTCGGACGACCCGAACGTGAGCCGGTACACCCGCACCGTTCGAACGCCCCGCAGCCCGTTCACCCCGAGCAGGGTGAGCGACTTCTCGATCGCGAGGGCTTCGGCATCGGCCACCCCCGGCTTCAGCTCGACCCGAACCTCGACGGTGATTCCCCCGGACGGGTCCATGGGAGGGCGTACTCCGCGCTCCCCTTAACGATGGCCCGTGACGGACGCGCTCGACATACGGCCGGTCGGTCGACCGCTCGCGTCGCCGGGTCCGGGCCCGGTCCGGCCGTCCCGGGGCCGGTTCTCCGTTTGCTAAAACCTATATAGGGGGGGATTTTCGGACGGACGCGGGGGCTTCCTTCATGGAGGAACTCATCTGCAGCGTCGAGTTCCTTCGCGGGGGTCAGGAGCTGCTCGCCCGAGTCTCCAGCGAAGCCGGTGGGGTGCGCGAGTACCGGGGGCCCAGCGCCGACGTCGTGATCGACCAAGTGATCAACGATCTCCAAGAGGAGTTCGAGTCCGCCCCGGCGGCGTAGCGGAGGGGGGACACGGGCATTCGCTTCGGCCGCCGAGGGTTGCCGCAGGAGTCATCGATGGAGAAACCGTCCGGGTCGAAGGCGCCGGTCAGCCGAGCCGTCGAGAGCGCGTTCAGCAAGGTCTGGGGCGACGAGAGCGTCGTGGCGCTCATCGCCCTCAAGGTCGAGACGGCGGAGGCCGACGCGGTCGCGGCGGAGGTCGCCAAGTTCGGCGAGGTGGAGGACGTCTTCCTCGTGACCGGCGACACCGACATCTCGCTCAAAGTCCGCTTTCCCCACTACGAGGAGCTGAAGGAGTTCGTCCTGCACCGGCTACCGGCGGTCCGTGGAATCCGGGAGACGAAGACGCTGCTCGTCGTGACCGCGTACAAGGAAGCCGGGGAGGCGCGCCCGGCATGAGCCCCGCGACCGAGCCCTCGACGGAGACGGTCGACGACGCCCCGCTCCGATCGCCGGCGCTCTCGGTCGACGAGCAGCGTCGGGCGCTGGATCGGGCGCTCGACGCGTTGAGCCAGCTCGCGGACGACACCTCGGTCCCTCGCAACATTCGCCGCGGCGCCCAGGCGGCCCGCGAGGGGCTGGCGAAGTCACGGGCTGCGCTGGATGTCCGCATCGCGACGGCCGTCGGCGCCCTCGACGAGCTCGCGAACGATCCGAACCTTCCGACCCACGGGCGCACCGCGATCTGGTCGATCATCTCGAGTCTGGAGAGCCTTCAGTGAGTTCGCCGAGGCAAACCGTGATATACACCGCGACGGTCGGTGGCGACCGGAGCGGGATCGGGCCCGTAGCTCAGCTGGGTTGGCCGAGCGGACCCTTCGCCGGCCCCAGAGAGAGCATCTGGCTTTTAACCAGGTGGTCGGGGGTTCGAACGAGGGAGGTGCCGCGCGCGCCGCCCCTCCGGAAGTCCCCCCGGGCCCGCTTCCGCGCTACCGGAGGTCGATGAGTCCGACACGCACGCGCCCGTCGTCATCCCGCCGGCGAGTGCGCAAGAGTGCTCCGACGTCCTCCCGACCGTTCGTCGCGCACCAGCTCGTCCCCCCGCACGAGATCCTCTCCGAAGCGGAGACCCAGGAGGTCCTCGCGGCGCTGAAGACTCCTCCGGAGCGGCTGCCCCGGATCCTCGCCACGGACGCCGGGCTGCGCACCGATCCGAACTACCAAAAGGCCCTCGACACGGGCGAGCGCCTCGCCGGGCGCCTCGTGCGGATCCGCCGCCGGTCGGCGACGGCGGGCGAGGCGATCGCCTATCGATGGATCGTCGACGGATCGGCCGGGGAGTGAGGCGACCATGCGAGAAATCGTCGATGCCTTCTTCCGGGAGCGATCGATCGTCAACCACCACCTGGCTAGCTTCAACGACTTTTTGCCGACCAGCGACAACCCGAACTCGAGGATGCAACGCATCGTCGACGAATCCCGAGTGAGCGAGGAGGCGTCCGAGCGGGGCATCGTCCGGCTCGACGTCCAGAAGACGAAGAGCTCGATCTACGTGCGGGTCGGCCGACGGCGCGACAGCCGCGGCAACATCAGCCCGACGAGCGAGCCGACGATCTTCGTAGGGCAGCCGTTCGTCAAGGAGCCGGTCGGCTCGAAGCCCACCCTCACGCCGATGGAAGCCCGCCTCCGGAACCTGACCTACCAGGCGCCGATCTACCTCAACGTCACGGTCGTGGAGAACGGCGTCGAACGCGCGCCCGAGAACGTCCATATCGGCGACCTTCCGATTATGGTCAAGAGCCGGCCGTGCAACCTCAACCGCGCGAACCTCGAGAAGGACGCCGGCATGCCGATCTCGGACGAGGAGTACCGGGCGAAGCTCGTCGAGTACGGCGAAGACCCGCTCGACCCCGGCGGCTACTTCATCATCGGAGGCACCGAGCGGGTGATCATCAGCCTCGAGGACCTCGCGCCGAACCGGATCTTCGCCGAATACAACGAGCGCTACGGGACTCCGATCGAGAGCGCGAAGGTCTTCAGCCAGCGCGGCGGCTACCGCTCGCTCACCGTTGTCGAGAAGAAGAAGGACGGCCTCCTCCAGGTCTCGGTCCCGACGGCGAGCGGCCAGATCCCGTTCGCGGTGCTGATGAAGGCGCTCGGGATGAAGAACGACGAGGAGATCTTCCAGGCGGTCCTCGGCGAGCTCCTTCCGCTGGACGAGCCGTTCGTCCAGACGATGAAGCACCTGTTGAACGTCAACCTCGAAGAGTGCGTCTCGAAGAAGCTGTACCCGCCGGACGGGGTGCTGAGCACCGAGGACGCGCTACTGTTCCTCGAGAAGAAGTTCGCCACCGGCCAGGCGAAGGAGTACCGGCAGCGCAAGGTCGACGGGATCCTTGACCGGTCGCTCCTCCCCCACCTCGGCGACACGAAGCCGGACCGGCTCAAGAAAGCCCTCTACCTCGCTCGAATGGCGCGCACCGTCCTCGAGCTGCACCTCAAGGTCCGCGGCGAGGACGACAAGGACCACTACGCGAACAAGCGATTGAAGCTCGCCGGCGACCTCATGGAGGACCTGTTCCGGGTGGCGTTCAACCTATTGCTCAAGGACCTCAAGTACCAGCTGGAGCGCTCGTTCGCGCGCAAGAAGGACCTGCGGATCGCGAGCGCGATCCGACCGGACCTGCTCACGCAGCGGCTCGTCCACGCGCTCGCGACGGGCAACTGGGTCGGAGGCCGATCGGGAGTGAGCCAGGTGCTCGACCGGACGAGCCACATGTCGGCGATCAGCCACTTGCGCCGCGTCACGAGCCCGCTCACTCGGACCCAGCCGCATTTCGAGGCGCGCGACCTGCACCCGACCCAGTGGGGGCGGCTCTGCCCGAACGAGACGCCCGAAGGGCAGAACTGCGGGCTCGTGAAG
>JAKAWP010000041.1 GCA_021816955.1 Thermoplasmata archaeon
ATCAACCCCGCGCACGTCGCGAGCGCGGGAAGGCCGTCCTCGAGGCGGCGGCGCAGCGGTTCGGTGAGGCCGCCGGCGGCGATTAATCGCGCGATCGTCGTCGACTCGCCGCCCGGGAGGAGCAGCGCGTCGACGCCTTCGAGGTCGGACGGGGAGCGGACCGGCGCGACCCGCGCGGACGGATCCGCCCGGCGGACGGCCTCGACGTGCTCGGGGACGTCGCCCTGGACCGCCAGCACCCCGACGTTCATGTCGGCGCCGGGGCGCCTCGCAGCTCGTCGATGATCGCCTTCGCCCGGTCGAAGCGCACCGCGTGCTCGGCGACCAAGCGCGCGACGACCCGGTCGACCTCGTCGGGCCGCGCCCCCGCGCTCACGGCGAGGTTGCGGGCGTGGAGCTCCATGTGGCCCCGCTGGATCCCTTCGGTCGCGAGGGCGCGCAGGGCGCCGAAGTTCTGGGCGAGGCCGACCGCGGCGAGGACCCCGGCGAGTTCCGCCGCGCTCGTCACGCCGAGCAGCTTCACGGCCGCCTTGGCGGTCGGGTGAACCGCGGTGGCGCCGCCGATCAGCCCGACCGCCGTCGGCAGCTCGATCGAGCCGACCAAGTTGCCGTCGGCGTCCTTCTCGTAGGTGGTGAGCGGCCGCAAGACCGTCCCCGTCCCTCGGGCCGTCCACGCCGCGTAACTGTGCGCCCCGCTTTCGATCGCCCGGAAATCGTTCCCGGTGGCGATGACGACCGCGGAGACGCCGTTCATGATCCCTTTGTTGTGCGTCGCGCAGCGGAACGGATCGGCCGCCGCGAACGCGTAGGCGTCCAGGATCGCCTCCACGACTTGGGCGCCGTCCGCCTCGGGCGTCCGGAGCAGCTCCCGGGGAAAGACGGCCCGGGCCCGCGCGAGACGGTGGACGGCGAGGTTCGAGATGATCCGCAGCACCGGCCGGCCGCGCGCGAGCCGTCCGAGCTCGGGCGCGAGCGCCTCGCACATCGTGTTGACCGCGTTCATCCCGCCCGCGTCGCGGGCGTCCACCAGGAGGTGGACGACGAGCATCGTCCCCCGCTCCGACGGCACGATCCGCACGTCGAGCTCCCGGGCGCCCCCTCCGAACCGGACGAGCACCGGGTCCTTCGCGTTCGCTTGGGCGAGGAGCGCCTCCCGCGCCTCGAGGATCCGCAGGCGGGCCGCGGCCGGGTCGGCGACGTGCGTCAGCTGTACCTGGCCGATCATGATCGGGGGGGTCGTTTGGGTAAAGAACCCGCCTCCGGCGCGCGCCACCTTCGCCGAGTTCGAGGCGGCGGCGACGACGCTCGGTTCTTCGATCGCCATCGGCACGAGCCGGTCGCGCCCGTCGATGCGGAAGTGCGTCGCCACCCCGAGCGGGAGGGGAAAGACGCCGATCACGTTCTCAATCATCCGCTCGAGCGTTGCCCGGTCGACCCCGGGCGGGAAGTCGAACGCCCGGGCCTCCGCCTCGCTGAGGCCGGCCCAGTCGACCGCGACGGCTCGCCGCTCCTCGACGCTCTTCTTGTAGAACCCCGATAGGTCGCTCCGCCGCTCCTCGGTCACGTTCCCCCCTCTTTCTCCGCCGCGGCGCCGGCGTCCGTCCCACGGGGCGGCGCGCGCCGGGCGATCAGGACCTTGGCGGGCCGCAGCACGCCGCCGTGGAATCGGTATCCCTGCTGCACGACTTCCGCCACCTGCCCCTCGTCGGCCGTGGCGGACGCCGGGACTTCTCCGACGGCCTCGTGTACCTCCGGCTCGAACGGGGCGCCGGCCCGCGCGACCGGCTCGACGCCTTCGTGCCGCAGGAACGTCTCCCACTCGCGGAGTAACAGGTCGAGGCCCTGTCGGACCGGGTCGTTCTCCGGCAGCTTCTGGACCGCTTCGTGGGCGAAGTGGAACGCTTCGTAGATCGGCAACAGCTCCCGCAAGAGCGCGCCGCGGGTCTGCCGGGAGTGCGACTCCCGCTCCCGCTCGGTTCGCCGGCGAAAGTTCTCGAAGTCGGCCAAGAGGTACTTGTAGCGGGTCGACCAAGCCTCCTCGTCCGCATCGCCGGCTCCGCCGGCGGCCGCCGGCGCCGTCGGCGCCGGCCGGGCAGGCGCGGTCGCTCCCGCGGCCGCGTTCGACGAGGTCGCCGAAGCGGCCGACGCCGCGTCGTCAGGCTCGGTCATGCTCCGGGGGACGCGGGATAGGGATATGTCAGTTTTCCGACCGGCGTTATGGGTTCGCTGATTGACGAACTTGGTCGCACCCGCGGGGGGGCGAGCGTTCGGCTCGGATCGGGCCGACTTTTCCTCGTCGATTTGAATCATCCCCTTCAAGAAAATTCGGTCGTCTTTCGGCGGTTGCGCGGCGGCGGATAGGCCGCTCGGCAGCAGTCGACTTTTCCTCCGTAGCCCAAGCGTTATAATGCGCCACGATTCGATACGAACTAGGGGTTTCTCGGGACGATCATGCCCACCGAAGGGAGCCTGGTCGCGGCCTACGACGCGAGCTCGATCCAGGTGCTCGAGGGCCTGCAAGCCGTGCGCCGCCGGCCGGGGATGTACATCGGCTCGACGGACGCCCGGGGCCTGCACCATCTGATCTACGAGGTCGTCGACAACTCGATCGACGAGGTGCTGGCCGGCGCGTGCACCGACATCCGGGTGACGCTCGGCAAGGACGGGAGTTGCACGGTCGGCGACAACGGCCGCGGCATCCCGGTGGAGATGCACCCGAAGTACCGCAAGCCGGCGCTCGAGATCGTGATGACGATCCTGCACGCGGGCTCGAAGTTCGACAAGGGAGCGTACAAGGTCTCGGGCGGCCTGCACGGCGTCGGCGTCCACGTCGTGAACGCCTTGTCGGAGTGGCTCGAAGTCCGGGTCCGCCGCGACGGACAGGAGTACTTCCAGCGGTACGAGCGGGGCGCCCCGGTCACGCCGCTCCAAGCGGTCGGTCCGGCGACCTCGACCGGCACGGAGGTCCGGTTCAAGCCGGACCCGACGATCTTCGAGACCACGACGTTCGACACGCCGACCGTCGAGGGCCGTCTCAAAGAGCTGTCGTTCCTGAACCCCCAGGCGACGATCACGCTGAGCGACGAGCGCACGGGCGTGACGTCGACGTTCCACCACGCGGGCGGGCTCGGGGAGTTCGTGGAGGACCTGAACCGCGCGGCGGTGCCGCTCTTCCGCCCGCCGATCTACCTGCACTCCAAGCGCGACACGACCGACATCGAGGTCGCGATCCAGTACAACGACGGATACAACGACACGACCCTCGCGTTCGTTAACAACATCAACACGGTCGACGGCGGCACGCACGTCATCGGGCTGCGGGCGGCGCTCACCCGGACCCTCAACGACTACGCGCGCGAGCACGGCTACCTCAAGGGGGAGAAGGAATCCCTGACCGGCGAGGACGTCCGCGAGGGGCTCACGTGCGTACTGTCGGTGAAGGTCCTCGAGCCGCAATTCGAAGGACAGACGAAAGCGAAGCTCGGCAACTCCGAGGTGAAGGGACAGGTCGAGAGCGCCGTCAGCGAGAAGCTCGCGGAGTACCTGGAAGAGCACCCGTCCGTCGGCCAGACGCTGGTCGCGAAGGCGGTGCAAGCGGCCCAGGCGCGCGAGGCCGCGCGACGGGCGCGGGAGCTGACCCGGCGCAAAGGCCTCCTCGAAGGCGGCGGCCTCCCCGGTCGGCTCGCCGACTGCCACTCGCGCGACGCCTCGGTCTGTGAGCTGTTCCTCGTCGAAGGCGACAGCGCGGGCGGGACCGCCAAGCAGGGACGGGACCGGGAGTTCCAGGCGATCCTCCCCCTGCGCGGCAAGATCCTGAACGTCGAGAAGGCGCGGCTCGACCGGATGCTGCAGAACGACTCGATCCGCAGCGTCCTCACCGCGATCGGGGTCGGGGTCGGCGACGAGCTCGATCTGTCGAAGCTGCGCTACCACAAGATCATCCTGATGGCCGATGCGGACGTGGACGGCTCGCACATCCGCACCCTCCTCCTCACACTGTTCTACCGCAAGATGCCCGAGCTCGTGAACCAAGGGCACGTCTACATCGCCCAGGCCCCGCTGTACCGACTGCAGAAGGGGTCGAAGGTCGCCTACGCGTACTCCGACGAGGAGCGGGACCGCCTGTTGAACGAGTGGGGCGGGATGAAGGGCGTCGTCGTCCAGCGGTACAAGGGCCTCGGGGAGATGAACGCAGAACAGCTCGCCGAGACGACGATGCGGCCCGGCCAGCGGTCGCTCGTGCGCGTGACGGTCGACGACGCGAAGCGCGCGAACGAGCTGTTCCAGATCCTGATGGGCGAAGAGGTCGAGCCGCGACGCGAGTACATCCAGCGCCACGCGGTCGAGGTCGCGAACCTCGACGTCTAGGGAACCGTGGCGGACGCGAGCGACCCGACAACGTTCGCCGAGGCGCTCGCGTCGATCGGCGTCGGCGGCGGTCGGATCCCGATCCGTCCGGTGATCCGCCGGCCGGCCGGCACCGTCCTCGCCGTCGGGCGGATCGAGCCGAACGGGGCGGTCGACTACGCCGGGGCGGTCGTTGCCCCGGACCGTTCGGTCCGCTGGTTCGGATCGATCCCGACCGATGTCGGCGCGCCGAGCCGGGCCCCGCTCCCACCCGACACCGCGCGCCTCGTCGCCCTCGTTCACCAGGCGGCCCACAATTACGTCGAGCGGCTCGCCGAGATCGACGAGCTCGTGAACAGCCTGCCGGCGGACGGTACCCGTCCTTCGCCCGCGACGCTCGGCCGATTGCAGCGGGCGACCGCCCGGGTCCGGGAGCAGATCGCTCGCCTGACCGTCCTCGCGTCGGAACTGGCCGGTCCGCTCGCGGAGGCGTTCCCTCAGCTGGCCGACGTTTATCCCGAGCTGCGGACCACCGTCGACGAGCTACCGGATCTCGCGAGCGGCTTTCACGCGACGCTCCAGGAGCTGTTGTTGCTGCGCGTCTCGGACGAATCGAACCGGTTGGCCGAGACCGCGAACCGGCTCGCGGCGACTTCGAACCGGCTCGCGTCCGCCGCGACGGTATCGAACGTCCGCATGCTCGGCCTCGCCTACCTCGCGCTCATGATCGCGCTCGTGAGCCTCGTCATCGTGATCCCGAATACCGGCGCAACGATCCTCGGGATGCCCAGCGCGGGGTGGGTTCCCGGCGGGTGGGTCGTCGTGATCTTGATCGTGCTGACCGTCGTCCCGCTCGCCGCCGTCTTCTCGCGCCCGTGGGTCCGGCGGGTCTTCCGCGGCCTCCCGAGCTATGAGGCGCCCGTCACCGAGGGAATGGCCGGCGTCCCCGAGCTCTCCCCCGACGGCCGGCCGATCGGCCCGGCGGCGCCGGGGCCGGACCCGTCCGGTCCCCGTTTCCCGTCGGAGGCGATCGATCATCGCCGATCGGAGCGAGGGAGTCCGTGACGAGCACCCGCGAGCCGTGGGTCGTGCGTGACGCCCTGCTCGTCACGCAGAACGCGCGCCGCGAGGTGCGCCGAGGCGACCTTCGCATCGAAGACGGACGGTTCACGCACGTCGGCCCGGACGCCCCGCGCGACGGCGCCGAGGTGATCGACGGGCACGGGTTCGCGGCGGTGCCGGGGTTCATCAACGCCCACACGCACGTCGCGATGGCGCCGTTGCGGGGAGCGGCGGACGACGTCGACCTCGCGGGGTTCCTCGAGATACTGTTCCGGCTCGACGCGGACCGCACCGAGGCCGATGTCGAGGCCGGGGCGAAGGCCGGGATCGCCGAGATGCTCCTCGGGGGAACGACGTCGTTCCTCGACCTGTACTACTTCGAGGACGCCGTCGGACGGGCCTGCACGGATCTCGGCATCCGGGGGTTTCTCGGCTGGGCGGTCCTCGACCCGGACCGGACGACCCAATCGGGGGTCCCGCTCGACAACGCCCGTCGGTTCCTCGCGCGGTGGAAGGACCATCCGACGGTCGAGCCGCTCGTCGCCCCCCAAGGCGTCTACGTGGTCGGCCGCGACACTTGGCTCGCGGCGGTCGAGCTGGCCCGGAGCACCGGGCGCCTGTTGCACTACCACCTCTCCGAGACGCGTCAGGAGGTCCACGCGCACGAGCAGGCGACCGGGCAGCGGCCGGTGATCTGGCTCGACGCGATCGGGGCCCTCGGCCGCGGCCAGATCGCGGCCCACGCGGTCTGGCTCACCGGCCGGGAGATCGAGCTCCTCGGCCGCCACGGCGTGGCGATCGCCCACTGCCCGAGCTCGAACGAAAAGCTCGCGAGCGGCGGCTTTTGCCCGGTCGTCGAGCTGCGGCGGGCCGGCGCCCCGGTCGCGCTCGGGACCGACTCGGTGGCGAGCAACAACTCCCTGTCGATGCTGCGGGAGATGCACCTCGCGGGCCTCGCCCAGAAGAACCATCGGTGGGAAGCGGCGGCCCTCCCCGCCGGCGAGCTGCTCGACCTCGCGACGCGCGAAGGCGCGAAAGCGCTCGGCCGCGCCGACGAGCTCGGGAGCCTCGAGGTCGGCAAGCGCGCGGACTTCTCGCTGTTCCGGCTCGATCACCCGACGCTTTTTCCCGCGCGGCCGGAGACGATCATCCCGCACCTCGCCTACAGCGCCTCCGAGGAGGCGATCGACTCCGTCAGCGTGAACGGGGAGTGGGTCGTGCGCCACCGCTCGCTCGTCCGCCGCCCGTGGGCGACGATCCTGAAGGAAGCGACGGAGGCGGCGGAGTCGCTCTGGGCCCGGCGGTCCGAGTTGACGTGAACCGGCCGCCGCCCCGGCCCGCTCACGGGCGCGACGGCGACCACGCGCGCGCGAGCGCGTCTTCGAGGGCGGTCGCCGGGAACGGCGCGAGCCCGCCGTCCGTGTCGTCGATCCCCCCGAGCCGATCGGGAAGCGACGGGTCGCCGGCGAAGAACAGCCGCGTGAGCAGCGGCCGGTCGACGTGCCGCACGAGTATCCCGTGGTGGAGCAGCATCTCGCCGCGTCGGTGCTGGGCCGCTCCGCCGACGACCCGCCCGTTCCACTGCACGACGAGCCCCCGAGGACCGAGCAGGCAGTAGCCGGAGGAGACGGCCGGGGCCGCCGTCCATCGGGCGCCCGAGCGGCCGGTCGCTTCGAGCGCTTCGACCACGGCGCCCCCGAGCCGGTCGTACGCCCGGACGTAGTCGGAGCCGACCCGCCGGTCGGCGAGCGGCGCGACGATCGACCAGACGAGGTCGCCGGGCGAGTGCAGCACGGCGAGCCCGCCGGATCGGCGGCGGACGAGCGGGATCCGCTCCGCTCGCAGCGCCCGTTCGACCGCCGCGGAGAGCGCGGCTCCGACGCCGATCGAGACGACGCGATCCGACACTGAGACCACGCTGACGCTCGGTCGTCGCTCGGCCAGCCGGCGCTCGTGGTCGTCCAAGAGCGCCTCGAACCGTTCCGCGCCCTCCCTGTTCATGGGCCGCCCGGAGGCCGATACGCGGGTCAAACGATAAGGGCGCCGCGCGACTCCGTCCGTTCGATGGCCGAACTGTCGAACTTCACGTTGCGGATCGGCGACGCGCCACCGGATTTCCGCCTGCCGACGGCGGACGGCCAACTGGTCTCGCTGCGCGATGCGGCGTCCGCGAAGGCGATCGTGGTCGTCTTCTGGTGCAACCATTGCCCGTACGTGCAGGCGTGGGAGTCGCGGATGGTCGAACTCGGGCGGGAATACGGACCGAAGGGGGTCCGGTTCTTCCTGATCAATTCGAACGATGCGCGGGCGTATCCGGCGGACGCCCCCGAGGCGATGGCGCGGCGGGCGCGCGAGCACGGCTACCCGTTCCCGTATCTCGTCGACGAGAGCCAGGCGGTGGCGCGAGCGTATGGGGCCCTCGTCACGCCGCACGTCTTCGTCTTTGACGGCCAGCGCCGGCTCGTCTTCCAGGGGCGGATCGACGACGCGCACGATCGTCCGCACGCCGTTCGGCACCGCTACCTCAAAGAGGCGCTCGAGGCGGCGCTCGCCGGCCGGCCCGTCCCGACGCCCGAGACGAGCGTGCTCGGCTGCTCGGTGAAGTGGCGGTCGTGAGCTAGCCCCGCCGCCGGCGCGCGCGGGCGCTTCCGCGCCGGCCGAGTTCGTCCGCCCGGGCGCGGAACGCCGCGGCGATCGTCGGGTCGAGCGGCGCTCCCGCGGCGTCGAGCCGCGCGGCGATCGACGCCTTCGCCGCGAGCGCCCGGGCGAGCCGGCCGCGTTCGACGCGCCCGGCGGACTGGAGCCGGGGATGCAAGAACAGCAGGCCGTGCCGAGGCGGCGGGGCGCGGCCGCGCAGGTGCTCGAAGAACGCCCGTTCGGCGCCGAGCACCTGCACGGTGCTCGCCGGGAGGCGGGCGAGCCGTTCGAGCCCGCCCGCCTTCGCCACGAGACGAGCGGCGAGCTCCGCTCCCAGGAGCGCCGACAGGTTCGGGGTGCGACGCGGGACGGCCGTTTGGAGGCGCTCCTCGAACGACCGACGCGCCCGGTCGACGGACCGCTTCAGTTCTTCGAGCTCGGCTCGGGCGGCGACGAGCTCGGGATCGGGCGTCGGCGGCTCCGGCCCCGTCGACTCCGGGCCGGCCCGGGGCGGGTCCCGGGATCGCCAGCTGTCGAGTCGTTCGCCGAGGAGGTTGCGGGTACGGTCGAGCGTCTCAAGGGCGCGGACGGCTTCCTCGACGTAGATCGAGGGATCCCACGACCGGGCCAGGGCCCGGTCCGCGTCCCGCGCGAGGAGCTCGCGCAGCTCGCGCGGATCGAATCCGTGCGCCTCGGGCTCCACGACGCCGTGGGCCGTCGGTTCGTATCGGACGCCGTGGGCGCTCAGGCGGCGGTCCCGGCTCACGAGCTCGCCGTCGCTCGCCGTTTCGATCAGGCGGCGTTCGTCGTCCGTGAGCCGTCCGTCGCGCCGGGCGGCGAGCCGGTCGGCGAGGGCGTCCGGGTCGTGGGGCGCCACGACCTTCGCGACGACGCTCCCGCCGTCAAGCAGGAACGCCCCGAACCACGTCGTGACGACCTCCCGCTCGGCCACGGCGATCACCCGATCCGGAGGCCGCCGTTCACGTGGAGCGTCGTGCCGGTGATGTAGCTCGCCGACGGAGAGAGGAGGAAGGCGATCGCTTCGGCGACCTCTTCCGGCCGTCCCACCCGTCCGAGCGGGATCGCCTGCTCTCGCTTCGCCCGCATCGCGGGGGTATCGTGGGCGATGATCGCCGTATCCGTCGCCCCGGGGGCGACGACGTTGGAAACGATGCGGGGCGCGAGCTCCCGGGCGAGCGACCGCGACAGCCCGAGGAGCGCGGCCTTGGCGGCGGCGTAGTGCGCGCCGCGCCGGGAGCCGTCGAACGCGAGGACGCTCGAGACGAAGACGAGGCGGCCGGGATTCGCGCGCTCGAGCAGCGGGACGAGCGCTCGGGTGAGCTCCGCCGGAGCGAACACGTTCAGGCGAAAGCACGATTCGAACTGGTCGGGATCGAGCTCGGCGAACGGAACCCGCGGGTAGCTTCCCGCGTTCAGCACGAGCCCGTCCAGCCGGTCCCATCGCTCCCGGACCGCCGCGGCAAGCGCCGCGACTCCCGCGCGCTCGCTCAGGTCGGCGCCGATCGCGAACGCCCGTTCCCCGGTCGGATCGATCGACCGAGCAAGCGAGCGCGCCGCGTCGAGGTGGCGATGGCCGTGCACGACGATCTCGTGGCCGTCCCGGGCGAGCCGGCGGACCGTGGCCGCCCCGATCCCCTGCGAGCCACCCGTGACGAGGACGCGCACGCCAGCGCGTAGGCGCCGCTCGCGTTTAGGCTTGCGAGCCGGACGGCCCCCCTTCGGAGTTAAGTGCCGGGCCTGACTGCGCCGCCTGTGGCGTCGTCGGCCCCCGCCTACGTCCGTTCGGAGCGTCGGGGACCGGTCACGATCCTCACGCTCGACCACCCGCCGGTCAACGTGCTGTCCCGACCCGTCCTCGAACGGCTCTCCGAGGCGCTGGCCGTGGCGGCGGCCGACCCCGAAGCTCGGGTGGTGGTCATCGAGAGCGCGGCGGAGAAGGCGTTCGCCGCGGGGGCGGACATCCGGGAGATGGCCCCCCTCGGACCGGCCGAGGCCCGGGCCCACGGTCGGCGGGGCCAGTCCGTCACCCGGGAGATCGAGCGGCTGCCGCTCCCCGTCATCGCCGCCGTCCACGGGGCCTGCCTCGGCGGAGGGTGCGAGCTCGCGCTCGCCTGCGACTTCATCGTTGCGAGCGAGGACGCCCGCTTCGGGCAACCAGAGATCCAGCTCGGGGTGATGCCCGGGTGGGGAGGGACCCAACGACTGCCCCGTCGCGTCGGCGCTTCGCGGGCGCGTCGGTGGATCTACCTCGGCGATTCCGTCAGCGCCGAGGAAGCGCACCGGGACGGTCTCGTCGATACGGTCGTCCCACGGGAGGAGCTCCGGTCGGCCGCGATCCGACTCGCCGAGCGCTTGGCCGAGAAGGCCCCGGTCGCGCTCGCCGCCGCGAAGTACGCGGTCCAGCAAGCGATCGACCGGGGCCTGGAGCACGGACTCGACTACGAGCTGGAGCTGTGGGCCGCGCTGTTTGGCACCGACGACCAGAAGGCCGGGATGGCCGCCTTTCTCGAGCGGCGCCCGTTCCGCCCTGGGGGCCGGCACCGGTGGAAGGAGGTTTCCCGGAGCTTTCCGTGGGCCCGGGAGAACGATCCCCCGGCCGACGTTCCGAGCGGAAGACGGAAAAGGACGACCGACTCCCGGCCCGGATAACCGTTGCCGCGGTGGCTCAGTCGGTAGAGCGGCTCCTTGGTAAGGAGCAGGTCGAGGGTTCGATTCCCTCCCGCGGCTCTTCCCTTCTTCCGGGCCCACCGGAGTCGGGGCGTATCTTCGGCCTCCGTCCATCGATCCCGGTTCGGAAAGTCTCGGGCCCGACCGAGGATGTCTTTCGGTCGTGGTTTTCGGCTCAGCACCGTGGAGCCGCATCGGGTCGGAGGCGTCGGGCGGGCGCGTGCGGCATCAAATAGGCCGAAGCCTCCCGGGGTCGACCGTGGCGATTCCGAGTGTATCCGTCGCGCGAGGGGGCCCGCGCCGTCGAGCGACAGTTCCCCGACCGGCCGCCGGCCGGGCGGCGACGAGCCCTTCGCGATCGACCCGCGATGCCAGCGGGCTCGGCCGAGATCATCTGTTCTATGCCGAGGACTCGATCTACCTCTATCACGCCGACTTCCTCGAACTTCGCTCGATCCCCGACGGCTCGATCGACCTCACGATCACGTCGCCCCCGTACAATGTCGACGTGGAGTACGCCGGATACGATGACCGCCGACCGTACGCGGAGTACCTCGCATTCAGCCGGCGGTGGCTCGCCCGCTGCTGGGAGCTGACCGCGCCGACCGGACGGCTCTGCCTCAACGTCCCGCTCGACAAGAACAAGGGCGGCCAGCAGAGCGTGTACGCCGACCTCGTCTCGATCGCGAAGGATGTCGGCTTCCGCTACCACGCGACGATCATATGGAACGAACAGAACATCTCCCGCCGGACCGCGTGGGGCTCGTGGCGGAGCGCCTCGGCGCCGTTCGTGATTGCTCCCGTGGAGACGATCGTTGTCCTCTACAAGGAGTCGTGGAAGCGCCGGGGTGGCTCGGGGGAGTCCAATGTCAGCCGCGACGAGTTCGTGGCGTGGACGAACGGACTCTGGACGTTC
>JAKAWP010000042.1 GCA_021816955.1 Thermoplasmata archaeon
GTCGTGCCGGCGGGCAAGGGCAAGGAGATCATCGCGGCCCAGAAGCTCGAGGCAGCCCAGCGGAAGGAACAGCGGATGATCCTGCTGGTCATCGGCGCGCTCGCGATCTTCGGGTTCACGCTGTACATCGTCATCATCGACCACGACCTGACGGCGATCTTGATCGGCTTGCTCATCGTGTTCATTCTGTATGCCGTGGTCCGCTTCAGCGGCGGGCGGAACGACCCGAACTCCACCGTCGCCAAATTGCTCGTCTCCCACGCTCCGGACGATCGACCCCCGTTCGTCGATGCGACCGGGGCCCACGCCGGTGCGCTGCTCGGCGACGTGAAGCACGACCCGTTCCAGTCCGGCGGCCTCGAGACGCCCCCGCACGAGCGCGTCGAGGTCGGGGCGATCCACAAGGCGAACGGCGGCGTGCTGTTCATCGACGAGATCAATCTGTTGAAGATCGAGAGCCAGCACTCGTTGCTCACGGCGCTCCAGGAACGGAAGTTTCCGATCGTCGGCCAGTCCGAGCGCAGCGCGGGCGCGATGGTCAAGACGGAGCCCGTGCCGTCGGACTTTGTCCTGGTGGCCGCGGGGAATATCGACAGCGTCCAAACGATGCACCCGGCGCTCCGCTCGCGGATCCGGGGGTACGGCTACGAGGTCTACGTGAAGACGACGATGCCCGACACGCCCGAGAACCGCATGAAGCTCGTGCGGTTCGTTGCCCAGGAGGTCGCGAAGGACAAGAAGATCGCGCACTTCGACATGCGGGCGGTCGGCGAGGTGGTCCGCGAAGCGCAGCGCCGGGCCGGCCGCTCCGGCCAGCTCACGTTGCGCCTGCGGGAGCTCGGCGGCCTCGTTCGGGTGGCCGGCGACATCGCGCACGCCCAAGGCGCGCCGGTCGTGCTGGCCGAACACGTCGTCGCGGCGAAGCGCGCGAGCCGCTCGCTCGAACAGCAGATCGCGGACCGTTACATCGAGCGGCGCCGCGAGTACCGCATGTTCACGACCGAAGGGTCGGCGGTCGGCATGGTCAACGGGCTCGCCGCGATCAACGCGCAGAGCGGGATGGCCGAGTTCTCGGGGATCGTGCTCCCGATCGTCGCGGAAGTGACGCCGGCCCAGACGAAGAACGGCGGGGTCGTGGTCGCGACGGGCAAGCTCGGCGAGATCGCCCGGGAGGCGGTGCAGAACGTGAGCGCACTCATCAAGAAGTACACGGGCGAGGACATCAGCCGCTACGACATCCACATCCAATTCGTCGGGACCTCCGATGGGGTCGAGGGCGACAGCGCGTCGGTCTCGATCGCGACGGCGGTGATCAGCGCGCTCGAAGGAGTCCCGGTCGATCAGTCCGTGGCGATGACCGGATCGCTGTCGGTCCGGGGGACGGTCCTCCCCGTCGGCGGGGTGACCGCCAAGGTCGAAGCGGCGTGCGACTCGGGGATCCGCCGGGTGCTCGTCCCCGAGTCGAACTTGAACGACCTCGTCCTCGAGAACCGGTACGCCGGACGGATCGAGGTGATCCCGGTCCGGACCCTGCGCGATGTCCTGTCGTACGCCCTCACGGGCCAGGAGACCAAGAAGGAATCGCTCTTGGGCCGCTTGGCCGAGATGGTCAAGGGCTCGACATCGGCGGGCGAGGACGAGGGACTTGGGTCTCGGCTGCCGACTCCGGGTCGGCCGGCAGGGTCGTGAGAGGCACGCCCCCTTCTCCGCAGCATCGGCCGATCGTCCGGTGGCCGGCCGAACGGGCCGACGTCATGGGGGAACGCCGATCGGGCGACCCCGACGAGTTTCGCAACCGCGCCTGCTACGAGTTCAACCGCCGCTTGCCGTCGCGGTCGGACGACCGCCACTGCCACCACTGCCGGCACTACCTGACGAGCCGCTGCCCGAGCCTCGAAGAGTTCCTCGACGAAGTGGACGATCTCTCGCCGGAGTAGGAGCCGTCCGTGCGGGCGCTGTTCATCGGCCGATTCCAGCCGTTTCACGCGGGCCATCTCGCCGTGCTCGAGACGATCCGACAACGGCACCCGCACCACTCGGTTCTCCTCGGGATCGGAAGCGCGCAGGCGTCGTACACGTGGGAGAATCCGTTCACGGCCGGGGAGCGGGCCGAGATGATCGGCGCGGCGATCTCCGCCGCCGGGCTGGATCGGATCGAATGGGTACCGATTCCGGATATCCACCAGCATGCCCTCTGGGTGGCGCACGTTCGGGCCCTCGTTCCGGCGTTCGAGCGGGTCGTGACGAACAACCCGTTGACCGCCGAGCTGTTCGGGAGGGACGGCGTGGCCGTCGAGGCGACGGAGTGGGTCGATCGGGCGCGGCTCGAGGGCCGGGCGATTCGCGAGCGGCTCGCGGAGGGCCGCCCGGTCACCGACCGGGTGCCGAAGGCGGTCGCGGATTGGCTCGAGAGCCACCGGGCCGGTGAGCGGCTCCGGATGCTCCGCCGCGCGCCCGAGGTCCCCCGGGAGCGCGACGCGCGATGACGGTTCGGCGCGGCCGGAATCGCGACCGGACGGCGGCCGGGCGTTCGGATCGGCCCGTCGCACCTTCCTCCCGCCGGGGCCTGCGGCCTGCGACGATCGTCGTGCACGGCGGCGATCGGCCGGATTACAACGCAGGGGCGGTCGTCCCGCCGGTGTACTTCACGAGCACGTACCGCTACCCTCGGCGGTACTCCGAGCTCGTCGGTCGGTCGAAGGCGTATCTCTACAGCCGGGAGGAGAACCCGACTCGGGAAGGTCCCGAGCAACTGCTCGCGGAGTTGGAGCACGCGGAACGGGCGCGTCTTTTTTCGAGCGGGATGGGGGCGATTTCGGCGGTCGCCCTGTCGCTCGTCGAGCCGGGGGACGAGGTCGTGGCGCTCGAGGACCTGTACGGCGGCACGCTCGAGCTTTTGCGGTCGTACCTCGCCCCGCGGGGCGTCGGGCTCCGCTGGATCGGACCGGATGAGCTCGCGGAGCCGGACCGGGCGTTCGCCGGCCGATCCGCCCGGCTCCTCTGGCTCGAGTCTCCGACGAACCCGACGCTGCGCGTGATCGACCTCCGACGGTGGTCCCGCGCCGCCCACGCCGTCGGGGCCCTCGTGGTGGTCGACAATACCTTCGCGACGCCGTTGAACCAACGCCCGCTCGAGTTGGGCGCCGACCTCGTAGTGCACAGCGGAACGAAGTACTTGGCGGGGCACTCCGACCTGTTGTGCGGGGCGGTGGCGGGCCCGACCCGCCTTCTCGACCGGATCGACCCGCACTTCACGTTGGGAGCCCCGCTCGACCCGATGAGCGCCTTCCTCCTCCACCGGAGCTTGAAGACCCTCGCGCTTCGCATGGCTCGTCACAACGAGAACGCGCGGACGGTCGCCGGTTGGCTGCGGGAGCAGCCGGCGGTCGCGCGGGTCTTCTATCCGGGGTGGACGGAACCCGGGGACGAACCGTTGGCGGCGCGCCAGATGAGCGGCCGATCGGGGATGGTCTCGTTTTCGCTCCGGGGGGGACGAGACGCCGTCCGCCGCTTCTTGAAGCGGCTCGAGCTCTTCCAAGTCGCGAGCAGCCTCGGAGGCGTCGAGAGCTTGGTGAGTGTCCCCGCCGAGACGTCACACCGCCGGCTATCACGCGAAGAGCTTCTCCGTCGGGGGATCGACGACGGATTCGTCCGGTTGAGTGTCGGCATCGAGGATCCCGCCGACCTGCTCGACGACCTCTCGAACGCGATACGCGCGGCTCGCTGACCGACCGGGAGCGGCCGATCGCCCGGCCGTTGCCGGTAAGTGGCCGATGCCCGTGGTGTGGTGGCCGACTACGACCCCGGCCACCGGGGTCTCCGTCTCTCGTTCCCCCCTACGTACGTCCCCCCTACGTACGTGCCCCGAGCCTCCGGCTTGACCCAGATCCAGTCGTGGCGTCCGCTCGGCGAAACCTGCTAGGTGACATGGCCCGCGGAGGCGTTTCCCGCTGACCCGCCGTAGCGATCCGAAAGGAGAGGAGTCGCCTTCCACGGGAGCCATCCCGCCGGGTTCACGATGGAGGTCGACCGGGCCCACGCGCCCGAGACCCGATAGGCGCCGACACCCCGCCGCTTACCGATATGCACCGCCGGCCGAAATCGACCACGAACGAGCCCGAGAAGCTCTGCGAATTGACGAGCCAGTCCGTCTTGGTCGTGGCGGCCCGACCGCCGCCTTATCCTGACCCCCGCGAGCGGTTCAGCGACGAACGATCACGCCACCCGCCATGGCGACGGCCCGGAGGGGGCGGCGGTGACCGCGCCCTCGCTGCGCCGGCCATCGCAGGGGGAATGCATTTGACCCTGAAATGCCAGTGTCTTGGCGGTAGGTCGTGAGTTCGGGAACGATCCAACCGGCCCCCTGATCTTCAGCCCGGGAAGGCGGCCGACCGATCGAACGGGTCGAGAGCAAAGCCCAAGAAGCCGACCTCCTCCTCGCGTGAGCAGGCCGCTGTAGCTCAGCTGGCAGAGCAGCTGATTCGTAATCAGCAGGTCGGGGGTTCAAGTCCCTCCAGCGGCTCTTAACTTAGAAGTTTCCCGCCTCGCTCTCGAGCGTGCTCTGCGACCGGTGGAATGACTCGTGCCCCGACAAGACGCCATCGCCCTCTGGCCGCCGTCCCGTAGAGGAGGCAGCGGGCCGGGTGCCGGTTCCTGCCCGGCTGTAAAATCGTCCCGGGTCCTCAACCCGGTATCGCGATCTGTTCAACCCGGACTGCCCGCGCCGTTTCCCCCGGGCGAGCGCCTCGGATCACGAATCCCGGACGACGCGGCGGGAGGTGAGGCTGGTGTAGGAGCCTCGGTTCGCGACCGGGATCAAGCCCTCCACCGTGCGGGGTGCTTTGTCCGGGAACGGCTCCGACTGGAATCCCGCCTCCTCTGGTCTCGATCGACGCGGCAGGGTTGGGTATCCCGGTCCTCACTGGGCGGGGGGGCGGCGAACGTCGCGCGAGGGTCGACCGGCTCAGTTAAAGTACTGGCGGACCGCCACCAGGTAGATCAGTACGATGACCATAAGCGCCAGCCCGGCGAGAATGGAGTACTGCGAAGTGTTGGTGGCATAGTTGTACGCCACAACCGCGACGTCGGCGACCGCGAAGATGATCGAGACCACCCAGGCCCAGAAGTTGAGGCGCCAAAGCCCCACCGCGAGGGCCAGATAGATCGCGCCCTCAACGGCGAGGATCGTAAGGCCCACGGTCGCGCTGATCTTGTAGGGGGCGAATACGTCTCCTACATTCACGAGACCCGCCAATACGGTAACGGCCCCCAGCACGCCCACTACGAGGAACAATGCGCCCACGAGGCCGGTGAGTATCGAGATAATCGATACTCCCAGCGGCCGGTTCGCTTTCGTGGCCTGTGCCGTGGCTGTCGTGGCTGCCATGGCTGCCGGCATGTTTTCTCACATATAATGATTTTTATGCGCAAAGTGGGTTTCGCGAGCCAAAGACCAGTTCACCCTGAAGGGACGGGAGTTGACCGGTCTCCGTGCCCGGGAAGGAGAGAGGGGAGGTCGGCGCGTACAGCGGCTTTCGTCTCCGGAGCCTTCGCCGCCGCGAGGGGGCGGACCGACGGATTGGGTGGCTCATTGGATTAGCCCAGGGACCCGCCGATCCCTTTGAAACCGTAAACCCGATGGCCGGTCAATCGGGGGAACTGTTCGGTAGCTCCCGAACCTCCATCAGCGATGGCGCCAGGGTGGGATCGTGCCTCGCCTCACCCCGGCCGGCCTTCGGCACGTTCCCCGCGTCCTCCGGCCACGGATGGCCTCTCCCCCCCCCCCCCCCCCGCGCCGGGCACTGGGCAACGGAGGAAAGGCGAGCCGAACGTCTAGGGCCAGGGCTCTGAACTTCTGATCGGGCGAGCGGTTTCCGGCTCGGATCGAATGGTATCTGGCCGAGCGCCGGCGAAGGCATCCTTAGAAATACCCCCCAATCCCTCCGCAGTCGATGGCGAACGCGGTCTCCCGGCCGAAACCTCCCCCGCTCTTCCGAACCTACCGGATGCTGGGGAGAGCGTCGACCGTCGTGTCGGTGCTCGCCGTGATTTGGATTGTCGTGACCTTGGTCTCGGGCATCCAGTTCGCGCAGGGCCTGCAAAAGAGCAACATCGGGAAAGGCACTCACTTCAGCCTGGAACTCACCGGTTCGAGCGTTCAGGTGAGCACGTCGCTCGCCATCAACAACAGCGGCTACCTCGCCGCGAGTGGCCTCTCCACGACGCTCGCCGTCTACAACGCGACCGGCCTCCTCCTCGGTCAGGGCGGTTCCAGCGGGCTCACGATTCCCGGGGGTGGCTCGGCCCAGATCCCGTTCAGCTTCGCCGTCAACATCTCGGCCGGGAATCCGGCGGTCGTCTCCCTCCTCACGCACCCCGAGGTGCTGGCCCTCAAGGGATGGGTCAACCTCACCTACGGCTACCTCTTTCCCGTCAGCCTAGTGGTCAATCAAACGTACGACTGGGGCGCGCCGTTCCAGGGCCTAGCCCTCTTCTTCGGCTCTCCGTACTACTCTGACGGCCATGTGATCGTGAACGTCACCGTCGCGTTCTCCAACCAGGCGCCGATCCAGCTGAACGGCACGCTCGCCCTCACGTTGACGTCCTCGTCTCAAGCGACGTGCGGAACGACCAGCTTTCCGGTCAGCTTGGTCGAAGGCGCCCGGTACAACCACACCTCGGCGGCCGTGTTGATTCCGTCGTGCAGTCTGTCGGGGGGCTCGGTGGTCGGAACGTTCTCAGGCCCGGGATTTTCGTTTGACCTTCCCTCGGAGCCGATCCCATGATGCCCGACCAGCCGCCGGACGCCTGGAACCCGGCCGACAGTTCGTATTCCTCCCCGGCCCCCACTCCTCCGCGGCCACCTCGCTTGTCGCTCGGTCGGCAGCTGGCCGTCGGAATCGGCACCGGGGCGGCGGTGGCGATCGGGGCTGGCTATCTGCCGTTCTATCTCCTGACGACCGTTCGGCCGTCGTCGATTGCGCTTGGGTTTTCACCAGCCACGACGTTTGCGCTCGTGGTCGTGGTCGCGATCCTGGAGGGCGCCGCGGCCGGCCTTCAACCGACCCGCCTCTACGGTGGGTTGGTGATCGCGGCGGGCCTAGCTGCGATCTACTTGCTACTCTACCTCATCCGTACCGCGACGTTCAACATCGCGGTCGGAAGCGGGGCGGTGATCTCGATCGGGTACGCCGCCTTCCTGTGGCTCCTCGTCCTCGCGGCCGTGATCTCGATCGCGTCGGGGGCGGTGGCGTTGATCGAGGACCTTCGCCGACCGGGCGAGCGCCCGGCTTGGACCCTGTATCGGCGCTCCCGCCTCGACCGCGCCCCCGGTTAGGTCGGCGTCGGAGAGCGCCTGCGCGGCGCGTTCCATCGGGTCGGACCGTCCAGCACGTGGACGACCGGCCCGACGCCCATACTCTCCAAGAGCCCGACCGCCACGGCCGAGCGGGTTCCGTACTCGCAGTGCACGTAGACCGGCACTCCCGGCGGAATCCGATCGCGGAGATCGGAGCGGGCGAGTCTATCCACCGGCGAGGAGAACGCCCCGGGCACGTGCCCCCACGCGAACTCGCTCGGCGCACGAACATCGACGACCGCGAGCGGGCCTCCGCGTTCCATCGACTTCCGTAGCTCCGCCATCGTGCTACGCCGCGTCGCCTTGAGCGGACGGCCAGACGAGGCCCACGCGCGCACCCCCCCGTCGAGCGCTCCCTCGATCCGGTCGAATCCGATGCGCAGGAGCGAACGGCGCGCGCTTTCGATCTCGGATTCGCGTTCGCCGACGAGAACGATACGGTCGCGGGGGTCGGCCGCCGCCGCGATCCACGCGGTGATCGGCCCGTCGTGGCCGACGAACCGGCTCCCCGGTAGGTGTCCGCGGTCGAATTGCTCGGGCGTGCGCGTGTCGAGCGCGACCCCGCCTCGCTGGCGGAGGAGCCGCTCGACCCTTGCCGCCGAGAGTCGAGGGATCGGGGGTAGTGGGTCCCCGACCCTCGGTGCACCGAGTTGATTTCGCCGTCGGACAGCGCCGTAGTACGACGGGAACGGGTCGGTCGACAGGTACCGCTCGAGGAACGCCGAGTATGTCGGGGCGGTGAGGAGGCGGTTCGTTCTTCGCTCGCGCCCGAGGGTGGTCCGGGACGCCGCACGCGCGCCGACGCCGCAGAAGCTCCCCCCGAGGTGGGTCGGGTGTACGGTCAGCGAGTCAGGCAGCGCCTGGAAGCGACGGCGGAGCGTCGTCCATTCTTGGCGCGCGAGGGGGAGCGTCTCGGCGGGACCGAGAAGGTCGGGTCGGGCCGCCGTTCCGGCCATCAAGGCGCCTCCCGAAAAGAGGCAGGCGGGCGAGCCGTCGGGGGTGAGCAGGAGGTAGCTCAGATGCTCGGGCGTGTGGCCGGGCGATGCGAGCACCCGAAGGCGCCAGCCGTCGAGCCGGATCTCCCGACGGTCGGAGAGCGGGACGTAAGGAAACCGCAGCCGAGCGGCGGCGGCCGCTCCGAGCCGGGCTCCCGTGCGGGCGGCCAGTTCCCGGCCCCCTGAGAGGAAATCGTTGTGCAGGTGCGTCTCGAAGACCCAGTCCAAACTCCCCCCATCTTCCGCCATCCTACGGCGGTAGACGTCCATATCCCGGACCGGATCGACGACGAACGCCCAGCCCTCGCGGCGGTGGCGGACGAGGTACGAGGCGTTTCCGAGATCGGGGTGGTCGATCCGCTGGACGATCGGCCTGCGTTCGGTGCCGGGGGACCGGACCATCGGACGCCTATCGGCGGCCGCCTCTTAACCTGACGGCAGGGGGTGGTGAAGGAAGCGCTATCCGTCGGGATTAGACTTTTAAGACCAAGCGTCCGAACAAGCGGAGAAGGATGGAGTACCGCTGGAAGGCCTACTCGGCCATCGCCGTCGGGTCGCTCATGGCGGCCGTCGACAGCACCGTCGTGCTGCTCGCCCTCTTCCCGATCGCCGACGGGCTCCACACCGATTTCGTCACCGTGATCTGGGTGGTGCTCGCCTACCTCCTGGTCAGCACGACGTTCGGGATCACCCTCGGGCGCGTCGGGGATCTCTACGGCCGGCGCCGGATGTACCTACTCGGATTTGCGGTGTTTACGGTCGGCTCGTTCTTGTGCGGCGTGGCCCCCTCGGGCGACTCGCTGGTCGGGTTCCGCGTCGTCCAAGGGATCGGAGCGGCGCTCATCATGGCCAACTCGTTCGCCCTCCTGTCGGAAGCGTTCCCACCGGCCGATCGCGGACGGGCGTTCGGCGCGATCGCGGTCGTCTGGGGGGTCGGGTCGGTTCTCGGGATCGTCGTGGGTGGGGTGATCATTGCGTTCACCAGTTGGCGGTGGATCTTCCTCATCAACCTGCCGATCGGGGTGGCGGGTACGCTGTGGGGGGCGCGGGTCCTCCGGCCATCGCCCCCTCGCCCCGCGGGAGCGCCCCGGCCGTACTTTGACCTCGTCGGCGGCGGCCTGTTCACCGCCGCGATCACCCTCCTGTTGTTCGCGGTCACGTGGGGGCTCCTGTACGGCTGGTCGACGGCCGTCGTCCTCGTTTCGCTCGTCCTGTCGCTCGGGTTGTTCGTCGCGTTCGCGCTCTGGGAGGCCCGCGCCGCCCGGGACCCGATCATCGACCCGAGCTTCTTCCGGCATCGATTGTTCACGGCGAGCGTGCTGACGGCGTTCTTGCAATCGCTCGCGCTGTTCAGCGTCAACTTTCTATTGTTGTTCTACCTCGAAGGGATCGCGGGGCTCTCGGTCCTGACCGCCTCCTACCTCATCCTTCCCGTGGCGGTCGCCTCGGCCGTGGTCGGGCCGGCCGGTGGAGTGCTGTCGGACCGCATCGGACCGAGGATCGTCGCCACCGCGGGGCTGTTGCTGCAGACGGTCGCGCTGGTCGCCCTGATCACCCTGACGGATTCGACGCCGCTCTACCTCGTCGCCGTGATCGAGGCGGTGTACGGCGTCGGCGGGGGGCTCTTCTGGCCGGCGAACACCACCGCCATCATGTCGGCGACGCCCCCGCATCGCTTCGGGGTCGGCTCGGGCGTGATGAACACCCTGCGCAATACGGGGATGGTGATGAGCTTCGCCCTTTCCTTGACGGCGATCACGGCCGCCATCCCGGCGTCGATCGCCTATCAGCTGTTCGTCGGCACGATCTCGGGGCGCCTCTCCCCGGCCGACGCCCAAGCGTACCTGCACGGGCAGGCGCTCGCCTTCTCGGTGTCGCTCGTGCTGCTCGTGGCCGCGGTGATCCTCTCTCTCCTGCGCGGACCGCGCGGTTCCCCCGCCGGGACCGAGCCGCTGGCCCCGCGCCCCTCGGGAGCACCCGCCGTGGGGCCCCCTTCGGCTCGGCGGTGAGCCGAACCGGTCGATCGGGAGACGCGGGGGCTCGCGCGGACGGGCGCCGGTCACGACCGAGTGGTCAGAGGCCGCTCAGGACGACCTCGGCGATGCGCACGGGGCTTTGGGGGCGGTCTTGACGGTCGCGGGGCACCGCGGCGATCTTTTCGACCACCTCTTGGCCCGAGCGCACCTTCCCGAAGACGGCGTGCTTTCCGTCTAGCCACGGCGTCCTCGCGAGGGTGATGAAGAACTGGCTCCCGCCCGTATTCGGGCCGGCGTTTGCCATCG
Source organism: Thermoplasmata archaeon (assembly GCA_021816955.1). GTDB lineage: Archaea > Thermoplasmatota > Thermoplasmata > Lutacidiplasmatales > UBA184 > Lutacidiplasma. The sequence goes on from JAKAWP010000042.1 coordinate 10,635, forward strand.
ATAGGACGCCGGGGCCGTCGTGGCGGAGTTCCGGGTGAATCTCGTCGCGGATGGTGTAGCCGGGGCCGCCGGTGCCGTCTCCGCGCGGGCAGCCACCCTGGATCATGAAGCCGGGGATCACCCGATGGAACGTCAGTCCGTTGTAGAATCCCTTGCGCACAAGGTTCACGAAGTTCTCTACCGTCTTGGGGGCTCGGTCTCGGAACAGCTCGATCCGGATATCTCCCATCGTCGTCCGAATGGTCGCGGTCGGGTTTGCCATGCCGCCACGAACCCGCGAGCGTCAAAAGGATGCCGCGGGGGGCTCGTTCGCCTCGCCACCCCCGGGGACCCCTGGGCGCACCGTCCGCCGTCATCGGCGGACTCTGTTCGCTCTCTCCGAAAGAGATTCGAGCCTCCTTCCGCGACCCGCTCTCCGCTCGCTCGCGTTCGAGTCCGCCGCCCCAAGACGAACCGGCCGGATCGTCGCGGCCCGGTCGACAGAATCTGATTTGTGCCGAACGCCCGTGAGGCAGTCGATCATGGAGCCCGGGGGCCACGAAGGCCACGAGACGACGTCCCGTGCGGCCCCGATCGTCACGGTTCACTTCGACGGCGCCTGCCGGCGGACGAAAGAGGGGTTGGTAGCGACGTACGGGTTCGTCGTAGAGGGCGCCTCGCTCGATCACGAGGGCAAAGGTCTCGCCGTCCCGGTCGGCAGCGAAAGCGCGACCAACAACGTCGCGGAGTATGTGGCGGCGATCCGGGCGCTCGAATTTCTCCGCACCCGGGGGTACCACGGACCGGTCGATCTCGTCGGGGATAGCGAGCTCGTTCTTCGGCAGATGAGCGGGCAGTATCGGGTGCGGGCCGCGCATCTAACGGCCCTCCACGACGAGCTGCGAGCCCACTTAGCGACCTTTGCGTCGGTTCGGCTTCGACACGTTCGTCGCGAGGAGAATCGTCGCGCCGACGCCCTCTCCCACCTCGCAT
>JAKAWP010000043.1 GCA_021816955.1 Thermoplasmata archaeon
GCGACGCCGCGCCGAGGCTGACCCGGCCGACATCGAGGGCGGTCATCGCGACGTGGAACCCTTTTCCGACCTCGCCGAGGACGGCGTCCGGGCCGACCCGCACGTGGTCGAAGAGGAGCTCCGCCGTCGAGCTGCCGTGCAGCCCCATCTTCTTCTCGCACCGGCCGACCTTGAACCCCGGGGCGTTCGTGTCGACGACGAACGCGGTGACTCCGCCGTTCGGTCCGAGCTTTGGATTGTTCGCCGCCATGACGATCACCGCGTCGGCCTCCCGGCCGTTGGTCACGTAGATCTTGGTCCCGTTCAGCACCCACCCGTCGCCCTCGCGTTCGGCGGTCGTGTGGACCGCGCCCGAATCGCTGCCCGATCCCGGCTCGGTGAGGCTGAACGCGAGGAGCTTCTCCCCCCGCGCCGCGGGGACGAGCCATCGGCGCTTCTGCTCTTCGGTCCCGTAGTAGAGCAGCGGCGTCGTGCCGAGGGACGTGTGGGCCCCGAGGATCGTCCCGTGCGAGGCGTCGACCCGGCCGACCTCCTCGAGCAAGATACAGTAGCCGACCTTGCCGAGTCCGAGGCCGCCGTACGCTTCGGGGATCGGCACCCCGAAGTACCCTTCTTCCTGCATGCGCCGCACGGTCGTTCGGGGAAACTCCTCCCGATCGTCCATCTCGGCGACGACCGGGGCGACCTCTTTCGCGAGGAACGCGCGCACCGCCTCTCGGAACGCCTCCTGGTCCGCGGAGAACGAGAAGTCGATCGGCACGGTCACGCCCCCTTGAACTTCGGAGGGCGTCGCTCGGCGAACGCGAGAAGCCCTTCGGCGAGATCCTGGGTCGGGAGGACCTCCCGAAGGAACAGCTCCGTCTCCGCCTTCAAACCGCCCGCGGTGGCCGGTGGGAAGCCTTCCCGGAGCGCTCGCTTCGCGGCCTGCACCGCCTTCGGAGCCCGCTCGCCGATCGTGTGGGCGAGATCCCGGGCGGCCCGCAGCTCCTGACCCGACGGCACGACCTTGTTGACGAGGCCGATCCGCAACGCCTCCGCGGCGGAGACGAGGTTGCCGGTGAAGATCATCTCGCGCGCCTTCGCGAGGCCGACGATCCGCGGGAGCCGCTGGGTCCCGCCGTAGGCCGGCATGAGGCCGTAGTTCACTTCCGGCGCCCCGAGTTTCGCCGAGTCGCCGGCGACCCTCAGGTCGCACGCCAAGGCGAGTTCCAGGCCGCCCCCGAGCGCGAGGCCGTTGATGGCGGCGATGACCGGGACGCGGAGCGTTTCGAGCTGGGAGAAGATCCGGTGGCCGCGAGCCACGACCTCGGGCGCTTGGGCGAAGCCGACCGTCGCCATCTCCTTGAGGTCGGCGCCGGCGCTGAAGTACTGACCGTCGCCCGTGACGATCGCGCACCGGGCGTTCGGGTCGGCCTGCAAGGCGGCGACCTCCCGTTCGAGGCCGGCCATCACGGCTTGGCTCAGCGCGTTTACGGGCGGGTGCTTGACGATCAACAGTTCGACCCCGTCGTCTTCGCTCTTGCGGACCACCGATTCGTCGGCCATCGTCGTGCTTCCGGCGGCGGGGACGCCGCGTCGGTATGAAAGGACGACGGCGCCCACGGGGCCGTCGGCCCGTAAATACGGGCGCGGGGTCCCCCGCACGTGGGGCGAACGCTCGACGGCGCGACCGCGGCATCGGACCGGATCCCCGCTCCCCCGGGATCGGCCGTCTCTCGAGGCGCCGAAGCGTCCCTGCGAGCCGCGGAGTGGTGGGGGTTTCCGGCGCTCGTCAAAGACCGCGAGTCGAAGGCGTACCGGCCCCGCGAGCTCGACGAGCGGCTGCGGCGAGAACGCACGCGCCTAGAGGTCCGGCTCCTCGTGGAAGCCCGCCGACGCGGGGTGCGGACTCCGATCGTGTACGACGTCGATCCCCTGCACCACCGGATCGTTCTCGAGCGGCTGGACGGCCCGACCCTGAAGCAGCTGTTCGACGACCCGTCGACCGATTTCGCGTCGCTCGTGCGCGCCGTCGGCTCGCTTGGCGCGGCGATCGGTCGCCTGCACGGGGGCGGGATCGCCCACGGCGACCTGACGAGTTCGAACGTCCTGTACCCGGACGGCCCCCTCGGTCCCCCGGCGCTCCTCGACCTCTCGATGGGGATGCTGCCCGCCGGTCTCGAAGAGCTCGGGATCGATCTCCACCTCTTCGAAGAGGACCTGACCGCGATCGCCCGCGAGCCGAAGCGGCTGATCGACCGCTTCTACGCCGAGTACGGACGGGCCAACCCGCACCGGTCGGCCGAGATCCGCGAACGCGCTCGCGAGATCCGCGGCCGCGTGCGGTACTCCTGAGCCGCGGCCGTGTCGCCGCGGTCTACGAGGAAGCCCGCAGGCGCTCGCGCGCCCGGACGAACGTGACCGCGAGCGCTTCGAGCAGGTCGCTCGCGAGCAGCCCGTAGCCTTTCTGGGAGGCCACGGAGGCACCGGCTTCGCCGACCCAGTACGTCGCGAGCCGCGCGGCCGAGAGGGGCGACAGTCCTTGACCAAGCAGGCTCGCGAGCACCCCCGCGAGGACGTCGCCCGCCCCGCCGACCGTCATCGCCGGAGAGTGCCAGTAGTTGTGGACGATCTGATCCCCGTCCGAGATCCGGTCCGGATCGCCCTTCGCTACGATCGTCGCACCGAGGCGGGCCGCCGCGTCCCGCACGGATTCGTCCAACCCCCCGGTCGATCCCGGGCTTACGTACCGTCGCAACTCGCCCGCGTTCGGCGTCAGGACGAGCGGGCCCGACGCGCTCCACTCGCGCACCCGGCGGGGATCGACCGCGAGTGCGAGCGCGTCGGCGTCCAACACCACCGGGATTCGGCGTCCGGACCGGACGATGTCGTCTAAGACTCCTTGAAACGTCTCGAGGGTGTCCGGCGCCCGCCCCGCACCCATACCGAGCGCGATGGCGGCGGGCGGCGCCGCTCCCAGCTCGCGTCGCAGCGCGTCACGGTCGGACGGGCGGAACCGCTCGGTCCCGACCGTTCGCACGACGAGGTCGGGACTGAACCCCTGGATCACCCCTGCCGCAGGGGCCGGGGCAAGCACGGTCGCCCGCTCCGTCCCCGTTCGCAGCGCCGCGAGGGCCGCGAGCGCCGGAGCCCCCGTGTACGGCCCGCCCCCGACGATCCAGACCCGAGCGGTCCGGCCGAGCGGCGAATCGTCGGGCCTCGGAAGCACGAGATGGAACTCTCCCGGCCCGGTGCGGGAGAACGCCTCTGGGGGAAGCCCGATGTCGCGGACGATGATCTCGCCGGCCGTCGATTCGGTGCAACCGGCCTTCACCGCGCCGAGCGCCACTGTCCATCGCGGCCGGACCGCGAGCGGGGAGCCGAGGCCCGACGGGACGTCGATCGAAACGACCGGCACTCCCGCCGAGCCGATCGCCTCGATCGCACTCCGATACGGCTCGCGGGGCCTCCCCGATTGACCCGTCCCGAGCAGGGCGTCGACGATCACGGAGTGACGGGCGAGGGCGGCCGAGTCCGGCACCCCTTCGCGCACCGGGATCTGGCTCGCGATGCGGTCGAGCGCGTGACGGGCGACGGCGCTGCGGACCTCGCGGGCCGGTCGGACCAGCCAGAGCTCGACCGGGATTCCCCAGCTCGCGAGGTGGCGCGCCGCGACGAAACCGTCCCCGCCGTTGTTGCCGGTCCCGGCGACGATCGCAACCGAACCGGACGGATCGGAGCGCCGGGCCTTCACCTCCTCGGCGACGGCGCGCCCGGCATTCTCCATCAGCGTCTCGAGCGCAACGCCGAGCGCGACAGCGTTCGCCTCGAGCCGACGCATCTCGGCGGCGGTGACGACCCGCGTCGGCGCGCGCGTCATCCCCGAACTACGAGGTCGAGCCGGCGTCCGCCGCCGGCTCCTCCACGGCGAACCGATCCATCGTGGCCGGGAGCAGCTTCCGGCGGGAGAGGTACGCGGCCTGCGTGCGGCTGTAGCGGAAGAGGATGTCGGCCTTGCCTTCTTGGAAGCCCCACGGGCGTACGACCAAAAGGTCGCCTTCGCGGATCCACATCTTCTTCTTCATCTTCCCGGTGATCCGGCCCATCCGGGAGACCTCGTCCTCGCAGAGCACGCGGATCCGCGCGGCGCCGAGCAATTGGCTCGCCACGCCGAAGATCTCGCCGCGCGCCCGGCGAGGAAGCGGAAGCCGTCCAACCTCTTCGCCGCCTTCGACGACCTCCACGCTGGCCGGGGCCTCCTCGGGCGGCGGGGAGGGTATCGGTTCCGGTGGGGGATTCGGCTCGCCGCTCACGGGGATCGGAACGGACCTCAGTATTTCAAGGGGCCCGGTCGCCCGGCCCGCTACGGCCACAGTTCGAGGGCGTTCGTGACGAGGATCCGCTCCTTCACCGCGGAGGAGAGCGGGAGCGCGCGGAAGGCGTCGAGGTTCGAGCGGATGGACGGGACGCCCGGCCCGGGCCAATCGGTGCCGAAGACGACCCGTTCGGACCGCTGCTCGAGCCGGGGAAGGTAATTGAGAATCCGGGCCGGGGGGATTCCGGAGAGTTCCAGCCAGACGTTGGGAAATCGACGATGCAGAAACTCCGCCTCGTCGGTCCAGAGGGGTCGTCCCGCGTGCGCGAGCACGATCGGCAGCTTCGGGAAGTCGATCGCCACGTCCTCGACGAACATCGGGGCGCCGTACTTGTTGCGGGCGCCCGGAAAGATCGACGTGCCGGTGTGGAAGATGACGGGAACCCGGCGCCGTTCGAGCGCGGCGTACAGGCGGCGCAGCGGGTCCTGGGAGTCGTCGCCGTAGGCATTCGGGTAGAACCGCTGATGCGGCGGGTGCAGCTTGACCGCCCGCAGGCCGAGTTCGTCGACGAGGCGGGCGACCTCCCGTTCCGGGTCGACAGTGAACGGGATCCGGATCCCGCCGGCTCCGATCAGCCGGCGCCGGTGCGCCCGGACGTACTCCGCGACAAAGTCGTTCGTCCGTTCGGTGTAACCGATGACCTCGGGGGCCACGTAGTTCACGAGGACGGCTCGGTCGACGCCGGCCCGGTCGAGGTAAGCAAGGAGCAGGCTCGGGTCTCGGAGGAACCGGTCGGCATCGCCGGGAAGCGGGCCCAGCAACGCCCGCGCATCGGCTCGCATCTCCCAGAGCGGATTCACGTGCAGGTGGCAATCGGTGACGCCCGTCATCAACGCTCGGCACGGAACGCCTCCTATAACCCGTCGCTCCCCTCAGGGCGTCGGATCCGCCGAATGGAAGAACATCTTTGCGGCGAGGACGCCCCAGGCTCTGGGAATCCTCGACACGCCCCGTCGCCGCTCCCGGCGCGCGTTCCAATGGCATGCCTTATCTACATCCGCACCGTTCCCCGCTTCGGTTGCCGGCTATGCTCGTCACGGCAGTTGACGGGAGCGCGTTGGCTGGAATGAACGAGCGATCCCGCTTGGGTGTGGGGAAGCTCTGGACGGTCACGCTGGCGGTCGTGGCCGTTCTGGTCGTGGTGCTCGGGACGGTTCCGATCGCGACCGCGCTGAGCATATCAGCTCCGGGGACGGCGACTCCGGCGGCGGCTCAGCCGCCGAGTGCCGCTCCGTCGTACGCCGCGCCGCCCGCCGCGCCGCTATCGGCGACGCCGGGCCCGTCTCCGTCCCTGCCGTTCGGCCAGCTCCCGGTAAAGGCACCCGCTTGGCACTATCCCGGTCATCCTCCTTCGACATGGGTGAACGGTCACCCGCCCGGCGCCTCGGCGCTTTCCGCGTCCTTGGCCCAAGCCTTGGCTCACAGACCCGGGCAAGCCCAAGCGTCTGGCTCGGATTCCAACCTTCCGAAGGGCTGTTACGGGCAATGGCCGGCTCAGGACTGGAACTTGGGGGGACAGGGAACGTACAGCTCGGCTTGCTACGGGCACGATGAGCCCGGCATCCAATTCTATTCGAACCTGCCCGGAAGCGGCGGGAATGTCACATGGAATGTGACGCTGCCGGTCGATCGCAGCGCGACCCAGAACCAGACGGATCTCTACATTGCAATCTGGTTCGGCATGACGCTGCGGGACCCGGCGGGCTGGATGAACCAGTGCTTCCTCGAACTCCAGTTCTACCCCGACCAGAGCTACTACAACCCCTCGCCGACGATTCCGACCCTGACGGTGAACGGTCAGTGGATTGGGTTTGCCGTGGCTTGGCAGATCGACCTGGCGAACGGAGCGGAAGACCCGTGCTTTGCGGAACCGCTCTTCTTGAACGGGATTCCGGGCCCCGCCTACCTCAACATGACCGAGGGCGATCAGATCGTCGTGCAGATGACCGGGTATCCGGCCAGCCCGATCGGGGAGCAGATCGCCGTCCACGACCTGACGAACGGCGAGAGTTCGTACGTCACACTGAACACGCCCGGGATCGGGCCGCTCGATCCCGCGTACTCGACCAACAGCTGGCCCGCCGGCCTCCAGTGGACTCCCGGGGGAGAGTACCCCGTGGTCTTCGCCTTCGAAGGAGGGCACAGCTGGAACCCGGCCGTGAATACGAACCCGTACGGCGGATGCAATCCGGGGACCCCGGGGTTGCCCGCGACCCCCTGCGGCACATACGACCCCGGCAGCTGGGCGAACGACACGCTCTCGCCCTGGCAGATTCAGACTCCGACGTTCTTCAACGCCCAGACGACCCAGAAACCCGTCCAAGTAGCATTCACTCAGGACTTCGGCGGGATCTCCATGATCGACACGCTAACGAACGCTTGCCTCGGGAACGAGGGCGGTGCCTGGTGCTCGTATCCGTGGTACAGCTACTCCTGTAGCGCCAACGCCTTCGAATTCGGTGCGACCGACTACCCGACCACGACAACGGATTTCGGCAAGTACGCGGAGTACGCGACCCTCAATCAGTTCCAAACGCAGGCGCTGGGTTGGATCTTCAGCTACGACCCGCCCACGAACTTCTCCATTCCGACCTGCCGTGCCTCCAATACCGGCAACGTGACTGTCGGAACCTCTTACCCGATCCCACTGACGCCCGCGAGTGGGTCGGTGTACTTCCTCCACAGCTATGTTGCGAGCTCGCAATCGTTCGGTCCTCTCCTGCCAGGCAACTACTCGATTTCGGCGCATTCGAACTCGAGTTCCGTGGTGTTCGATGGCTGGGTTACCTCGGGCGACGTATCGGTCACGAATGCAACCGCCAATTGGACGAATCTCCGGGTCGTCGCGGGAACCAGTGGAAGCGTAACGGCGCAATTTGTCCCGCTCACGGGAACCACGGCCCGGGCCGTGGTCACGTTCAACGATGTCGGGGCGACCGGTAGCCACATCGTCATCGATCCCGGTCCATTCTACAAGGATGCATCGTTGGCCACGCGAGCGAACGGAGGAACGCTGGACCTTCTCCCCGGAGTGTACCAGATCCAGGCCGAGCCGGCGCCCGGGAACAACTTTACCGGCTGGTCGATCGGAGGCGGGGGGATTCTATCGACCCTCGCGTTCCCCGCGACGCTCCTCGTGGTACAAGACACGACTCCGATCACGGTGACCGCTCATTATGCCGCGAATCCGCTCACCGCCACTCTCTACCTCGAAGCGTTTGGGCCGGGAACGATCAGCTTTAACCGGGGCCAGATCGGAGCGGCCGGCTTCCCGTACTCTGTAGGGCAAGGAACCGTTCCGATCGGCACGTATCCCATCGTGGCGACACCGGGGCCGGGTGCGACCTTCGAGTATTGGGAGTACCTGAACAATGCGGTGATGGCGGACCCGAACGCCTCTTCGAACCTCACGCTCGAGTCGGGGTTCACGATCGCGCTGGCGGTGTTCGGCTACGCCACGGTCTTCCAATCGAGTAGCGCCGGTCTCGGGAGCGTGTCGGTCTACTCGCTCGCGGGAATGACGCCGGTCAAGCTAGCGGGCCCGACCGACTATACCAACTCGCTCGTCAACGAGCCGGGGGAGCTGATCGGCTTGGTGGCGAACACAACCCCGACGGCGAAAGGAGTCTTCGAAAACTGGTACATTAATGCCCCGACCCAAGCCGCCCTGCTGACGAACCCGACCTCGCCGGTGGCGGTGGTTCTCTTCAACGCTACCGGCAACACGTTGCCGACCGGCATGCTCATCCAGGCAAACTTCACGACCAGTACGAGCGCCTCGGTCACGGTGACGGCTTACAATAGCCCAGCGGGGGCGGGTGAGCTCACGTTCAACGGTGTCACCGTCGCGGCCCCCTCCGCGAATTTTGCTGTCGTTCCGGGTAGCTATCCCGTTCTCACGACCGGCCTAGGATACAACAGTACGCTCGCGGTGACGGCCTCCGGCGGAGTGGCGATTCAGCCGGCCCTGTTCGCCTATGTCGCCGTCGTATCGACGGCCGGCACGATCAACGCGACGTACACGTCGACCATGGTCGGAGCCACGTTCATCGCGATAAGCGGACAGGGCGCGGTCGCGACGATCGACGGCATGACCGTGACCAGCGGCTCGATGACCATGGTCGCCCAGGGCGTGTCGGTGCCGCTCGATCTCACCGTTCTTCCGAACAGCGTTTTCGTCGGCTGGAGTGCTACGCCGGGGGTCATCATCCAGAACCCGTCGAGCCCCCGCACGAGCGTTGTCTTCACCCAGCCGGGAACGGTCTACGCGACTCTGTACACCGTGGCGCCGCCGGTCGCGGCGACGGTATCTTCGCTGCTCGGCGTGCTCTCGACCCCGCTCGCGGCGAACGTGCCGTACACCCTCACCGCCCTCGCCTACGGTCCGTCACCGATCACCTACGCGTGGAACACGGCGCCGACCGGATGCGCGGTGACGACGGCGCCCGAGCTCGCCTGCACGAGTCCGGCCGGGACGTACACCGCGAACGTCACGGCCACGATCGCCGGTCACAGCTTGACGATGAGCACGACCGTGGTCGTGGGGCCGGGACTGGCGATCGCTTCGTTTACCTCGTCCGCTCCGCAGGTGACGGTTTCGAGCGTCCCCGTGACGTTCACGCTGACCGCGAGCGGAGGGAGCGGCGTCTACACCTACGCCTACCGTGGACTCCCCGCGAACTGCACGAGCATGGATGCCCCGACCCTCTCCTGTACCCCGACGGCGACCGGAACGTTCACCGTTGTGGGAACGGTGATGGATTCGTATGGGACCACCCAGCAAAGCTCCGTCAAACTCACAGTGAACGCGACCCCCTCGGTCAGCCTCACTTCGCGGAACACGGACGTTGGCGTCGCAACGACGATCGTCGCCACCGTGGTAGGAGGCACGGGGCCGTTTACCTACCTGTTCACGGGCCTTCCGCCCGGGTGCAGCCCGTCGAGCCCCTCGCAGTCGACGATCACCTGCACGCCGACCGCGGCGGGGACCTACGTGATCACGGTCTCCGCGACCGACTCGGACCGGGTGATGGCAATGGCCACACCGATCGCGCTGGCCGTGGCTCCGGCGATCGCGGTCACCCTCGCGGCGACGACGCCAGTGACGCAGGGGGCGAACGCCGCATTCGTGGCGATTGTGACCGGAGGTACGGGACCGTTCACCTTCTCGTGGACCGGTCTCCCGCCGGGCTGCTCGGGGAACACCGCGGCGATCGGCTGCGCGCCGAACCAGACGGGCACGTTCACGGTGAAGGTCACCGTACAGGACAGTGTGGGGGCGGTCGTGAGCAGTCAGGCGACCGTGGTCGTGAACTCGCCCCCGTCACCAAGCTCGAGCGGTATCAGCCTCTCTTCCGCGACCGGCGTGGCGATCTTGGGCGGCTCCGTGGTGGCGGCGGCGGTCATCCTCGGTGCGGTCGGCTACCTCCTCGGACGGCGAGGCCGGCGCCCGGGGTCTCCCTCCGTGACCGAGCCGTCCGCGCCTCCGACACCGTCGTATCCGCCGTCGCCGCCTCCGCCACCCCCGCCACCCCCGGCGGGAGGCGCCTAGGGCCACTCGGCGGTCGTTACGGGATCGATCTCGGCCGAACCCTTTCCCTTGCGACAAAGAGCGGGCTCAGCCGGTGGTCTTCGCGGCGGTCGCTTCGGAGCCGAGTGCGGCCCATCGCGTCGAACGGCCCGCGATTCGGCGATGAGGACGCAATCTCCATCGGTGAAGCGTCCGAAGCAACACTCCCAGTGTGGGCCGTTCGCTTCGGGGACGGCGCTTAAGATCCGGCGAGCTCGGCGCGACGAGCTCTCCCTCCTCGTTCGCCACCGGGATCGTATGTATCGTTCGTTCCGACGGCGCTACTCGGAGGCAGCGTTGGCCGATCATCGCCGGGAATACCGGCGCTGGCTGGCCGCTCGCCTAGCTCGTCGGGAAGCGGTCGCATACGTGGCAGAGCGTTCCAGGGGGGAGGTCGTCGCATCGGGCGTGCTTTGGTGGCGCGCGGACCATCCGCGATCGACGGTGTCGGTGCCGGTCGAGGCTCATGTGATGTCGGTGTTCACGGACCGCCGGTACCGGCGTCGCGGGGCGGCCACCGCGCTCGTCCGGACGATGATCCGAGCCGCCCGCGAGCGCGGCGTGGCCCGGGTCGCGCTGCCCGCCTCTCGAATGGGGCGGGGGATCTACGCCCGTCTCGGCTTCGAGCCGACGAGCGAGATGCGGCTCGTGCTGCGCGGAAGACGCTCACCCCGCGCCCGTCGCGGTTGAGCGTCGCACGGCCCGGGTGATTGCGGGAACGATCGCGAAGAGATCACCGACCACACCGTAATCCGCGATCTTGAAGATCGGGGCTGAGGGATCTGAGTTGATCGCCACGATCACGCGCGCTCCGACCATCCCGACGACGTGCTGGATCGCTCCCGAGATTCCCACGGCGATGTAGAGCTGCGGCGTCACGGTCTTTCCGGTCTGCCCGACCTGCTCGCTCGTCGGGCGCCACCCGGCGTCCGTGACCGCCCGGGAAGCGCCGACGGCCGCGCCGAGCGCCCGGGCCAGCTCTTCGATGACCGCAAACCGCTCCGGCGAACCGACACCGCGGCCGCCGGCGACCACGATGGACGCGTCGGTGAGCGACGGGCCGCTACCGGCGGGGATCGACCGGACCCCGACGCGTCGAGTGGTCGGGGACGCCTCGGGGACGTCGAGCTTCGTGGACGCGGGGCCCGCGTTCGCCCCGGTCGAGGGCATCGAGGCGGCCGGTTCGGCGTGGGCGCGGAGCGTGACCACGTGGCGGGGGCCGACGAGACGGTATCGCTCGACCGCCCGACCGCCGAAAACGGGACGCGAGACCTCGAGCGGTCCGCCCGGGTCGTCGACGGCCAGCAGCGCGGTGGCCCCGGTCGCAATCCCCGCCTCCCAGCGTCCCGCGAGCGCGGCGGCCACGTCGCGGTCGGCCGGAGAGTCCGCGAACAAGACGAGCGAGGCGCGGTGGGCATCGACCACCCGCATCAGCCACTCCGCCGCACGCACCGGCCCACCCGTGGGAGCGAGGTCGTCGGTCGGTTCAAAGACGGTACCTATCGGGTATCCATTCGGCGACGACCCGTCCGTCGGACCGAGACGCGCCGCCGCCACATAAGA
>JAKAWP010000044.1 GCA_021816955.1 Thermoplasmata archaeon
CATTCCATCGAGGTGGACCTTCCCTCATGATACGAGATTCCAGTGGAAGCCCGCGTTAACCGAAAACGCATGGATCTAGGTCTCATGCCGACGGGCTCTACTACCTCGAAACCGACGGCTCGGTCCTAGTCGCGGGGCCGCCGGGAAGGCGGCCCGGGGGCCTGACGGGCCCGATTGCGGGGGGCCAGGTCGTCCTGCGCAACCCCGGCCTCGACGTTATCGAGCCCCTTCGGCTGGGGCTGCCGTGGGCGACGGTGGCTCGAACCAAGGCACGGCTCCGAACGGGGACACTGCCGCTCAAGGGGGCGGCCGTCCGTCGACTGAAGACGGCCCTGCTCTCGGGCTGAGATCGCTGGTGAAGAGGCGTCGGCGTAAGTGGTATCGGTTTTCGACCTCCCTAATATAGCATCGGGAAGGAGTGGGCCCAGAGAGATTTGAACTCTCGACCTCCCGGTTATCAGCCGGGTGCTCCAGCCAAACTAAGCTATGGGCCCTGCGGTCGAACTCAGCGTGTGAATGGGCGGGTCGGCCCTCCGCTCGATCACAACGTCGGTCCACCCCGTTTCGCTCACGCGACGGCCTCTATAACTCCGACGGGTGAATTCGGATTCGGCGGACCACCGCTCCGAATCCGTTTCGCCGCTTCGTCATTTCGCGAGGGGAGAGATCGAACACCGATCGGCTTCCCGCTCCCGTGGGCGAAACATCGGACCGGTCCCGGAATCACCCGAGAGGTTATGGAGGTAGTCCCGGTCGAGGACGCCGAGGGGTGGCACGGTGGCGGATGCGGTGGAAGTCGCCCAATTGAGCCGAGTCTACTCCGACGGGACTCGGGCGGTCGAGGGGCTTTCGTTCACGATCCGTAGCGGGGAGATCTTCACCCTTCTCGGGCCGAACGGGGCGGGCAAGACCACGACGATCCGGTTGCTGGCGGGGTTGATTCAGCCGTCCGAGGGATGGGTGCGCGTGCAAGGGATGGATACTCGGGAGCCCGATGCCCGGGAAGATGTGCGGAACGCGGTCGGGGTGCTTCCCGAGCAGCCGGGGCTGTACGAGCAGTTCTCCGCCGCACGGAATCTGCTTTTCTACGGACGGCTCCACGGCCTTTCCGATCGAACGGTCGAGGAACGGATTCGCGAGCTGTCCGCGCGCTTGGATCTCGGCCCCGTGGACGGCAAGGCCGTCGGGAAGTTTTCGAAGGGAATGAAGCAACGGGTCGCGCTCGCCCGCGCCCTGTTGCATCGGCCGTCGATCCTCGTCCTGGACGAACCGATGTCCGGCCTCGACCCGGAGTCCGCGAAGTCGCTGCGGGACTACTTGCTCGACCTGCGACGCGACGGAACGACGATCATCCTGTCGACGCACAACCTCGACGATGCCGACCGATTGAGCGACCGAATCGCGATGCTGCGCTCCCGCCTCATCGCCGTCGACACTCCGTCGGCGCTCAAGGCCCGTCTGTTCGGCCATCGCGTGGCGGTTCAACTCGAACGCGCCGATCCCGCGGCCGCCGCGCTCCTGACCGCGCACGGCGCCCGGGGCGTCGAGCTTCAACCGGACGGCCGGACGATCGAACTCGAGCTGGACGAGCCGGACCGCGAACTTCCCGAGCTGTTGGCCGCCGTCGTCCGGTCGGGCTACCGGCTCCAGTATGTCCGGCCGGTCGCCCACTCGCTTGAGGAAGCGTACCTCAAGCTCCTCACGACGCGGGAGGGAGGATCGTGAAGCTCGCGCGGGTCTGGGAGGTCGCGCGCAAGGATCACTTCGAGGTCACCCGGAACCGCTCCCTCTACTTCGGCCTCTTCTTCCTGCCCGCCCTCATTGTCCTGAGCGCGCTCGGTCAGGTCTACTTCGTCGTCCAGAAGGCCGTGGCGAGCGGGGGCGCCGTCGTGTCGACCGTGCAAGACGGCACGTTCCTGAGCCTGCTGTTCCTTCTGCTCATTCCCGCGAGCTCGAGCGTCGTGATCGGTTCGATGGCGATCGTGCTCGAGAAGGCGAATCGCTCGCTCGAGCCGCTCCTCGCCACTCCGATTTCGGATGCGGAGCTCCTGTGGGGGAAGGCGGTGGTGCCGCTCACCTACGGTGTCGGGTCGAGCGCGCTCGCCTACGCGATCGTCTTCGCGTTCGGCGACGCGCTCCTCGCCGCCCACGGCCAGCCGCCGGCGTTTCCCGGGCCCGTGGGCGCGTACTTCATGGGAGTGATCGGTAGCCTGCTCGCGTTGATCGGCACGTTCGCTTCGCTCTGGATCTCCATCCGCGCGAAGGACCTGCGCGACGCCCAACAGCTGAGTTTTCTCGTGGCGCTGCCGAGCTTCGGAGCGGTCGTGGCGGCGTTCGCCCTCCTGCCGGTGTCGATTCCGACGTTCGCGGGCGTAGCCGCGGCTCTCGCCGTCGTCACGTACGGCATGATCACCCGGACCATCCGTCGATTCGACCGGCCCGAGATCCTCCTTAAGCTCGGTTGACGCCCCTGATTAGCGGGGCCCAAGCGCAGAACCGACCCGGCGGAGCGGAGCGGTGCCGGCATTGACCCCGCCGAACGGGATAGGTGAGGGGCCGGTCCGCCTAGAAGCGCGCGATGCTCCCCGTCGTCAGCGCCCGGCGCTCGAACGTCCGCCACAGCCCGAGGGCGAGGCCGATTGCGATCGCCATCGAGACGGAGAGGTAGAGCCAGTCGAGGCCGAGCACGCGAAGCGGGGCGCCGGCGATCGAGTCTCGCACGGCGTCGACCGCGAAGGTGAGCGGGAAGAGATCGCCGACGTACTGAACGGGGCCGGGAAACTGCGACAGGGGAAAGTTGACCCCGGAGAACAAGAGCCCAATGAACAGGAAGATGTTGCCGAGGATGATCGAAGTGCGCAGGTAGAGCGCCACGCCCCCGAGCAGGAGGCCGAAGCCGACCATCGCGAACGCGGAGAGCACCACGGAGATCGCGAGCGGGCCGACCGCCGAGAGGTGGAACGGGACGCCGAAGACCGTGAAGGCGTACACGAGCCCGACCGTCACGGTGGCGAGCGAGATCCCGATCGGAACGAGGCCCCGGCCGACATAGAGTGGGAATCGCGGCGCCGGCGAGACGAGGAGGTGCTCCATCGTCCCCTGCTGCTTTTCGCTGTCGGTCGTCTGGCAGACGGAGAAGATGCTCGGGTACGTGACGGTCGCGACCGCATTCCCGACGACGACGAAGGCGGTCTCGGCGACGCTGCCGTTCCCGAGCTGGACGACGAACGCGAAGAACGCCATCTGCATGAGCGGAATGACGAAGATCGTCCCGAGGACGAAGTCGATCCGCATGAACCCGAGCGTCGTGCGGGGGGAGAGCACGGCGTTCGCCCAGAAGTTGCGCCAGAAGCCCGGAGCCGCGCCCGCCATCGCCCTAGTACTCCGAGAGGTTGCCGACCTCGAGGACGTGACGCTCGACGCGGCGGAAGACCTGGTGCGCGAGGATCAGGTAGACGGCGGTGGTGCCGGCGGCCCCGGCGAGGTCGACGCCGAACCCCCAGCCGAATCCTTGGTAGCCCGGGATCGAGGCGTAGCGCAGCGCATCGAGCGCCCACGTCGGCGGGAAGACGAGCGACACCGGGTTCGTCCACCACGGGAGGAAGATGACCGGGAACATACAGCCCGTTCCGACGTAGAAGGCGAACTCGCCGATGTTCTGGATGAATCCGGCGTATCGCGTGTAGACGTAGAACGCGGCGAGGACGATCCCGACGCTCGCGAGGGTGAACATCACGAAGACGAACAGCCCGGCGAACAGGAGCGGGTTGTCGAGGGTCGGGAGCTCACCCGCGGCGGCGACGACCACGAGATAGACGATCCCGCCCCCGATGAGCCCGGAGATCACGTTCCAGAGCACCCGGCCGAGCACGACGTACAGGTAGGGGCTCGGCGCCTGGATCGTCGGCTCGAGAGTGCCGTACTCACGATCCTGCCCGGTCGCCCAGCCGCTCCCGTACAAGGTCTGGCCCCACATGCTCATCATCCCGGCCCCGAGGATGGCGTAGACGAGGTAGTACGGCCCCGACCCGACGACGAGCTCGAACGACACGATCCCGAAGATGACGGGAGCGATCATCGACGGGATCAGCCACTGCGGGTCGGCGAGGAACTGAAGGACCGACAGCCGGACCGACGCCCACGTCGATCGGAGGCCGGACGGTGCGAGACCCGTCGGGAGCGCGGTCGCCACGGCTAGTTCGCCTCCTCTTCGACGAGGTCGAGGTAGACGTCTTCGAGCTGCGTCGGGCGCTCCCGCACGGTCAGCTCGGCATGGCTTGCAAGCGCGGCCCGAACGTCGTCCGGAGTCGTCTCGGATGTGGCGATCCGCAACGTCAGGCGGAGCCGGGGGCCGAACTCCTCGCTCACGACCCGGCTCACCCCGGGCAGCCGGCGCACTGTTTCGATCTCCTCGTCTTCGAAGCCGTACGCCTCCACCTCGATCGTCCGGTCCCCGCCGACGAGCCGGCGGAGCCCCGCGACCGTGTCCCGCGCGACGATCTGGCCCTTCGAGAGCACGGCGAGGCGGTGGCAGAGCTCCTCCGCCTCGAACATGTAGTGCGTCGTCAGGAAGATCGTGACGCCGTCTTCGATGAGGGCGCGGATCAGCTTGCGGGTTTCGCGGGCGCTCTTTGGGTCGAGCCCGATCGTCGGTTCGTCCAAGAACAACAGCTCGGGGCGATGGAGGATGCCGCGAGCCAGGTGGAGCTTCTGCTTCATTCCGCGCGAGAACTCCTCGACCCGCCGGTCGGCGGCGGCGGAGAGGCCGACTCGTTCCAGGACCTCGTCGATCCGGGCTGCCCGCTGGTCGAGCGGCACCCCGAAGAGGTCGGCGAAGTAGCGCAGGTTCTCCCGGGCGCTCACCCGGTAATAGAGGCCCCGTTCGCCGCCGAGGACCAGCCCGATCCGCGGCCGCAGCTCCGCCGCTTGCCGCACCACGTCCAGCCCGAGCACCTTCGCCTCTCCGCTGGTCGGGATCAGGAGCGTCGAGAGGATCTTGGTGAGCGTCGTCTTGCCGGCGCCGTTCGGTCCGAGGAGCCCGAAGATCTCGCCGCGTTCGACGGTCAGGTCGACGCCCCGGAGGGCCTCCGTCCGAGTGACGTCGGTGAACAAGAAACCTTTCCGGGACTCAAAGACTCGCCGGACGGCCCTTGCTTCGATGACGGTCGGTGTCGGCATCCGAGGGGGCCGCGGCGAGGAAAGGCGCGCCTTATACCACTATCTGCGCGGCGGAGGGCTCACCAAGAACCGATGGGCGAACCCGCCCTCGCGTCGGAACTGTCTCGCTCGACGACCGCGGACCGGCTGCTCTGATCCCGTGTCGGATTCCCGCGATCGTCCGGCGGCTTGGTTGGCCTCCTTGGGAGCGAAACCGTGGGCGCGGTCGGATCCGTCGTCGGGAGTCGAACTCACTGTTCCGCCGGCGGGCCGAGCTCCTCGAGGTGGACCCGCCGGCTTCGACGGATTTCGCGGGACGTCGGTCGGTCGATCGGCGTCGTTTCCGCCCGATTCCAGGGAGAGAAAGCGATGGTCGCCGGAAGCCATCCCAAAGATATATGGGCCACGGCGACTCGGGCCGACGGTATGACGAGCGCGAGGGTTCGACCGGCGACGGTCGAGCGCGGCGCCCGGGCACCGGCCGGCGTACCGGACGCCCGGCGGGTGGAGGCGTACCGCTGGATGGTGCTGGCGCGGCTGGTCGACGAGCGTTGCCTGACCCTCCAGCGCCAGGGCCGCATCGGCTTTTATGTGCCGCTCGAGGGCCAAGAAGCAGCGCAGATCGGCTGTGCGCTCGCCCTCGAAGCGGCGGATTGGATCTTTCCGGCGTATCGGGAACTCGGGCTTGCCTTGGTCCGAGGGGTCCCGCTCGAGACGTTGTTCGATCAGTTCATCGGAAACTCGGGCGATGTGCTGAAGGGGCGTCAGATGCCCAACCACTACGGTTACCGCGACCGCAACTTCGTGGTGGCGTCGAGCCCGGTCGGCACCCAGATCACCCAAGCGGTCGGGGCAGGGCTCGCCGCTCGACGGCGCGGCGATGCCATCGCGACGATCGCGTTCTTCGGGGATGGGACGACCAGCTCGAACGACTTCCACGCCGGCCTCAATTTCGCGGGGGTCTTCCGCGCCCCGACGATCTTCTTCTGCCAGAACAACCAATGGGCGATCTCGCTTCCGCGCGCGCAACAGACCCACAGTGCGACGCTGGCCGAGAAGGCCCGAGCGTACGGGTTCGAAGGGGTGGTCGTTGATGGGATGGCGATCGACGAAGTCTACCGGGCGGTCCGCCAAGCCCGGGAGCGTGCGGTCGCCGGAGACGGACCGACGTTGATCGAGGCCCAGGTCTATCGGTTCGGCCCCCACTCGACGTCGGACGACCCGAAGCGCTACCGTCCCGCCGGTGAACTGGAGAAGTGGAAGCAGCACGATCCGGTCGCCGGCTTTCGGGACGAACTGATCCGCGAAGGGCGACTGACCGTCCAGGATGACGAGAAGCTCTGGGAGGCCGCTCGGGCCGAAGTGGCGTCCGCTTGGAAGACTGCGGAGTCGAAGCCGCCGGTCGACCCGCTGTCGTTCTTGGACGACGTCTTCGCCCAGCCGACCCGCGAACTTGAGGACGATCGCCGCCGGCTCGCGGCCCTGTTGGCGCAGCGGGAGGGGAAGCCGTGACCGAACTCACGCTCGTTCAGGCGGTGAACCGGGGGCTCTTCGAGGCGATGCGACAGGATCCGGACGTGCTCCTGCTCGGCGAAGATATCGGGCTGAACGGCGGCGTCTTTCGGGCCACGGAAGGGCTCCAGAAGGAGTTCGGTGCGGAGCGCGTGATCGACACACCGCTTTCGGAGTGCGGGATCGTCGGCACCGCGATCGGCATGGCGCTCTACGGCCTCAAGCCGATCGCCGAGATCCAGTTCATGGATTTCATCTACCCCGCCTTCGACCAGATCGTGAGCGAGCTCGCGAAGTTCCGTTACCGCTCGGGAGGGCAATATCCGTGCCACGTGGTGATCCGGACCCCGTACGGCGGAGGGATTCGAGGCGGGCTGTACCACTCGCAGAGCACCGAGGCGTTCTTCTGCCACACCGCGGGGCTCAAGGTCGTCGTGCCGTCGACCCCGGCGGACGCGAAGGGGTTGCTGCTCACCGCCGTGCACGATGAGGACCCGGTAATCTTTCTCGAGCCGAAGCGGATCTATCGGTCCGTGTCGGGCGAAGTCCCCGAAGGGGACCACCGGGTCCCGTTCGGGGTCGCGCGCACGGCCCGCGAAGGGTCCGACGTGTCGATCCTCGCCTGGGGGGCGATGGTCCCGACCTCGCTTGAGGCGGCGGCGAAGCTGGCCGACGAGGGGATCTCGGCCGAGGTGATCGATCTCCGCACCCTCGTGCCGCTCGACGAAGCCGCCGTCCTTGCGTCGGTGGAGAAGACCGGCCGCGCGGTGATCGTCCATGAGGCCGCTCGCAACGCCGGCTTCGGCGCCGAGCTCGCCGCCCGGATCGCGGAGAAGGCGCTTTACTCGCTTCGCGCTCCGATCGCCCGGGTCACCGGGTACGATACCCCCTTCCCTTACGCCCTCGAACACCTGTACCTTCCGACGCCCGAACGAATCGAGTCGGCGGCCCGCGAGGCCGTCCGGGCGGGGTAGCCCCGGGGCGGAGATGCCGTTCGAATTCCGTCTGCCCGACATCGGGGAGGGCGTCGCGGAGGGCGAAGTCGTCGAGTGGTTCGTGAAGGAAGGCGCCACCGTCCAAGAAGACGCGCCGCTCGTCAGCGTTCTCACCGACAAGGCGAATGTCGAGATCCCCTCGCCGAAGGCAGGGCGGGTGGTGAAGATTCACGCCCAGGTCGGCGAGAAGGTGAAGGTCGGGGGTCTGCTCGTCACCATCGAGCCGACGGGCGAGGGGTCGACCGCCACCGGCCAGCCGCCCCCGCGCGCCGAAGCGGCTCATGCTTCCCCCTCGGCGCCCTCACGCCCCTCCGGGGCCGCCCCGTCATCGACCGCTGCGCCGTCCGCGCCCGGCGGGACGAGCGGGGAGCGAGGGCCGACCCGGCCGAAGCTCGCTTCTCCCAGCGTGCGACGACTCGCCCGGGAACGCGGGATCGACCTCGAGACGATCGAAGGGAGCGGCCCGGGGGGCCGGGTGGTAGAGGCCGACGTACTCGCGGCTCGTCCGGCGTCGGCGCCCGCGGGAGCGTCCGGTGACTCCGCTGCGACTCGTGCGGCGGCGACCGCGCCGTCCGCTCCCCGAGCGGGGCCGTCGGTCACGGCGGCGGCCGCGCCGACGGGGACCCGGGTGCTCGAAACGATCCCGATCCGCGGGATCCGGCGGGTGATCGCCGACCACATGGCCGAGGCGACGCACCGGGCGGCCCACTTCACCTACGTCGAGGAGGTCGACGCCACCGAGCTTGTCCGGCTCCGCGACCGCATGGCGAAGCACATCGAGAAAGCCGGGGTGCGGCTGAGCTACCTCCCGTTCATCGTTAAGGCGGTCGTGGCCGGATTGAAGGCGCACCCCCGGCTCAATGCCCACATGATCGACGAACGGAACGAACTCGAGGTGTACGCGAGCTACCACATCGGCATTGCGACGGCCGCGCCGGACGGGCTCTTGGTTCCCGTCGTCCGCGACGCCGACCGCAAGAGCGTCGCCCAACTGGCACAGGAGATCCAGGACCTCGCCGAACGCGGCCGGACCGGCAAGCTCTCCCGATCGGAACTCACCGGCAGCACCTTCACGATCACGAGCCTCGGCGCCCTCGGCGGGGTGCTGGCGACGCCGATCCTGAATTACCCGGAGGTCGGGATCCTCGGCGTGCACCGGATCACCCGGCGGCCGGTGATCCGACCGGACGGCACGGTCGGCTCGGCGGAGCTGATGAACCTGTCGATCTCGCTCGATCACCGAGTGATCGACGGCTTGGAAGGGGCCCAGTTCTTGTCCGTCGTGAAGGGTTTCCTCGAGGATCCCCACCAGCTGTTCGCCCAGCTGGCGTAGCGTCGATCGCGATGGCCGGGTCGGAGACGCCACGGCCCGAGACATCGGTCGGCCGCCGGACCGTTCCGTTGTCGGCGACGGTCGAGGACGCGCGCCGCCTCTTCGGCTCGGACTGGGCGACCGTCGTCGCGCGGGCGTTCCGCTGGATGGTCTTCGCCCGATCCTTCGATGCCCGGATGCAGGGGCTCCAGCGGCAGGGGCGGATCGGCTTCTACGGAGCCGCCACCGGCCAAGAGGCCGTGAACGTCGCGGTCGGCCTGTTGAGCCGTCCCGAGGACTGGATCGCGCCCGGCCTTCGAGAGCAACTGGTGGCGCTCGTCCGGGGGCATCCCGTTTCCTCGTACGTCGACCACCTGTTCGCGAACGCCCGCGATCCCGCCCTGGGCCGGAACATGCCGTGCCACCCGACGGCGCGGGACGTTCACTATCTGTCGATGTCGTCGGTCATCGGCACGCAGATCACGCACGCCGTAGGACTCGGCTATGCGCTGCGACTCCGACGGGACCCGGGGGTCGTCTTCGCGTTCTTCGGGGACGGGGCGACGAGCGCCAACGACTTTCACGCCGGGCTCAACTTCGCGGGCGTCTGGGGCGTTCCGGTCGTCTTCTGCCTGACGAACAACCAGTGGGCGATCAGCCAACCGGTCGAGCGGCAGAGCGCGACGGCCACGCTCGCAGAGAAGGCCGCCGCCTACGGCATCGCGGGCCGGCGCGTCGACGGCACCGACTTCTTCGCGGTGGCGGAGGCGCTCCGCGCGGCGATCGGCCTCGCCCGCGAGCAGAAGCTCCCGTCCCTCCTCGAATTCGTCGTCTATCGGATGACGCCGCACTCCACCTCCGACGATCCGACCCGCTACCAGCCTCCCGAGTTCCTCGCGGCGGCGGCGGCCCACGACCCGCTCGAGCGCCTCGGCGACTGGATGCGCGCGAACGGCCTCGCCAAAGCCGCGGAGGTCGAAACCGTCCGGGCCGACTGCGATTCCGAGATCCGACGGGCGATCGAATCGGCCGAAGCCGTCCCCCCGCCCGACCCCGAGTCGCTTTTCCGCGACGTGCGCTCTCCCCTTCCGAAGGAGCGATCCCGGTCCCAGGAGGTTTCGTAGCATGGCGGGCACGTACGCGCGGTCGACGAAGGCGCTGATCATCGGCGGCGGACCGGCGGGCTACATGGCGGCGATCCGACTTGGTCAGCTCGGCATCGCCGCGACCGTCGTTGAGCGCCGCGAGGTCGGAGGCGAGTGCCTCAACCGGGGCTGCATTCCGTCGAAGGCGTTGATCCACGCGTCGCGCCTGTATGCCGCGCTCGCGACCGAGGGCCCGACGGTCGGGGTGACGGCGTCGGGATGCCGGTTCGACCTCGCCGCCACGATGCGCTGGAAGGACGGCGTCGTCGAACGGGAGCGCGCCGGCGTTCGGAGCCTCCTCAAGGCTGCGGGGGCTCAGCTGCTCGCCGGGGAGGCCCGCTTCACGGGCCCAAAGACGGCCGTCTACACCGCGCCCGACGGCGGGACCGAACGGATCGACTTCGAGTACGCGCTGATCGCGACCGGGGCGGTGCCGGTCGAGCTCCCCGGCTTCGAAACGGACGGGGAGCGTGTGGTGAACGCTTGGCAGCTGCTCTCGATCCCGCAGCTGCCGCGGTCGATCGTGATCCTCGGCGGCGGCGTGAGCGGTTGCGAGCTCGGCCAATTCCTCGCCCGGGTCGGGGTCGAGGTGACGATCGTCGAGTTGCTTCCTCAATTGCTGCCCGGCGTCGAGGCCGACCTATCGCGGGAGCTCACGCGCGCGATGGAAAAGCTCGGCGTCCGGGTCCGGGTCGGCACTCGGGCCGAGCGGCTCGACCGGTCGTCGCACGGCGTCACGATGACGGTGCGCGGTCCGGCCGGGCCGGAATCGATCGCGGCCGACCTCGCGTTCATCACGGTGGGAAAGCGCCCCGCGACCGCGAACCTCGGACTCGAGGACGCGGGCGTCGAGTTCGACCGGCGCAGCGGGTTCGTCCGCGTGGATGACCAGCAGCGGACGAACGTCCCCCACATCTTCGCGGCGGGGGACGTCGCCCGGCCCCCGATGCTCGCGCACAAGTCGTACCGCGAGGGGATCGTGGCGGCCGAAGCGATCGCCGGCCGCCCGGCGCGCTTCGACCATCGCGCGATGCCGAGCGTGGTCTTCACGGTCCCCGAGCTCGCGAGCGTCGGGCTCTCCTTGGACGAGGCGACCCGCCAAGGCTACGCCGCCCGGGAGGCCCGTTTCCCGTACGCCGCGCTCGGCCGAGCGCACGCGGCTCACGCGGTCGACGGCTGGGTCAAGATCGTTGCCGAGACCGAGACCGGTCGGCTGCTCGGCGTGCACGCGGCGGGCGAAG
>JAKAWP010000045.1 GCA_021816955.1 Thermoplasmata archaeon
AGATCGACTCCCGGACGAACCGGTAGCGGTTGCCTTCCGATCGCGGTGTGCGGAGCGGGTGCCAGCGGGCGCCCACCGTTGCGATCGCGAACGCCGGCCAGAGCCAAAGCTTGGTCGTCCACGGTTTGGCCGCGTTGAACGCGACCAGGTCGCTCCAGCGGTGGTTCGCGCCGACCACCTGGTCGCGCAGGACCGTGTACATGCGCCAGCTGCGGGCGAGCCGAGAGCCCCCGACGTACCGGTACTGGCGGTGCGCGCTCGATAAGGTAGCCGACTGGCTCGTCCGCCATGGGGTAGGCCAGGCGATCGTGCCGAACCGGCGCATGACCCGGGCGTACAGATCCACGTCCTCTCCTCCGATCAGATCTCGCCAGCCACCGACGGCCTCGATCGTCGCCCGGCGGAGCGCGCAGATCTCGGAGAACAGCATCGATTCGACGTCGGCGTCGATCCAGGCCCGCAGCAGGCCGGCGTATCGCGCGTCGTACACAAGGCTCGTATCAAACGGGACGACGATATCGCCCCGACTCGCTTCGAACGCCCGCCGCCGGCCGTACCCCCGGTTGCGCTCCCCGTGGTGAACGACCCGCACGACGGGGTGGTCGCGGGCGAACGCGTCCAGCCACTCGCTGGCCCCGTCGGAGCTGGGCCCGTCCGCGACGACGATCTCGAAGGAGCGACCCAGGGCCCGGCCGATCGCCTCGACGCTCGCGATCGAGGACGGAAGCCGCTCGCGCGTGTTCAGGTTGGTCGCGCAGAAGGAGACCGACCATCGCTCCGACTCCGATGGGAGCTCCGGGCGGGGGGACTCCTTCGACTGAGCGCCGGCGATCGCCATGCCTCCTCGTCGACGCGATTGGCCCGGGCGCTTAGGCTCTCCGGCCCCGGGGGCGTCGGCTCGGCACTCCGGCGGCGAGCGCTCCTTGGCCGCTCGCGGCCGCGGTGCGGAGCAAAAATCGGGCCACCTTGCGCATCGCTCGCCCCCGGTGGGAAAGCGCGTTCTTCTGGGCCGGAGAAAGCTCGCCGAACGTCTGGCGATACCCCTGCGGGACGAACACCGGGTCGTACCCGAAGCCGTGGGTTCCGCGAGGGCGGTCCGCGAACGTCCCGCGGGTTTCCCCGACGAACAGCCATTGACGGCGCCCTCGCTGGAGACCCGCGACCGTCCGGAAGATCGCGGTGCGACGGCGGCCCGCGAGGAGGGCGAAGAACGGCCGGAACCGTTCACGGGCGCCCCAGAGTCGCCACGCGTACGCCGCATAGACCCCGGGAAACCCTCCGAGCGCCGGCAGAAAGAGGCCCGAGTCTTCGACGAGGACCCAGCCATCGAGATCGCGCACCGCGCCGAGCTTCGACCGGACGACCTCCTGGAGCCGGTCGGCTTGCGGCTCGGGGAGCCGGCGGCGCCGCCAGCGGACTCGAATCCCTTCGCGGGCGAGGAGATGTCGAACTTCGCGGGCCTTGTCCGGGTTCGTGCTCACGAACGTGACGGTCAGCGCCGCCCCGTTGCGACGGGCGCGCGACTCACCAAGGGTACGCGTCGTACGCGATGATCTCATCCGGACTCTTTCGCCCTTCCGGAGGGGGAGACGAGCCGTTGTTCGGGTGGAGCGGGTAGCCGATTGGAAGGATCGCGATCGGATGAATCCCTTCGGCGACGCCGAGCACCTGCCGGACCTTCTCCTCGTTGAAGTCGACCAGCCAGTGGGTGCCGAGCCCCTCGGCGGTGGCGGCGAGCTCGAGGCTGTGGACCGCTACCGCCACGTCGAGCGGGTAGGCCGAGATGTACCCGCCGACCGTGACGGGGATGTCTTCCTCGACCGCGAACGCGACGATCGCCACCGGCGCCTCGAGCACCAATTTGCCGCCCCGACTGATCGCCTGGGCCAGCCGACGGCGGCGCTCGTCGTCTTGGACGACTACGAATCGCCACGGCTGAAGGTTCTGCTGGGACGGGCTCAGCCGTGCGGCCGCGAGGACGTTGCGCAGCTGTTCCGGGGGAATCGGCCGGCTATCGAACTGCGTGCACGGCTGGAAGGAGCGGATCGCGTCGAGAACGTCCATGAAGCTTCGCTCGAACCTGCGGACCGACTACCTCGACCCGCGGTAGGTGGGATTCGACTGGGGCGCCCCGACCATTCGTCCTTCCTTATCCGGTGACTCGATTATAAGCCTTCTCCGAGGGGAGAGACGACCGGGGCGGCCGCGCCGCCGGAGCGCTCGACGTCGTCAAACCCCCGCGGCGACCAGGACGCCGCCGATCACCGAGACGATTCCCCCGACGTAGAATCCGCCGCCAATGAGGAAGCTGAGGAGCCCCAGGACGGCGATTCCGATGCCCCAAGCGACCCGGCCGTCCCCCGGGCGATGACGGGCCAAGCGAGAGCCGATCACGACGAGCCCGCCGAGCAGGAGGCCGACGAGTCCGATCGCGACCGACCGGGCGAGCGTCGCGAAGCCCGACCCAAGCCCTTGGGCCAGGAACGCGCCGGGAACCCCGAGGAAGACCAGCCCCGCGGAGACCAGACT
This sequence comes from Thermoplasmata archaeon, assembly GCA_021816955.1. Taxonomy (GTDB): domain Archaea; phylum Thermoplasmatota; class Thermoplasmata; order Lutacidiplasmatales; family UBA184; genus Lutacidiplasma. The sequence continues at coordinate 2,530 of JAKAWP010000045.1, forward strand.
CAAGACGACGAGCAACAGACCGCCCAAGAGGGCGACAAACGGTCCGAGGGTAGAACGAGCGGTCGTCGTCGATTCGCCTGCCCGGGACCGTTCACCCCTCACCCCTATATCAACGCCCTACTCCTCCCGAATGTGTCGGACGCCGAGCCGTTCCCGCCCGTCGTTTCCCCGGGCGGTCCGCGGAGCGGAGACGACCGCCCACCGAACCGGCCCCCGGCATCGCCTCCGGACTCTCCGTCGGCGCGCATCGGGATCGTCACGCTCACGAAGTTGACGACCGGCGCCGGCACCGAGAACTGGGTCGTTCAGCTAGTCGCCCACTGCCCGTACCCGGCCGTATCGTTCACGATCTTCGAGGCCGATTTTGCTCCGTTCGAGCGGATCCAGTCCGCCGATATCGACCGGAGGCTTGGGACGGCGCGTCGGGTTCCCCTGGCGAGCCACTGGCGGCACCGCGTCCGGCTCCACCGGGCGGCAGAGCGGGTCGCCGTTCGGCCGGTCCGGTATCTCGCCGAAACGCTCCTCCAGCGGCTCGTCGTCGTTCCGTACCGATGGGTGAACGGTCCGCGCCTCGCGGCCTTCTGCGACGAGATCGATGTGCTGTACCTCGTCGACAACCTCGCCCTGCCGACCTTGCCTCACCGCGTACGATGCCCGGTCGTCCTGAGTACGCACGGGGGCAACCCGGTCCAGGGCCCGGCGCGGGCCCCGGCCGTCCTTCGGGCGATGCTCTTCCGCGCGCTTCTCCGCCGGGCCCGCGGTATCCACTACCTGAGCGAATCGCTGTTCGCCCAGAGTCCGGGCCACCTTCCGGGCGATTTTGTGGCCCCGCCCGGCATCGTGGCGGACGATTTCCCGCCCGGCGAGCCGGCGACCGAGGGAAATCGCCGGTTTCTCTACGTCGCGCGCCTCGAGCGATCGAAGGGAATCTTCGACGTGCTCCGAGCTTGGGAGCAGCTCGATCTTCCCGGCGCGACGCTCACGATCGTCGGGACCGGCTCCGCGCAGGACGCCGTCGAGCGGGCCGCCCGGGCCTCCTCGACGATCGACTATCGGGGGCCGCTGGACCGCTCGGAGCTGTCGGCCACCTACCGGTGCCACGACGTCTTGGTCTACCCTTCTCATCAGGACGTCTTTCCGGTCGTCCCCCTCGAAGCGTTGAGCGCCGGCCTCGGTGTCCTGACGTCCGCCCTCGTGGCGGCCACGCTCGGGTGGGCGGTCCGTATCCGGGCCGTCGACCCGACCGCGAACGACGCCGCGTCGACCGCCACGGCCCTCCGCGCGGCGTACGATCGGCGAGCGTTCCGCCGGACCGAGCGGCTCGCGCTGCACCGGGAAGTGCGGACCCGGTACGACTGGACGGTAGTGGCCCCTCAGGTGCTCGACCCGCTGCTACGGCTGGCCGGTAAACTTCCCCACCGACCGGCCTCGAGGAACGAGGGCACGGAGCGGGCCGACCCGAGTCAGCCGGGCTCCGCGGGGATCGACCCGACGAGCGGGGCCGCGAGCCGGCCCCGAGGCTGAGCCGATAGCCACACGTCGATCGGGCGACCGGTCCATCGCCGGAGGGCCGTCGCCGCCCGGTGGACCGCCTTCGGTTCGACTAGGTGGGCGCCGAGTTCGAGCAACGGCCCCCAGCCGAGGGTCCTCGAAGAACGGGAGTGCCACACATACGCCGAGCGGGTCGCCGCGGCGGCCCACAGCGTCGCCCAGATCTCCTTCCGGCGACTCGGCTGCGCAAGCAGCCGGTCGACCCGGTGCGCCGCGAGCACCGCCTCCGCCTCCCGGGCGACTGAGGCGTCCCCGCTCGTCCGCGCCGTCCGGACGATCGCCTCGCAACTTCGCTCGAGCCGTCGGTAGTGAGCCTCGGACGGTCCGTCTCCGGTCGGCGCGCTCGAGTTCGAGGTGTGAAGGCGATACCGAGTGAGCGGCCGAGGGTCGAAGAAGAGCGCCCGATGCGCCATCAACGCGGCGAAGTAGAGAAAGCTGTCGACGGCAAAGAGGTCGGGGGAGTCGAGCGCCGGCTCTTGGCGGAGCAGAACGTCCCGGCGGATCGCCTGCAAGCTGTCGCAAAAGTCCGGAGCGAGCCAAGGAAACGCTCGCAACCGGGCGATCGGCGAATCTCCGTCGATCCGAACAAACTGGCTTCGCTCCCGGGACCGGCTGTTCTCCCAGCGAAACGACTCCGGCGGAAGGAGCCGCCCGGCATCGTCGATCGGACGGAACCAGCGGTGAAGGTAGCCGAGCTCCGGGTCCCGCTCGAACGCCCGGCGGACCACGGCGAGCTTGTCCGGCTCGAAGAGGTCGTCATCGTCCAGCAGTACGAGGACCTCGCCCCGGGCAAGGCGCGCCATCCGCGCGACCTTCGGGCCCATCGGCGCCTCGCTCCCCGGCACCAGGATCGCGTCGTTCGCGCGGAGGTACTGGTCGAGCGCTTCGTCGGAGAAATCCCGGGCGACCAGGAGTTCGTACTCGGAACGGTCGATCGTTTGGGCGAGTACGGAGTCGACCGCGGATCGCAGAAACTGGCGTCGGCCGTACGCGCAGACGAGTACCGAGAGGAACGGCCGCTGCGGCGTCGGAACACGACCGCGGGGCGGAGTATTTATTCCGTTGTCCAACGGCCCGGCGATTCTCGCCGGTAAATCGAGGCGGGACGGCCCCGCGCCGATCGTTCGCCCGGCCCGCACCGGTTTGGCCGCCTCCCCCGAGCGGCCAACGTTCGGGTCCGACCCAACGGTTAAATACGAATCTTCTGCCAGCGAGGCTGCTGACAACTGTCTGACAAACAGCTCAGCACCGGCGGACCGAACACAGAGGGAGGGAAGGGAAGCGAATGTATCTCAAGCGGCTCAAGATGCGGAACTTCAAGTCGTTCGCCGGGACGACCGAGATTCCGTTCGAACCCGGGTTCACCGGCGTCGCGGGACCGAACGGCATGGGCAAGTCGAACATCTCGGATGCGATCCTGTTCGTGCTGGGCCCGACAAGCTCGAAGGCGCTCCGAGCCGATCGGCTGACGCATCTCTTCTTCAACGGCGGTTCCTCCAAAAAGCCGGCCACCGAATGCGAGGTATCGCTCGTCTTTGACAATACCGACCACCACCTCCCCGTCGAGGCCGAGGAGGTCGAGGTCACCCGCTACGTGAAACTCGCACCGTCGAATCCGGACGGCTATTACTCGTACTTTTACGTCAACCACAAGCGGACGACGCAGGCCGAGATCGATTCGTTGCTCGCGCACGCCCGCCTCGCCGGCGACGGCTACAACCTTGTCCAGCAGGGCGACGTCAACAAGATCGTGAGCATGGGGCCGGTGCCCCGTCGCCAATTGCTCGAGCGGCTGGCCGGGATCGCGCAGTACGACGACGAGCTCGCCCGGGCCGCCGCGAAGCGCGCCGAACTCGACAGCAACCTGAGCCGGATCGACACCCTGCTCGGGGAGATTCGGAGCCGGCTGAAGGGGCTGGAGGCCCAACGGCTCGAGGCGCTGCACTTCCAGCAGCTCAACGATCAGCGACGACGAATCGAGGCTCGCCTCGCGCGCGCCGGGTTCCGAGCCGCGCAGGAAGAGGTGAAGAGCTCGGAGGCTCAAGTCGAGCGAATCCAACAGGAACTCCGGGAGCTCGAGGCCACGCGCAACGAGCTGATCGCGCGCAAGGAGAAGCTTCAACAGGAGCTCGCCGACGTCGAACGGGAGATCGCCGAGGCCGGGGGTCCGGCGGCCCAGAAGTTCCAAGAGGAACTCAACAGTCGGCGCCTCGCCGTGGCTCGAGCGGAAGCCGACGTGCAACGCCTCACGGAAGACGTGGAGACCCTGGCCCAGAGTCTCGCGGCCGCCGAGGCCGACGTCGTCGCCATCGAACGGGAAGCCGAGGCCGCGCGCGAGAAAGAATCGACGCTGGCCCGGGAGTTGAAGACGATCGAGGCGAGGCTCAAGGAGCAGACCGAGGCCATTCGCACGGCGACCGGCGACTCCTCCAAGGGAAAGCTTGCCGAGGCGCGCAAGCGCGTCCTCGAACTGGAGCGGGTGCAGGGCGAGCGGCGCGCGCGCTGGCAATCGGCTGTCGAGGCCCGCGAAGCGGCCAAGGCGGCCGTGGAAGCCGCCGAGCGGACATTGGCGATTGCTGAGGACGATCGCCGGGCCCGCGAGGTGGAGGTACGCGACCTCGAGCTTCGCCGCCGAGAGCTCGATGGCGCGAAGTCGAAGGGAGGTCGGTCGACCGGCGAGCTCCAGCAGGAGCTGTTCCAGCTCCGAAAGAAGGAGGAGAGCCTGACGGCCGAGGCGACCCGGCTCGGCCAGGAAGTGCTGGAGCTGAACCGTCGTTATCTGGCGCTCGAGGCCCGCCTGAAGGCGCGCACGGAGTCGCTGGGCAAGCCCGGCCTCCAGACGGCCGTCGACTTCCTCCTCTCTCAGCGGAATCTCGGCAAGATCCCGGGGATCCGGGGCACGGTCGAGGAGCTCGCGACGTTTGAGCCGGAGCACCGGGTCGCGCTCGAGGTGGCCGCCGGCAGCCGATTCCAAGCGCTCGTCGTGGAGACGGACGAGGTCGCTCAGCGGTGCATCCAGCTTCTGCAATCGGAAAAGCAGGGGCGGGCGACGTTCCTCCCGCTCAACCGCATGCTCGCCGGCCGACCGCACGGGAAGGCGCTGATCGCGTCGAAAGCGGACGGCTCCCGCGGCTTTGCGCTCGACCTCGTTCGGTTCGACGAAGAGCTCCGTCCCGCCTTCTGGTACGTCTTCGGCGAGACGGTGGTGATGGACAACCTCGAGCACGCGCGGGCCCAGATGGGCGGCGTGCGGCTTGTGACGCTCGACGGCGCGCTCATCGAGGCGACGGGCGCGATGACCGGGGGGTTCGTCGACCCCTCCCGAAAAGGCCGGGGCCAAGACAACCCGCTCGAACTCAAGCGCATCGGAGACGCCTTGCGGGCGAAGACCGAAGCCGAGCAGGCGGCGAAGCAGGCACTCGCCGCCCTCACCCAGGAGATCCAGCGGCTGAGCGAAGAGCTCGCGCGTCGGTCGATCGAAGACAGCAAGAGCGACACCCTCCGCCAATCGGCGGACCACGAGCTCGCGCAGGCCCGCCAGCGGCTCAAGGAAGTGGTCGAGCGGATTCGATCGTCGGAGGCGGCGAAAGCGGCCGCGGAGAAGGAGTTCTCCGCCGCCGACGAGAGCGTCCGTTCGCTGGCGGCCGAGCTCGCGGATCTCGAGAACCAGATCGGACAAGCGAGGGAAGGCTACCTCGGTCAGCTGCCCGACGCGGTATCGAGCCGACTGCGCTCGCTCCAGGAAGCCCTGCAGGCGACGACGGAGGAGCGCACGAAGCGCACCGGCGAACTCGAGGGAATCCGTGCCTCGCTCGCCGCGCTCGAACGCTCGCTCGCCGAACGACGCGAGGCCGAATCCCGAGCGAAGAGCGCTTCGGTCGAGAAGCAAAAGGAGCTCGGGCGCCGACGCAAGGAACTCGCGCAAGCGACGTCGGCGTTGGACGCCGTGCGCGGCGTCGAGGCGAAGCAGAGCGAGGCGATGCGGGCGCAGAACGAGCGACGCCAGCGCGTGAACCAGCAACTGATCACGGTCACGGGGGAGCTGGGGCGGCACGAGGAGGCGCTCCGCAGCCGGCAGGACATCCTGATCAAGGAGGAGGCGCGCGCGGCCGAGGCCCGCCGACATGCCGAAGAGATCGAGGCGACCCTCCGCGAGCTACCCCCGGCGGCGCCGGACGAGCCGGAGGTGAGCGTCGACGAGCTCCGGCGGTCGCTCCAGTCGGTGACCGCGGAGATCGCGAGCCTCGGGAACGTCAACCTGAAGGCCGTCGAGGAGTTTGACGCGGAAAAGCAACGGTCGGACGAATTCGAAGGCGAAGTCACCCGCCTCACCCACGAGAAGGAGGAGCTCGTCCACCTCGTCGCGGAGATCGAGACGAAGAAGCGCGAGAAGCTCTCCGAAGTCGTCGTGCGCGTGAACGAAGGTTTCCGGGAGATCTACCAGGAGCTTTCGGGCGGTGGCCAGGGCGAGATCGTGCTCGAGAATCCGGCCGACCCGCTGGCCGGCGGATTGTTGATCCGGGCCAGCCCGACCGGCAAGGTCGTGCAGCGCCTCGAGCAGCTCTCCGGCGGAGAGAAGTCGCTCGCGAGCTTGGCGTTCATCTTCGCGCTCCAACGCTACGATCCGAGCCCGCTCTACGTCTTCGACGAGGTCGATATGTCGTTGGACGGACTGAACTCGGAGTACGTGGGCCGGATGCTCCGGCGGAACGCCGCGCGGGCTCAGTTCATCGTGATCTCGCTGCGAAAGGTGACGCTCAAGTTTGCCCACCACCTCTACGGGGTGACGATGCGGGGCGACGGCTGCTCCCGGATCGTCGGCCTTTCCCTCGATGAGATCCGGGACGTGGACGAGCGAGACGGCGCCAAATCCGTGCCGGTTCCCTCTGCGGCCCCGCTCGAGGCGCGATGACGATCCCCGAATCCGAGGCGGCCGAACTCGCCCGACCGACGGCCGTCCCTCGGGACGCCGCCGAGAAGGTGCTCGAGTACCTGATCTTTCACCGATCGCTCTTGGGAGCCGAAACGGCCGAGACCGACGGCTCGGCGCTCCTGGAACGGTACCTGAAACTCGTCGAGAACCTCAAGGAAGGGGTCCACGTCGTCATCGACGATCCGTTCCAGAAGGCGACGGCCGTCCTCTTCGAACTCGTCCTCGACAACGCGTTCGACCCGTGGGAGATCGACCTCGCCCGATTCGTTCAGGCGTACGTCGACCGGGTCCGATCCGACGCGGGCATCGACTTTGCCGTCGCGGGGCGCCTGGTCGCGATGGCTTGGAACATCCTGTACCTGCAGTCCGAGGAGCTTTTGCGGGTCCGCGACCGACCCCCGTCGCCCGAGGCGGCGAGCGGCGAAGGGCTCGACGCGGGGCCGATCGACGACGGATACCTGGGCGAGCTCTCCACTCCGGAGGCGGTCGACGTGACCACCGCCGTCCTCGAGTCGGACGAACCTCCACCGCTCCTCGGCATGGTTCGCCACCCCGAGACCCGGCCCGTGACCCTGCTCGAGCTCGTTCGAGCGTTTGGCGAGGCGGAGGCGGATGCGCGTCGGGCGATCCGTCTCGAGGAGCTCCGCGCGCAGCTCCGGGAGGAGCAACGGGCCCCTCCGGAGATCTTGGTCCACGGCGACATCCCCGAGCGGGATGTGCAGGAAGTCTGGGACGCGGCCGCCCGCCGGCCGAACGGCGAGCCGTTCCCGCTGCTCTCGCTCTGGCGCCCGGCCCAAGGCGTCGACCGCCTGGTCGCGCTCTTCCTCGCCGCGCTTTATCTCGCGAAGGAACGCGCCCTCGATTTCGAGCAGGAGGCGTTGAACCGCTCTCCCATTCTGTTGGTCCGGGTCGCGGAGCGTCGGCCGGAGCCCGCCCCGTCGGAGTAGACGATGCCGTCGAAGCTCGATGACCTGTCGCTGAAGATCGAGGCGGTGCTGTTCGCCGCCGGTCGACCGATGAGCGTCCATGAACTCAAGGAGGCGCTCGCGGCCGACGACCACCGGGCCGTGCAGGCCGGGTTGCGGGCCCTCGCCGACGCCTACGGCCACCGGCAGTCGGCCCTCGAAGTCCGGCGGGTCGGCGACCGATACGCCCTCCAACTCAAGGAGGCGTGGATTCCGACCGTCCACGCCGTCACGCCGATCGAGATGGCGCCCCGGACCTTGCGCGTCCTCACCTTGGTCGCCTACCACCAGCCGATCCTGCAGAGCACCCTCGTCCGAATGATCGGGGAGTCGGCGTACGAGGAGGTTCAACGGCTGCGCGGGTTGAACTTGATCCGGACGGAGCCGAAAGGATCGACCCTGGAGCTGACGACGACCCGACGGTTCGCCGAGTACTTCGGTCTCGAATCCAGCCAACCCGCCGAAATCCGCCGGATCCTGGAGGGGAAACTAGGGGTATCGCCGTCGCCCGCGGCCGGGCCGGCCGAGCCGCCGCCGGCCCCGGCGCCGCCGGATCCCGCCCCGCCGGCCACCGATCGGCCGGCACCGCCGGAGCCGGCTCCTCCGGACGCGGCGCCGCCGTCGGCCGCGTAGCCGTCCCCTCGGTCGGCGGCAACGCTTTTCTCTCGGCTCCCCTCCCGGCGAGGAGGAGGCGATCCGTACGAGCGACGCGGCCGAATCACCGTGCGTCTTCTGCGAGATCGTCGCCGGCCGCGCGCCCGGCTACCGGATCTACGAGGACGCCGCGACGCTCGCCTTCCTCGACCTCTTTCCGTTCACTCGGGGACACGCGCTCGTCATCCCGAAGCGCCACGCCCCCCGACTGACCGATCTCGCGCGGGAGGAGTACGCCGACTTCTTGGGAGCGCTGACGACCGTTTGCCGCCGGATCGAACGGCTGAGCCCCGACTACAACGTCGCGCTCAACCAGGGCGCCCGCGCCGGCCAGATCGTCTTCCACCTGCACTTCCACGTCATTCCGCGTTACGGCG
>JAKAWP010000046.1:0-7655 GCA_021816955.1 Thermoplasmata archaeon
CGGGCGCATTCGTCCCGACAGCGCGCTTCCTCGGCCCGCGCCTGATCGAGCTGCCGCTCGAGCTCGGCCACTCGGTGGGCGGCCGGTTCCGGCGGCCGGGTCGACGGCTCGGCGGCGAGCGCGGCCGAGAGCCGCGTCTCGAGCTCCGCGGCTCGGCGGGTGAGTTCGGCTCGGCGCTCGTCCGCCCCCTTCAGTTCCGCGCGCGCGTTCGCTAGTTCCCGCTCCGCCGAGAGCGCGGTCGAGTACGCTTCGCGCACCCGATCCAGCTCCCGAGCGGCGGCGGCCCGCTCGGCTTCGATCGCAGCGAGATCCCCCTCGACGGAGCGAAGGGCATCGAGTTCGGCTTGGAGGCTCGCCCGTTGTCGGCCGAGCTCCTCCTCCCGCGCGCGGTCGCCTCCGATACGCTGGTCGAGCTCGGTGAGCTCGGTCGCCAGGGATCGGAGGGCGGCATCCAGCCGATTCCGCTCTTCGAGCGCCGCGTCCCGCCGGGAGAGCTCGCGCTCCAAGGCGCGAACGGCCGCATCGCGCTCCCCGAACCGACGTTCCGCTTCCTCGAGGGCTGGCTCGATTCCCGCGAGCTCCTGGGCGAGGCGTTCGAGGGCGGCCCGCGCCGTCGCTTCCTCTTCGGTCCACGAGGCGAGTCCGCCGGCCTGCGCCCCAAGGAGCTCGGCGCGCCGGGTCAGATCACGGGCCAACAGGCGGGAATTCTCCCGCGCGAGCCGATATCGGTCGATGCCGAGCGCGCGTCGCACGGTCTCAAGCCGCTCGTCAACGCTCTGGGCCAGCACGTCCCGCATCCCTTCTTGGGGGACGTAGACGGCCCATCGCCAGACGCTCGACTTCGCCCGAGGGTTTGGGTCGTCCCGCAATCCGAGCAATCGGTGGATCTCGCGCCGCAACTCCGTCTGCGAGTACTCGACCCGGTGGCCGTCCCGCTCCAAGCGGCTCGATTCGGGCTCGACCAGCGCGCGGTGCCGCCGCCGCACCTTGCGGAACCGACGTTCGATCGTGTAGCGTCGCCCGTTCTCCGCGATCTCCAAGGCGACGAGCGCCGTGGAGGCGCCGTGCCGGACCAGGTGATCGAGCTCGGATTCGGCCCGCCCGAACAAGGCGACCTCGATCGCCCGAAGCAGCGAGCTCTTGCCGGCCCCGACATCGCCGATCACGACGGTGATCCCGGGAGGAATCGGCACGTGCGCGGACGTGTAGCTGCGAACGTTCTCGACCGTGATCGACGCCAGTTGCATCCGATCACTCCTTTCGGCGATCGGCCGGTGGTGCCGAGCCTTCGATCACGGCGAGTGCGGCGCGCAGCCGGGCCGCTTCGTAGTCGGATCGGGTTTGACCGTCTTCGGCCGGCACCGCGAGGACGTCGAGGAGCGCGGCGGCGCGTCGCAGACCCTCCTCGGTGGCCGGAAGCGGGCATCCCGGCGCCGAGGCCGAGAGAAGCTCGGTAAGACGGCTCGTCACGATCTCGGCTTCAGGCCGGGAGACGACGGTCGTCCCGCTCGGCGGGTCGACGTCGAGCTCGGTCTCGACGGCCTGCGCGCCGGACTCTCGAGCCTTCGCTTCGGTGGCGCGGACCCCGAGCTCGGCGAGCGAGCCCCCGGCGAGCCGACCCTTCAGCCGAGGCACGACGAGGGCGCCCGCGACTTGAGGGACCGACAGCGCGGACTCGAAGCGGATCGTTGCCTCCCGGGCGGAGAGCCCGTCGACTTCGATGTCTGGTAGGTAGATCGGGGGGAGATGGGGCGGGATCGTTCGGGCCGACGCGGATGTCCCCGCCACTTCCACGACCACGAGGCCCGGGGACGCCGCCCCTCGACCAAGGTTCGCCAGGTCGGGCCGGCTCGTGCCGAAGATCGCCCCGGGGTTGACCAGCAGACCGCCGCCGGGGCCGACGCTCTGGTACGGGCGGTGAATGTGGCCGCCGGCGTAGTACGTACAGCCCGGCGGGAGATCCGAGCGACGGATCCCCCGGACATGATCGCGAAGTTCCGGGGGAAGGCACTCCTCGACGGCGGCGTGGAACAGGAAGACGTGACGCTCGCCGCTGGCCAAAAATTCGGAGGCGTCCATCCCTTCGTACGACGCGCGGTCCAGCCCGTGCGGCCGCCCGGGAATCCCGGCGAGTCGCACCCCGGTGGGTGTATCGATGAGATACGGCAGCGTCCACCGCTCCCCCGCGGGGCGGACGGCCTGCGGAGCGACCTTCACGAACACGCCCGCGCTCGCGAGGACGTCCAGCCAGCTCGTCCGGTGGGCGAGGTAGTCGTGGGAGCCGTAGATCGCGTAGATCCGTCGGCCGTGCTCCACGAGCCGTCGAAGGGCGGCCGCGATCGGTTCGACTTCCTCCGGATCCGGCGCGGGGGTGTGGAAGAGGTCGCCGGCGATCACCAGGAACTCGAGCTCCTGTCGGTCGACCTCTTCGAGCGCCTCGATGACCGCCCGACGCAACGCCTCCCGCAGCGCCGGCGCGCGTCCCCACGCCCCAACGTGGGTGTCGGCGAGATGACCGAAGCGGAACCGGTCCGCCATGGCGGTTCGCCTACGAGGGAGGGCGGGATTCCGAGCGCCGTTCCGACGGCGGGGGAGCGCCGGCGCCGAGCCGCTTAGCGAGGGCCGCCGCGAGGCCGGCCCCGGCCCCGAGGAACAAGACGGCCGCCCATCCGAGATCGTCCGCCGACAGGATGGTTGCCGGCGCTTTTCGCTCGGCGGGCTTCGGTTCGGTCGAAGGTGCCGAAGCGACCGCGCGCGGGGCCGACGCCATACGAGCCGCCAGCGTCGCTTCGGCGATCGTGAGCCGCTGGGACATGATGCTGAACAGCTCCGTCGCCTCCTCCATCGTGATCTGGCGGTTGCGGAGCCGGTCGGACAGGTAGGCGTATCGAGCTTGGAGTTGGGCGGGCTCGGGGGCCGGCGGGGGCCGGGGCGCGGTCGGCGCCTCGGGCGGCCGGCGCGGAGCGTTCGGTCGGTACACGACGACCCCAACGTTCAGGGGGTCAAGAAGAAGCAGGGTCGGTCGCGGGCGAGTCGGGCCGCGCTCAACCGTTAAGTGGATGCGCCGGGTGGCTAGCTTGATGGTTCCGGACGGTCAATCGCGCGACGAAGAACCGAAGCACCTCCACGTCAAGGTGGCGGACGGCCGCAACTCGATCTACGACCTCGTGACCGAGTACCTGCAATCCGCCGGCAAGGCGCCGGATTGGTACTGGCGCCTCGCCGGACGCCTCGAAGGCAACGACGCGGAGAACCTCGAAGAACTGCTGTCGAGCGCGTTCGAGGCAGGGGCATACATCGCTCACGAACACCCGGAGGACCTGACGTTCGAGTGGGTCACCGAGGCCGAGTGCGAGCGCGAGCGCCGGCGAGAAGAGTCGGCGGGAGCGCGGGACGAATCGAAGCGCGAACGGTCGAGCTTGAGCCACTACGCGTAAGGACGGTTCCCTCGAGCGCCGGGCGGCGATCCTCAATACGAATCCCGGGCGGCACGGAACGGTCGTCGCCCTCGCACGGACGGTCGACTTCCGGTCTACCACGAATGGGTTTCGGCCCGCAAGTGGGCACCGAACGGGTTCTCCCGACAGGTGAGGAACGGAGAGACGGGAGGGAGATTACGGCTTCTTCTTCGACTTACAGCCGCACGTGTCACACATGCCCGTAGTCCTCCAGAAAGAGCATCGCGCCGGCCCTTATGAAATCGACGCTCGCCCCGGCCCTACGTGACCGGTATGAACGAGTGGGCGACGATCAACGCGATGAACAGGATCGAGATTGTGTTGACGACCTTGATGAGCGGGTTGATCGCCGGTCCGGCGGTGTCCTTCGTGGCGTCGCCGACCGTGTCGCCCACGACCGCCGCCTTGTGCGCGTCCGAGTGCTTGCCCCCGTAGTGGCCGAGCTCGATGTACTTCTTGCCGTTGTCCCAGGCCGCCCCGCCGGTCGTCATCAGGATCGCCAGCGGGAATCCGGAGAGAATCACGCCGAGGAGAACGCCCGCTAACGCCACCGGGCCGAGCAAGAAGCCGACGGCGAGCGGGGTCCCGACCGCGATCAGCGCCGGGACGGCGAGCTGCTGCAGCGCGGTCACCGTGACGATGTCGACGCACTGGCCGTAATCGGGGCGCGCCTTGCCTTCGAGGATGCCCGCGATCGCCTTGAACTGGCGTCGGACCTCGAAGACGACCGCTTGGGCCGCGACCCCGACGGCGTTCATCAGGAACGAGGTGAAGAAGAACGGGAGGAGCGCCCCGATCACGAGGCCGGCCACGACGAGCGGCGCGCTCAGGGTCAACTGGTCGGTGAAGGACGTCCAGCACGCCAGCGAGCCGCAGATCTGCGACGCCGTCGCGAAGGTGTACGCCGCGAACAGGGCCAACGACGCGAGCACGGCCGAGCCGATCGCGTACCCCTTCGTGATCGCCTTCGTCGTGTTCCCGACCGCATCGAGCGGATCGGTCACGTCGCGGGCCTCCTTCGGCAGTCCGGCCATCTCGGCGATCCCGCCCGCGTTGTCCGTGATCGGCCCGAAGGCGTCGATCGAGATGATCATCCCCGTGACGGCCAGCATGCTCGCGGCCGCGAGGCCGATCCCGTACAGCCCGAACTCGGCGTTCGGGGCCGTGTGGAAGCCGTTCCAGCCGGCGGCGACGAACGCGATGAGGATGCCGACCACGATCGTCACGCCGGACAGCCACACCGCTTCGAGGCCGACGCCGAGCCCCGTGATGACCGTGGTGCCGGCGCCCGCTTGCGCGGATTCCGCGATCTTGAGCACCGGCCGATAGCGTGAGTTCGTGTAGTAATCGGTGAAGAGGACGATGAGCACCATCACCACGAGCCCGACGACCGTGGCGACGAAGATCCCGTAGCTCCCGTTCATCAGGTAGTAGTTGAGCACATAGAGGCCGACGACGCCGACCACGGTCGTGGCCCCGAGCCCTTGGTAAAGCGCGCTCATGATCTGGCCGCCCGGACGCATACGGACAAAGACGACGCCCACGAGCGTGGCGACGATCGCCCACCCGCAGACCGCGAGCGGATAGAGCACCGCGTTCGGGAACGCGTTTTGGACCGAGGTGATGAGGTAGGCGAGGAGCATCGCGCTGACGGCCGTCACCACGTACGTCTCGAAGAGGTCCGCGGCCATCCCGGCGCAATCCCCGACGTTGTCGCCGACGTTGTCCGCGATCACTCCGGGATTGCGCGGGTCGTCTTCCGGGATCCCCGCTTCGACCTTGCCGATGAGGTCGGTCCCGACGTCCGCTCCTTTGGTGTAGATCCCGCCCCCGACCCGGGCGAACAGGCTCATCAACGACGCGCCGAACAGTAGGCCGACCATCCGGAGCACGTCCCCGCCGAATCCCACGTAAAACCCGATCAGTTCAAGCAGCGCGAGTCCCGCGACGCTCAGCCCGGTCACGCTGCCGCCGCGGAAGGCGTAGACCATCGTCGCGGGGAGGTCGCGGCTCCGGGCCTTCGCGGCCGTGCGCACGTTCGCGCGGACGCTCACGAGCATTCCGACGGCGCCTGCGAGGGCGCTACCGGCCGCTCCGAACAAGAATCCGACCGCGAGGGCCGGCCCGAGGCCCGTGATCCCGAAGGCAAAGGCGATGATGACGGCGAGGACGATCGCGACCGTGAAGACCACGGTGTACTCTCGGCGGAGGAAGGCGACCGCACCCTCCCGGATCGCGGATGCGATACCGCGCATCTTCTCGTCGCCGTCGTCCTCTCGCAGGACGACGAGCGTCTGCACGGCCGCGTACGCGAGCGCCAAGGCGGCCGACAAGAAGATCAACAGCTCCAATTGCGGTGTGGAAAGCCCCATCGTCACTCCAATGCGCGGGTCAGGGGCGGAACTTGCTGGCCTATTAACTATTATCCTCAGGAGCGAGGGGGCCTGCCGCCCGGCCGTTCACGGCTCGAACGAGCGCGAGCGAATCTTTCCGAGGAGCTCGGCGATGAGCGCCGACCGGGCGAGCACTCGGGCGTCCTTGGACGAGCGCCGACGGAGCGAGGCCGTGCCGTCGGCGACTTCTCGCTCCCCGAGGACGACGATGTACGGGATCCGGTCGATCTCCGCGGACCGCACCCGCTTCGGAAGCGACGCGTCCGCGGCCGAGGCTTCCGCGCGCAGGCCGGCGTCTCGCAGTTCCCGGGCGAACGCCTCCGCCACGTTCGTCTGAGCCTCCGTGACGGGCAGCACTCGCACCTGCACCGGGCAGAGCCACGGGGGGAGCTTCCCCGCGCAATGCTCCAGTAGGACGCCGAGGAATCGCTCCCAGCTCCCAAGGATGGTCCGGTGGATGACCACCGGCGTGTGGAGCGCGCCGTCCGGCCCTTGGTACGTGAGCTGGAAGCGGCGGGGCATCTGGTAGTCCAGCTGGATCGTGCCGGTCTGCCACGGCCGACCCAAGCTGTCGTTGACATGGATATCGATCTTCGGACCGTAAAACGCCCCTTCCCCTTTCGAGATCCGGAACGGAACACCGGAATCGGTCAGCACTCGCTGGAGCGTCGCTTCGGCCCGGTCCCACTGTTCCGGTTCGCCGAGGTACTTCGGGGGGCGAGTGGAAAGCTCGTAACTCCAGCTCAGCCGGAACGTCGTGAACACCTCTCGGATCCAGTCCATCAGGGTTCGGAGCTCACCCTCGATCTGGTCCTCGGTCACGAAGAGGTGGGCGTCATCCTGCACGAACTCCCGAACGCGGGTGAGACCGTGCAATGTCCCGCTCGCCTCGCGCCGGTGCAACGGAGCGAACTCGGCGAGCCGCATCGGCAGCTCGCGATAGCTGCGGCTGCGGCTCCGGAAGATCATCATCGACCCGGGGCAATTCATCGGCTTCCAGCCGAAAGTCCGGTCGTCGACCTCGGTGACGAACATGTGGTCGCGGTAGAGTTCCCAGTGGCCGCTCGTCTCGTACACGCTCTGGGCGAACAACAACGGGGTTCGGACCTCCGAGTAGCCGGCCCGGCGCAGATGCTCCAGCACGAACGCTTCCAGCTCGCGCACGACGATCATCCCGTGGGGGAGCCAGAACGGGAACCCGGGAGCTTCGTCTTCAAACTGGAACAGCTCAAGCCGCTGCCCGATCGCGCGGTGATCGCGGGCCTCGGCTTCCGCTCGCTGGCGAAGGTATTCGGCCAGGCGTTCCTTCGTGGGGAAGGCGATCCCTCGCACGCGCTGGAGGGGGGCGGCTCCGTCGCCGGACTGGATCGCCGACGTTCCGAGGATGTGCAGCCCCGCAAGCCACGAGGTGTCCGGCACGTGGGGACCGCGGCATAGGTCGACAAACGAGCCGGTCTCGTAGACGGATACGCGCGGCTCGGTAGCATCCGCCAGGTAACCGAGCTTGTGCGGGTTCGAGGCGAATAGCGACCGAGCCTCGTCCAGGGACAACTCCTTCCGGACAAACGGCAATCGATCCTTGATCGACCGATCGATCGATTCCCGGACTCGGTCGAGATCGTCCGCCGTTAGCGGGCGAACCTCGAAGTCGTAGAAGAAACCGTCGTCCGTAGGGGGCCCGTGCGTGGGGCGGGCGGAAGGGATCACCTCTAAAACCGCTTTAGCGACCACGTGCGCGGCCGAATGCTGTACGATGTCGCGGCCGGCCCGCTCCTCGAACGTGAGCGGTTCGACGCGGGCGGAC
>JAKAWP010000046.1:7665-10247 GCA_021816955.1 Thermoplasmata archaeon
TGTTCCAGCCGGAACGCAAGATCGCGAGGCTCCCCGTCCACGAGGGCGGCGAGGAACGAGTCGGCCCGGGATGGCGCCCAACGACGGAGCGCGGCGCCCACGGTTTCCCCCCGAGGCACCGCCGAGGATGTTCCATCGGGCCAGTCGATTCGGACGGTCTCGCTCATCCGGCTGCGGCCGACGCGACCCGCGCCCTCCGCAAAAGCCTTCCCCCCTTGTCATCGCGCGCCTCGCGAACCCGACCATCCCTCGAAGCAGTACTCCGGCCGCGCGAGGCGACCCGCGCAAGCCCGGCGTGGCCTTTCGCCTCCGACGCGTGCCGTTAGTGGCGCGGCCGGTAAAGATGCCTGACCATTAGACCGATTCTAGCTTCAGGGGTTGTGCTAGCCCGGTGCCATGGTCCTGCGGGCCGGTATCGTAACGCTCGGAAGAGATAGATGCGCCGGCAAATCGTGTGCCACAGTCAGAACACCATCGAGTTCTAGCGCACCCCGACCATCCTCGCGAGGTACCGAAGGATACTCCACCCCGTATTGCCGTTATCCCCATCTCGAGCGAAGACTACATTCGCTGAATGATCCCCGCCTTCAACGAGCCTGGGATCGAAATGCTCCAGCCGAAGCGGGGGCCGGGGGGCCCCCGAAGTTAACCGACGACCGGCGCATAGCTCCGGTCAATCTCGCTCTCAGTCGACCGCGAGACCTCGGACTCCCCCTCACCCAGTTGTCACCCTCCCGCCTGCGCGAGCAAGCGGCGCAACACGGCATCGTCGCATCAATCAGCTAAAAGTCGTTGCAAATGATCTTCCGGGAGACCGAGGTCTCCCACTAGTCGAACCGCAATGGGAAACCTTCCACGACCCCTGCTTCGAGGAGATGAAACGGAATACCCATTGGCTCACTCGTAAAGGTGACAATCCGTAAGCGGTCTTGTCGGCGGATGAGATTGGCTGATCCAGCTCACCCTTCACGGTGGCCAGAGATCATTCCCTGAGCGAGTGTCGGGGAAGACCCCGGCGAATACCGTGGTGAGTTTGGAACGGTCTACTACTTCATGACGGTGAGCGTCATCGGGCAGCGCGTTGTCGGTAAGGTCTATCAGATTAAGCACACGGTGAACTGGCTCGATTCCCCAAAAGGCGTGCGGGCGGACTATCCATTGGACCAGCGGGCAAACCTGATCCAAGATGGGGGCGAGCACCCACTGGACGGCAGAAGTCCGTCGGTGGGCGAGCTTGAACAAGGTGCACCTGTTCGCCTCGCCCACGCACGCCCGCCATCTCAATCCCGTGGTAGGGTATGCCGGGGACCTCCTGAAGCTCGTGTTGCCCGGACCGACATTCAGTACTCTCGAGGAAGTGTGTGCAACTCTCTACGGGACGGTTCACTCTCAGAACGAAGGGCGGAAGACGAGAGGGAAGCGGTTCCCCGACACCGTCAGAACCTAGTATCGGCGTAGGCCAGCTGCCAATCTAGCTCAGACCCGGATGAAATCAGTCTTCCTTCGTGAATGGGCCATTAGCGGAGGTACGGCATTGGCCCATTCTGCTCCGAGCATTGCAGCTGATACACTCCGACCCAGTCGCCGGTCCCCTTCTTACTTCGCCAACTACTGGAACGGAGACGGCACGCGGCCTCTCGGAAGGTGCGGCGCCAACTGCCACAAAGGGGCGGGATACGACACGGTCGCACACAAATCGGAACGGGAGGGTGTTTGGCACCGGCACGGACGTGCGGCATGCTGGCAGCCTCGCGCTGACTCCCGACGAGGTCCGTCGGCTCCTAGCCCCAATCGACCGGTTGGAAGAACGCGCGCTCCTCGAGCTGGCGGTCACGACCGGGATCCGCCGCGAGGACCTGGTCGCGATCCCGCTGGAGGGCATCGACCTGGAGTCGGGGATGCTGACGTTCTATGAATCCAAGAAACGGAGGACCCGCCGGCTTCCGCTCGACGGTACGGCCCTCGTCACGCTGCGATCGTATGTGCGCACCATTCCGAAGGGAGAAAGATGGCTGTTCCCGTCGCCGCGCCTCAAAGGTCGCCACCAGACCGGACGCTTCGCCTGGAACATCCTGAATAGATGGCTCGACGTTGCTGGCCTCCCCCGCCGTCCGTTCCACGCCCTGCGCGCGACGGCCTACAAGCTGGCGAAGGCGCGCGGATGGCCAGTCGAGCAGGCCGCCGCGCTCCTCGGAGATACGATCCGCGTCGCGATGGAGTTCTACGGTGTCGCGACGCCTGGGGAGCTCCGCGAGGTCGTCCGAGAGAAACCGCTACTCCAGTGAACGGCAAACCTCCCCCGCCCTGAAAGGGCCCGGCGCTAACGGATCAATACCGTGGCTCACATACGGGCGGTCAATTTGGCAATGGAACGTCGGGGAGTACGCCCGGGGAGACAGCATGTAGACGTTGCAACGATCATCCCTTCCTGGAGAATCGGAATCCAAAAGACCATACTTCCTCGGTAGCCCCGCTCGCGAGCCTCGCGCAACAAGCGTCGGGAACTGAGTCGGGGAAACTCGACCAGGCGGCCCTTCACGTAATCTTGGAAGGGGAGGAACAAGTTCGGGTCCGGACATCGT
>JAKAWP010000047.1 GCA_021816955.1 Thermoplasmata archaeon
CCCGTCGTGGCCGAGGGCGAGATCCGGCCGGAACCCCCGTTGGAGCGCGTCGGATACCGATTCGGCGGTGGCGCGAAAGTCGTCCGCTTCAATGCTTCCGCCGGCGCCGGGCTCGAGGGCCGCGCTCAAGTCGGCGGAGAGGCGGGCGACCTGCGCCGCGGCCTCCCGCAGCCCCCGGTCGGTCCACGCGAGCCGTTGGGTCGGCGGGGGCCCGAGCAGGTACCAGCGGACCCCGTCCGGCCCTGCCCGGTCGATCGCGGTCGCCAGCGGCACCAGGTTCCCGCGGGATTTCGACATCTTCCGGCCGCCGTACAGGACAAACGCGCCGTGATAGAACGTTCGGGCGAACGGGGCATGGTCGAGGGCGAACGCGATCTCGTTACCGGCGTAGTGATGGGGATACAACAGGTCGATCCCTCCGCCGTGAAGGTCGACCGGAATGCCGAGGAAGTGGCGAGCCATCGCGTAGCACTCCAACTGCCAGCCGGGGTCTCCCCGCCCCCACGGGCCCGGCCACGACGGGAGCGGGGGATCCTGGCGGCGCCAGATGAGAAAGTCCCGTCCGTCGTCCTTCGGGAACGGATGCCCGGGCTCGGGAACGGCGTGGCGGGCGAGGTCGGCGCCGACGGGGAAGTTCTTCCAGCGGTCCGACGGAGGCGGGGCGTAGTACCAGCTGTCGCCTTCCCGGTAGATGCGGCCGGTCCGCGCGAGCCGGCGGGCGACCTGGACCATCGCGGGCACGAAGGTGCTCGCCCGGGGGACCGCGCGGGGGGCCCGAATGTTCAGGCGCTCGAGGTCCGCGAGGAACCGGGCCTCTTCCCGCCGGGCGAGGGCCCGCCAGGAGATCCCAATCTCCCGCGCTCGGGCATCGATCTTGTCCTCGAAGTCGGTCACGTTCATCACGTGGTAGACCCGCTGGCCTTGGTCTTCGATCGCTCGACGCAAAAGGTCGAACGTGAGGTACGTCCGGGCATGGCCGACGTGCGCGACATCGTAGACGGTCGGTCCGCAGACGTACATCGTGAGCGAGCGACCCGGCGAAGGCCGCACCGACCGGACCGATCCCGTACGGCTGTCCCGGAGGCGAAGAACCATCGGTCGTCCCCGGCGCCCTCGGAACCTTAACCCTTTGGAGGATGGTGACGTTCGCTTCCCTGCCGGTCGGCGAGCGCGGTCGGGGGCCGTTCGATCCCCCGGCACCTTCATGTGGAGCGAAGGGCTGGGGCGGCGCGTCGGCCGTGGAGACGTTGTTCCTGCTGGTGGAGACCGAGGTCGGACGTCTCGAGGAAGTCGTCCGCCGGCTGCACGCCGTGCCGTACGTCGTCGAAGTCGAGGCCGTGACCGGACCGTTCGATATCATCGTGAAGGTCCAGGCGCCGCAGATCAATCTGGCCCTCGACACGGTCGTTCAACGGATCCGCCGGATCCCCGGGATCAAGGCGACGGAAACCCTCGTCTCCGTGGGGATCTGACCCGCGGGCCGACCGAGGGCCCGGAAGACGGCAAATAGTCGCCGCGGCTGGGGCGTTCTCAGGTAGGCGATGGTCGCGGTGGGAGAGGTCGCCCCGGATTTCGAAGCGCCGCTCGCGGACGGCAAGTCGTTTCGGCTCGGCACGCTGAAGGGAAAGCCCGTGATCCTGTACTTCTACCCGAAGGCCGATACCCCGGGCTGCACGATCGAGGCGCAAGGGTTTCGCGACCGGTACGCGGAGTTCCGGGCAAAGGGAGTCGAAATCGTCGGCGTGAGTGTCGACACGACCGCCGACCAGCACCGATTCCAGGAGAAGTACGGGCTCCCGTTCCCGCTCGTCGCCGACGCGGGGGCGACCGTCGCGAAGCGCTACGGCGTGCTCCTTCCGCAAGGCGTCGCGAACCGAGTGACGTTCTTCTTGGACCCCGAACATCGGGTGGTCGACCGCGTCGAGGATCGCAGCCCGAAGCCGCACCTCGACCGCGCGGTCGAGCGGTTTCTTCGGGCCGGCTGAGCGGCCCCGCCCGGAATCCCGCCCCCTCCCGTCGCTCGGCCGAGGGCCCGGCCGGTAACGGGGGCCCTGTCCATCTACGGGGCCCGGGAGCGGCGGGACCAGACCCGGTCGCCGAGCCACTGCAGCGCCGACGGGACAAAGACCGTCCGGATCACCATGGCGTCCAAGATGACCGTGACCGCGACGGCGAATCCGATCACGCGCAGGATCGCGAAGTTTCCCACGATCAGGATGGCGAACGCGCTCGCTAGGATGAGGGCGGCGGCGGTGATGATCCCTCCCGTCCGGGCGACCGCCTCCACCGCGGCGTCGCTCGACGGGCGGCCCCGGTGGCGCTCTTCCCGCACCCGGGTGAGCAGGAAGATGTTGTAGTCGATCCCGAGGCCGAGGATCAGGAGAAAGACGATCGTCGGAACGAAGAAGAAGAGCGGGATCCCTCCGCCGACCCCGAGCACGAGGTACGTCGTCGCCCACCCCCACAAGATGGAGAGGCCGATCGTTCCGACCGCGAGCAGCGGGAGGATCCACGACCGCAAGACGACGAGGAGCACGATGAACAGCCCGATGCTTACCGCCAGGGCGAGTCGAACGGTCGCGGCGCTCGTCTGGGCCGCGAGATCGCGGATGACGGGGGCTCCGCCCGCGAACGCGCTGGAGACGACCTCGGGATGCGTGGCCGCGTAGGCGTTCACGACGCTGGCGGCCTCATCGACCGCGTTCACGGCCGAGAGCGACAAGCCGCTCGCGTTCGTTTGTAGGCCGAAGAGGACCGTCCGCCCGTCACGCCCGATCGATCCCGTGGCGATCGCCTCCAGATTGGCCCGGACGGCGGGCGGCGCCGTCGGATAGGCAAGCCACGCCGCGAGCGGCGCGCCGTACGGACCGACCGGTGACGTCACGACGGCGATCCCTCCGACGTTGGTGAGGGCGGTCGTGAGGTTCGCGACGTCGTGCCATTCGGTCGCGTTCACCGTGCCGTTCGAGAGCAGCGGCGAGGCGAACGTGACGAGGGCCGTGCTCGGGAAGGCGAAGCCTGGGCCGAACCCCTGCCCGAGGACGGTCAGTCCGTCCGTCGCCGAGCTGCCGGACGGCAACTGATGGTAGAAGTCGTACGACAACGGGACGGCGACCGCGACGAGCACGAGCGGCACGCTGACGAGCAGGAGCCCTACGACCAACGAGCGCGGACGCCGCTGGCTGAGGCGACCGACGCGGTAGAAGTACGTCCGCTCCCCCGTCAGGCGCTCGCGCGTGCGGGCCGCGAACGAGTCGAATCGGGCGCCGGTCGTCGGCCAGAAGATCCGGGGCCCGACTAGCGCGAGGACGGCCGGCACGAACGTCAGCGACAGGGCGACCGTGCCGAAGATGGCGAGCGACAGCACCATCCCCCACTGGCTCAGCAGGGTCACCCCGCTGAACGCCAGCGCGGCGGTGGCCAAGATCGCGGTCGACCCGCTGGTCGCCACGCTCTGGCCGGCCCAGGTGGTCGACGTGACCACGGCGTCCGTGGGACGGGCGCCGTGGACGAGTTCCTCTCGATACCGGGCGACGAGGAAGACGGAATAGTCGGTGCCGATCCCGAGGACGAACGTCGTCTCGAGCGTGATCGAGGTCGAGTCGACGGGCCCGACGAGCGCGGTGATCAACAGGAGGCCCCCGAGGCCGATCACGAGCGCGATAGCGATCCCCGCGAAGGTCACGAGCGGGGTGAGGGGGGAGCGGAAGTACGCCATCGTGATCAGGAGCAGGACGGCGATTGTGAGCGGCAGGACGATCGCGAGCGAGCTCGAGAGGACCGCCTGCTCGTTCTGGTCGAGGGCGGCGGGCCCGGTCTGATAGACGGCGTAGACGTCCAACGGGTCGGATTGGCGGACGACCGGCGGCACGATCTGGTTGATCGTCACCACGTCGTCGTAGACGGGCGAGGCGCCGTTCGGCCGCGTCGCGCTCGACCCGATCGAGTAGCTCACTACGATGAGCGTCATCGTGCCCGACGGACTCAGGTACTCGCGTCGTAACGCGGGCGGGATCGGGATCGGTTCGGTCGCGACCGTCCGGTTCTGGACGACGCTCGTCGCCCACGCGAGCGCTTCCGCGGACGTCGGCACACGGACCGGGAACTCCGCAAGGACGCTCGCGACCCACGCCGGGGGCAATCCCTCGGTGGCGGACGCGACCTCCCGGTCGGCGAGGAGCTGGACGGCGGTCGCGTTCGTCCCGTTGGCGACGGTGAGCCCGAGGAGCACCGCCCGGGCGACCGGGGCGATCGACGGAGGCACGAGCGAGGCGTTGACGAGCGCGAGGCCGTTCGTCCGAGCGGCCGTCGTGGCGCACGCTTCGGCGCCGACCGGGAACGAAGCGTTCGCGCAGTTCGCCGGGCCGCTCGCGTTGAACCCGGGGTTCCCGTCGTATCCGAGGTAGAAGGCGCTCAGCACGTTCTCTAGGGCCGTGGAATTCATCCGAGCAAGGGCCGCCTGGTAGGCGAGATAATTGTCCTGCTCGGCGGGCGGGCCGGTCCGGTTGACGAGTTCGCTCCAGATCGAGAAGAAGACCGCCGGGGGGCTCCAGAAGAGGCCCGCCGAAGCGTGGGTGGCGTTGATCGCTCCGAGCGCGAGCGAGCTCGCGAGCACGGTCTGGCCGGCGAGATAGCGGGCGTACTCGGTGTAGAGGCTCGAGACCCCGGCCACGTACTCGAGCGAGGGGTCACGGACGAGCCGGGCCGTGACGTTCTCGACCATCGACTGGGCGTAGGCGCTCGTCGCGTTCCACGGGCCGGGCTCTCCCGCGAGGACGATCACGCTCTCCGTCGGGGTCGTGAGGTTCGGGAACAGGCGCTTAAGCTCGGCTTGCGCCGCCGAACTCGGCGCCGACGACGGGGCGTTCGTCGCGGAGTTGTTCGTCGCCGAGCCGAGATGTCCCAACCAAGGGAGGACGAGGACGAACACCCCGATCCAGAAGATGATCGGCCGCCACGGATGGCGGACGATCATACGGCCGAGCCGCTCGAACGTTCGGACGCCCGCGGGGCGGGCGGACGGCGCGCCGGCCGAGGGGGAAACCGCCATGACCCCGCCTCCTACGCCGGCCCTGACGGCTCGGGCATTGCCCGCGACGGCTCGGCGCCGGCCCGCTTCCAGCGCGGGGGGTATCGGCCCGGGTCGGCGAAGACCCGTTCGGTGTCGACGATCCAGCCGTCGCCGTGCGCCCGCAGGTCGTCCGAGCCGACCAGCGCCCGTCCGGTCGCGACGAGCTCCCCGGCTCCGTCGACCAGCGCGACCGTGGCGTCCCGCGGGAACGCGCTGCGGATCGACCGGATCCCGCCGCGGGCGAGGTTCGCTCCATGGGCGACCGCGCTCGCCGCGGCGTCCTTCAGCACAATCGACGGGAAGTCCCCCCAGACTTCCCGGAGCGGATGGAGCCGGCGAGCGAGGGGATCCGGGTCGCCGGCGCGCCAGTCGGCGACGGCGTCCCCGAGCTCGGTGAGGGTCACGGCGTCATGCTCCTCGAACGGCCCGTTCCCGACGCGCCTCAGCTCTTCCAGATGGGCGTCGACCCCGAGCGCCTCGCCGACATCGACCGCCAACGTCCGCAGGTAGGTCCCAGACTCCGCTCGGACGTCGAGCAGGAGGCGGGGACCCCGCATCTCGACTAGGTCGATCGAGTGGATCCGGCGGACCCGCCGCTCCCGCTTCACCGCCGAGCGGACGGGCGGGGTCTGGTAGACCGGTGCGACGAACTCCCGCAGCGTCGCTTCGACCGCGGGTCGAGGGACCGGCGCATGGAGCGCGACCACTCCGACGTACCGTTTCGGAAACTCGAGGACGAGCGGGATGAGCTTGAGCGCCGGCCCGACCCCGATCCAGAGGAGCCCCGAGACGTTCGGGTCGAGGGTCCCGGCGTGGCCCGCGCGCTCGACGCCGAGCAGGTCGCGGACCCACGCGGTCACCTGGTGCGACGTCGGCCCCCGCGGCTTGTCGATCAGCAAGAACGCCCCCGCGCGGAGCCGCTCTTCGAGATCGAGCGTCGGCCGGCTCTCCGTCGGAGTCGCGGTCATCGCCCGGTTTCTCCGAGGAAATCGAGGAGGCGGGCGACAACCTCGTCGGGGGAGCGCCGGGTCGAGTCGACGAGGAAGTCCGGCGTCTCCTGC
Organism: Thermoplasmata archaeon; assembly: GCA_021816955.1. Taxonomy (GTDB): domain Archaea; phylum Thermoplasmatota; class Thermoplasmata; order Lutacidiplasmatales; family UBA184; genus Lutacidiplasma. The sequence continues at coordinate 6,133 of JAKAWP010000047.1, forward strand.
CGCAGGTCGACCCCGTAGAACGCCCAGTACCGGCGCGCTTCGCTCGCCTCCCGTTCGGCGATCCGCCGGGCCGCCTCGGTGGGGGAGATGCCGTCCCTTCCCGCGACCCGCGCCGCCCGGACCTCGGCGTCGCAGTCGATGACGACGTAGCGGACCGGCACGCCCGCCCGGCGCGCGAGCGGCCCTTGGATCCGGCCGTCGAGCACGTGGCCCGGCGTCCAGAACGACCGCATCGATTCGTCGAGCGCCCGGTCGACCTCGGGGTGGCGCTCGGCGTACCGGCCGAACGCTTCGAGATCGAGGCCCCGACGGCGAGCCTCGGCCCGGAACTGATCGCCCGCGGAGACGTACGTCGCGGCCAGCGCTTCCGCGAGCTTCCGCCCGACCGTCGACTTGCCGCTCCCCGGCGGTCCTCCGACCGCGACGAACGCCCGGCTCACGCGGAGCCCCCCGCCGCGTCGGATCCCGCCGCGAGGGGGAGCTGGTTCTTCTCGACGTACCGCTGGAGCCAATAGTGCTTCAGCAGCCGCCGGAAGATGAGCGACAGGGGTACCGTGTACAGGCTGAAGATCACGAACCAGTACGGGATCGGGCCGACGAGCGTCTGGGAGAGCACGACGCTCGCTCCCCCGAGCGTGACCGTCTGCTGGGCGATCGTGGCGTCCGAGATGACGGTGCCGACCCAGGTATAGATGACGATCAGCAGGAACCACGTCACGGCCATCCCCTTGAACTGCGCGATGGAGACCTCGCTCGACAGCCGCGTGAGCTTCTCCTGGTGGGGCCGCATCGCGGCGATGCGGTCCTTCTTCCCCGAGCGGATCGCCTCCATCTGCGCCTTGCGGAACGCGCTGCTCCACTTCTGGATCCGCGCCGCCTTCATCCAGTCGGTCGTGTAGTTGTAGGCGACCGCGGTGATCAGCATCTCGATGGCGCCGGCGAGGGCCATCGTGAGCAGGATGTGGTTGCTCGAAAAGCCGATCAGCGTGTAGAACGGTCCGCCGGCGGACGGGCTCGTTCCGAGCAGGCTGATGATCCCGTTGCGGGCCGTCGGGTCGATCAGCATCCAGAACCCGAGCAGGCCGAGAAAGACGAGCGCGAACGTCGAGAACTTGAACTGCGGCGGGGGCGGGCGCGGCCGGGCGGCCCGCGCCGGGGCGCTCGCCGCCGCCGCTCCCGACCCGGCCTCGCCGGTCGCCGGCGGCTCGGCCTCCTCTTCGCTCGGAAGCGGCTCGTCGGCGGCGTGCGGAGGCGCCATCGCCTACAGCTCCCCTCCGATGAAGCGCCGGAGCAGGGGGTTCATCTCCATCAGCTGCTCGCGTCCCATCGCCTCGTAGAGGTTGATGAGGATGCCGACCATCAGCAAGACGCCGGTACCGCTCGCGCTTCCGACGGTGCCGATGAGATCGGCCCCGGCGGCGAGCGCGCCGACCGCGGCGCCCGAGATCACGGTGATCACCGGAATGTACCGCTCAAGGACCCGCCGCAGCACGCGCGGCTCCCGCCGGAAACCGGGGATCTGCATCCCCGATGCCTCGATCTGCCGGGCGACCGCTTCGGGCCCCATGTTCGTCGTCTGGATCCAGAACTTCGCGAACAAGATCGACCCGCCGACCATCAGCCCGAAGTAGACCGCGACGTGCACGAGGCCTTGCCACCAGCTGTGGAGGATCAAAAACTGGCCGTACGTGCCGGGGTTGATGATCGGCAACAACCACTGCTCGAGCCCGTTCACCTGCGACAGGTAGAACGCGCCGCCCGAGATCGGCGTCGTCTGGGAGATCCCGAGGAGGGACGCCTGCGCGGCCGTCGGGTACGCCCCGATCCACCACTGATGTCCGATCAACGGAAACGCCGCGAGCGTCGGATTCGTCCAAAGCAGGATCGTGACCATCGATACGTTCGCGAGCAGCGCGGCCATCAGGATGACCGGGATGTTCGAGGCGTAGATCAGGCGCAGCGGGTAGCGGCCGCGAGCGCCCCGGGCCTCGGCGTGCGACAGCGGGAGCTCGATGCGCGTCGATTCGGTCCACGCGACGATGAAGAAGATCGCCGCGGTCCCGACGAGGGCGATGATCGGATTCGGCGGATGCAGCAAGATCTGCTCCCATCCGCCGGACGCCATCTGGCTGGGGCTGAAGTTCTGGAGGAAGTAGATCGTCTTCGGGATCGTGCCGCTCGGCGGATTCCCGGCGCTGAGCGCCGCCCCGGGCGTCTCGGGGATCCAGTTGATCGTCCCTTGGATGATCTGCTGGCTCACGCCCGCGGCGATGAACAGCGAGATGCCGCTTCCGATCCCCCACTTCGAGACGACCTCGTCCATCAGGAAGACGAGGTAGCTCCCGAACGCGATCTGCGCGACGATGATGACGTCGGCGAGCAGCGGCCCGTTGCCGGGCGAAGCCGCGCTGAGGCTCGCGACGAGGCTCGCGGACGGGGTGAGGTACCCCCAGACTTGCGGGAGCGCCTCGACGAAGATCATCACGAGGACCAGGATCTTCTGCGACCCCTGGTACGTGCCCTTGTCCTCGTCGTCCGTCAGGTCGAGGTTGATGATCTTCGCCCCGACGAACAGTTGCATCACGATCGAGGCGGTGACGATCGGCCCGATCCCGAGCTGCATCAGCGTCCCCTGGGCGCCGGCGAGGATCGCCCGGTAGCTCGCGAACAGGTCGATGACGGTCGCCTGGTCGACGCCGAACAGGTAGATGTTCGTGAGGAGGAAGTACAGCAGGACGATCCCGATCGTCCAGAGCATCTTCGACCGGAAGTGGACGTGCCCCTTCGGCTGCGAGACGGCGGGTAGGCGCGAGTAGATCGGTTTGAGTCCCCGCAGCCGCGACCCCGGCCCGGCGTACGATAACCCGAGATAGAGCAGCCCGAAGACGACCGTGATCGCGGCGAGGCCGATCCCGAGCGCGATCGCGGTCGGACGCGCCCAGAACCAGTAGACGCCGCCGAAGACGAAGGCGACGATAATGAGCGGCGTCGCCCATCGGCGGTCGCGCGGGATCTCCTCCTCCGCCATGCGCGCTCTCGAAGCCGGGCGGCGACTTAAATACTCTACGGGGACGGCGCGCTCTCGGGCGGGTTCGCGAGGACCGTCACCTTGTCGCGGGCGTGGCGGCTCGCATGCGGCACGTAGACCGCCCAGCGGTCCGCGACCGTCCCCCCTCCGAGCAGCCGATCAATCCCGGCCTTGGTGAGGTCCGCCGTGATCGTCCCGCCGTCCCGGCGGAGCGCCCGAGCGGCTTCGAGGATCGGAACGAGGTCGGGAAGGTCGCCGACGTTGACCGCGGTCGGCCGGACCACGATCTCGGGCGGACGCTTGAACCCGTGGCGGCCGAAGTGGTCGGGAGCGTAGAGGAGCATCGACTTGAACTTGTATTTGTGCAGCCCCGCGTTACCGCGGCCGCCCTGCTTTCCGGCGCCGCGACCGGCCTTGATCCCGCGGCCGTGGGTGCGCAGTCCTCGGAACTTTCGGGTTCGACTCGGCATCGTTACGCTCCGAACCGGCTAGACCATCCGTCGCACGAGCTCGTTGATGGCGGACCCCCGGTAGCCGAGCGCCCCTCCGAGCGAGAAAGGCTTTTTGGTCGACCGCCAGCCCTTCGCGGGCGCCTTGAGCCGCCAGACCGGCTTATAGCCGGGCGCTCGGAGGAGTCCGTCCTGCGCGACGAGACGGGCGAGCTCGGGAATCGGCGTCCCGTCGGCGGGAGGCGCGGGGTCGCTCGCAGGCTCGCCGCGCTTCTCGATCAAGAGAGCGACCGTCGCCGGGTCGGCCTCACCCCATGTCACGTAGCCCTGCACGCGGCGCAGCATCCCTTGGACGCTCGGGGAGTCGGGAACCACGGTCGCGTGGTTGGGGCGAGTGAGGTGGAGCTGGTCGAGGGTGGTCCGGACCGTGCGGTCCGCATGGATCCCTCCTCGGACGCGGACGACCAGCCAGCCCATCGACTACGCCCCTCCTCCGCCGGCGCCGGACGGTCGCCCCGGGCCGCCGCGGGCGGGCGGTGGCCGCGCGCCGTAGCCGCTGCGGCGGGGCCCGCCGGGGCGCCGGCCCCGGGGACCGCCCCGTCCACAGATCGGAA
>JAKAWP010000048.1 GCA_021816955.1 Thermoplasmata archaeon
GAACCCCCGACCGTACCGCCTCCGTGACCGCCTCCGACGTCCAGAGCTGGCGGTCCGTCCCCTCGGTCCGCACCGGGCCCGGCGAGACGGCATTGACCCGGATCCCGTACGGCGCCCACTCCACGGCCAGCGTTCGGGTGAGCGAGAGCACGCCGGCCTTCGCTGCCGCCGAATGCGCGGTGCCCGGCCCGGCCGTCCAGGCGTATGCGGCCACGATGTTCACCACCGACGCCGCCGGGGAGCGGCGGAGCATCGGGAACGCCGCTCGACAACAGTAGAACGTGCCGTCCAGCACGATCCCGACGACCGCGCGCCAGCCGTTCGGCGAGATCGACTCCGCCGGGGCGACGAAGTTTCCGGCCGCGTTGTTGATCAGGACGTCAAGCCGACCGTACTCGGTCTCCACCGCTTGGAACAGCCGGCCGACCGCCGCCGCATCGCGCACGTCCGTCGGGACCGGTAGCACCCGGCTCCCTCGCTGGCGCAGCCGATCCGCGCCTTGGGCGAGGTGGTCGATCGAGCGACTGGCGAGAACGAGATCGTAGCCGTCGTCGGCGAGCGCGCTGGCGATCGCATAGCCCAGGCCGGTGCCCCCACCGGTGACGAGCGCGACCGGGCGGCCGTCCGCTTCGGCCATCGACCCCGGAGGACGGCGAGCGCTAAAGCGGTGGCGACGCGCGCGGCTTTCCGCGGGAGAGCATGGCCCGGGCTGCGGCGAGATCCCGTTCGTTGAGCCCTCGTCCGAGGCGGCCGGGCCGGCGGCCGACCTCGCGTCCGTCGCGGAAGACGACGATGGTAGGGACGACGGCGATGTCGAACCGCTCCCACAGCGGGTTCGATTCGTCCGAAAGGTCGACGAACGCGATCGCGTACGGCCGGCCCTGTCCGTCAGATTCGAATTGAGGGAGGAATCGACGACAGAACGGACACCAGCTCGCGGCGAAGCACGCCATCACGTCGCCGTCGCGTTTCAGAACCGTTCCGTCGAAGTCCGTGGGTCCGAGCGTCTCCATGGGCGCGGGAAGGCCTCGCCACCAACACGTTAGCGGATCGGTCGTCGGTCCGTCGTCGATGGGCGCTCCATGAGGCGGAGCCAACGGCCGGGGGTAATGTCGTAGAGCGGCGACGGAGCCCGACGGGGCGGCGGCCGGTCGACGAACTTGGATGGCCCCGCGGCCACCCACACCATGACGCCCGCCCGGTGTGCCACGCGCGCGAGCCGTCGCGTTCCGACCTTGTGAGCGATCGACCGATCCCGATAGATCGCATCAGCGCCGACGAGCAAAAGGTCGGCCGATCGAACCTCCTCGGCGGCGGCGAGGTCCCGGACGAATCGAACGGGTATCCCGGCGCTCCGAAGCCGGCGGCCGAGCCGCCACCCCTCCGCTCCCGGGTCGCTGCGGGCGGCGACGACTTCGATCGTTCGACCGATCCGGTGCGCTTCGAGGAGCGTTCGTTCCACGAGTTCGCTGTGGCTGAAGGTGACGACCCGAGCCCGGATAGGCAATCGTCGGGCGATCCGACGGGGAAGACACACCCGCTCCTCGGCCATTTGCCGAAGGCGGTGTTCGATCCACGCGAGGCCGTCGATCCGCCGGAACGGTCGCCCGTCCGTGGCCCGCGTTCCTCGTCGAAGGACCTCACTTAGCGCCAAGAACGGACCCATCGCCGGCTGGGCCCGCTCCACGGCCCGCGCGAGCCGAGACCTCACGGACGGCGGCCAGGCGGCGAACCGTTCGCCGGACCGTCGAAGGAGGTCCCGGGTCCGGCGGTAGAGGTTTCCCGCGAGCCAGTACGCCCCGTGCCGACGGTCTTCCGCGAGCGCCGTCAGGAACGCACAGAACGAGCGCAGTTCGCGCGAGTCGGAGCGAGAGCGGCGCATGGCGAGGCAAGATCGTCGAGTCGTTTATCGGCGCGCGCTCTTGGTCGGGGACGGGCGACGTGTCCGGTTCGGGTCTTCGCCCGTTCGAGGCCCGTCGGTAGGGGTTAAGACCGCCGGCACCGTGGCCGTTCGGGTGACCGACGATGCTGAAGGACGGTCGGTTGATGTGCGATCAGTGCGGGAATGCGATCACGCGGGTCGTTCCGCCGCCGGACGACGGCTGGCCCCACCTGCACGCGCTGTGCTCGGCGTGCTACGCGGAGCTCCAGAAGAAGGCTCCCCCGCGTCCGTAGACCCGTCGGTCGACTACCAGCGCCCTTCCGCGTGGTCGGTCCACGCGGAGATCAGCTCGTCCTCGGCCCACGCCATTACGAGGAAGTAGAACGTCAGCACGAGCAGCAAGAGGAGCGCGGGCTCGTTGGCGAAGCGGGCGTCGACCTCGACCCCCGCCCCGATGAGCCGGCGCCCGTCCCGCACCGGTTCGATGTGAACGAGCCGACGACCGTCCATCGATCGAAGCTCCCACGCCGGGACGAGGAGCCCGGCCCGGCGGAACTCGAACCGTTGCCCGTTGGCGAGCGAGATCCGGTGATGCGTCCCTTGGGTCTGCAACCGAGCGAGATCGGTGGGAGCCCCGCGCGGGCGAACGGTGACCGACGGTTGAAGGAACCCGAGGCGTTTGAGCGTCCATGTTTCCCGACCGGACGAGGCGACGGCGAGGCTGCCGGACGGCCGCTCCCATTCGAGACGGGCGAGCTCTCGCTCCTCGATGCTCAGGGCGAACCGACGGGACGGTCCCTCGAGGGCGAGCCACCGGAACACGGTGACGGCTTCGGACGCGGTCGACTCCGATCCCACGGCTCCCGCACCCCTTGCAGGCTTTAACCTCGGGGGTGGTCGGACCGGCGAGGGCGGTGGCGCGATGCTCCGCGAATCGCAGTTCGCGATCGGTGGCGGCCTCACGATCGCGCTCGGCGCCGCGTTGGTCATCGGACTCGTCTGGGCCGGTGCCGGGTTCTGGTTCTTCGAGGCGTATGCCGGCGGTGGGTTCGGGATAGCGTTCGGCGGGTTCCTTGTCTACCTCTCGCGGGAGGAGCGGAGAAGACGGCGGGCGTTCCTGTCGACGGTGGAGCCGTTGGAGATCGGATCGCAGCGGCGGCCGTAGGCGGCCGTGGACCGGGCGGTCTTCGCGGCCGTCGGCCGAGGAAAGGCTTTACATTTCAGCCGTGCGTCGCCCGGTCGTGGCCGGGATGGGGTAGTTTGGCCTATCCTGGGGGACTGTGGATCCCTCGACCCGGGTTCAAATCGGTGCAGGGTCATCCCCTGCGTCGGGAAGCTCTCGGTCCCGGCCCCTCTCGGCGGGGCGGGCCGCGAGCAGCCGAGGCCGGGCCGTTTCCGCTCGTTCGAGCCTCGGCCGTGGGCGTCCGATCCGACGGAAACAGCTGATCGAGCACTTCCGGTAGGCGCGCGAGCGAGTAGTCGGCCCAAGCGGCCCCCCAGCGGCGCAGGTCGGCCGGGGTCAACGTCCATCCGTGGACGGTGGAGGCCCGCCCGATCGTCGTGACGCCGGGCATGGACTGCCCCGCCTCCATATCAAACCGGGAATCCCCGACGAGGATGAGGGGGGCCGATGGATAGCGGCGTCGGTACTCCTGGAGGTGCTCCCGCTTCGTGCCGTCGCGGGATCCGAGGAGGTCTTCGAACCAGAACCGCAGGCCTTCCCGTTCGAGGACGATCTCGGCCATCTCCGCCTCGGCTCCCGTCGAAATCGCGAGCGTCCAACCGCCTTGGCTCAACCGCTTCAACAACTTCGGAATCTCGGGAAACGGCCCGGCGTGCGCGTACGCTTCCGTGACCTTGCGCTCGTGGAACGTCCGGGCGACCCGCCGGCGTTCGTCCGCGGGCGCGTGGGGGTACAGCTGGGCCAGCTGGGCCTCGAACGGCATGCCCGTCGTGGCGAGATAGTGAATTCGGGCCTCCGCTTCGGGGGTCCCGAACGCGGCCTGCAAGACCGACCCCGCTACGTGGCTGATGAGGGATAGGTCGTCGAGCAGCGTGCCGTCCATATCGAAGATCACCACACCTCGAGGCACTTCGCGAGGGGCGACCGGTCGGGGCTCGGCCGGTCGGACCAACGGCGGAACGGCCGGAAGCTGATCCCGCTTCGGTCGAACGACCTTCAACGGAATATCCCCGGTGCCCGCTCCCGCGAGCGGGGGCCGGTCCGGGTTCTCCCGTTCTCCCTCGCCCATAACCCGCACGGAGCCTCGAGGCGAGATAAGCCCCTCCCCGACCGCGCTCCTAATACGGCGCCCGGCCTCCGCGGAGTGTTCGATGCATCCGAGCGCTGCGATCCGGGGACACCGGAGCCACCGCCTGGCGGGAAAGACCATCTTGGTCGGCATCTCGGGGTCGATCGCCGCGGTCGAGTCGGTCCGGGTGATCCGCGAACTGGTGCGCCACGGGGCGGAGGTCCGGGCCGTGATGAGCCCGGAAGCGGCGCGGATCGTCACCCCCGAAGCGGTCGAGTTCGCGACCGGCCATCGGCCGGTGCTCCAGTTGAGCGGCGCCGTGGAACACGTGTCGTTGCTCGGACCCGGCGAGGGCCGGGTCGATCTGTACTTGATCGCGCCCTGCACGGCGAACACCCTGTCGAAGATCGCCCACGGGATCGACGACACGTCGGTGACGTCCTGCGCTTCCGTCGCGCTGGGCGGCGGCGTCCCGCTGCTCCTCGCGCCGGCGATGCACCAGCACATGCACGGGAACCCGGCGATCCGTGCCAATCTCGAGACCCTCCGGTCCTGGGGAGTGCGGATCATCGAGCCGACGGCGGCCGAAGGGGAGGAGAAACTGGCGACGCCCGAGGAGATCGCCGCGGCGGTCGTCCGCGCACTAGCGGCAGGGCCCTGGGTGGGCCGCTCGGTCATCGTGATCGGAGGAGCGTCCCGGGAACCGATCGACCGGGTCCGCGCCGTCACCAACGAAAGCTCGGGCGCCACGGCCGTGGCGTTGGCCCGCGAAGCGTTCTACGACGGGGCCGAGGTCGAGCTGTGGCTCGGCGGCCACACGGTCGTCGTTCCTCCGTTCTTGACCGTCACGTCTTGGAGTACGGTGACCGATCTCGTCCGCCTGATCGACCAGCGACGGGACCGGCTCGCGCGGGCGGCCGCCGTGATCGTCCCGGCGGCCCTGTCGGACTTCACGATTGATGCGGCGCCCGGTAAGATCGCCTCCCGCGGTCGGTCCGGATTGACCCTTCGGTTGCGACCCGCCACGAAGGTGCTCCCGAAGCTCCGATCAGCCGCCCCGCCGCCCGCGCTAGTGGTCGGATTCAAGCTGCTCGCGGGCGGCGCATCGAAGTCGCTCCTCGCGGCGTCCCGGAAACTCCTCGAAGAGGCCGGGCTCGATGCGGTCGTGGCCAACGACGTTTCAGCGATGGGAAGTACCGACGCCGAGGTCACGTTGGTCCGGCGATCCGACGAGCGCCGGATCCGGGGCACCAAGACGGCGGTAGCGACCGAGCTGCTTCGATCGCTCGCGGAGCTGTTGCCGTCGGTCCCGGCCCGGCCGGGCCCCTCCGGTTCCCCCCGACGAGCCCCCGGGCCTCGCGTCGCCCCTCGTCGCCGTTAAGTCGCCGGCCGGCTCGGCCCCGTCGGGTAGCCTATGGTGAAGCTTGCGGAGTGGAGAGGCAAGGAGATCTACCGCCGCTACGGAATCCCGCTCCCTCGCGGCACGGTGGTGCGGAGTCCCGACGAGGCCGCCGAGGCCGTTCGGACGAAGACAGTCCCGCTTCCGTGCGTGGCGAAGGCCCAGGTGCTCGCCGGGGGCCGAGGGAAGGGAGGCGCCGTTCGATTCGCGACCACCGCCGACGAGCTCCGCTCGACGGTCGCGGACCTCCTCGCGCTGGAGTTCAAGGGCGAGAAGGTCCGGGAGGTGCTGGTCGAGGAACGGCTCTCGATCGAGCAAGAGTTCTACGTCGCGATCACGCTCGACCGCAGCCGTCGGTTACCGGTGCTGATCGCCAGCCGCCAGGGCGGGGTCGAGATCGAGAGCGTGGAGGAGTCCGCGATCGATCGGCAGTGGGTGCACCCATTCACCGGACTCTCCGGCTACCACCGACGACAGGTCGCGCGGACCCTCGGGCTCGACGGCGCGCCCGCCCGTGCGCTCGCCGGCATCTTGGACGGTCTCTGGCGCGCGTTCGTCGCGGAAGACGCCGAACTCGTCGAGATCAATCCGCTCGCCCGCGTCGGAGAGTCGCTCGTGGCGCTCGATGCGAAGGTGATCATCGAGGACGATGCGACGTTCCGCCATCCCCAGTATGCCGCGATTCCGGACGACCGCACGCCGCTCGAGGAGGTCGCACGCGAGAAGGGGATTGCGTTCGTCCAGCTGGACGGGAACATCGGGGTGATCGCGAACGGCGCGGGGCTTACGATGGCGACGTTGGACGTGCTGAAGGAGTACGGCGGGGCCCCCGGCGTCTTCTTGGACCTCGGCGGCACCGACGACCCGAAGAAGGTCACCGAAGCGTTCCTGCTGATGGCCGAAGCCCGGCCGGCGGCGGTCTTCCTGAACATCTTCGGCGGGGTCACCCGGTGCGACACCGTCGCCGAGGGGCTCGTGGCGGCCCTCGCGAGCGTCCCGAGCGACCGTCGGTTCCCGCTCGTGGCGCGGATTCGGGGGAACAACGAAGCCGAGGGCATCGCCTTGCTGCGTCAAGCCGGCATCGCTTCGATCCCCGATCTCCGGGAGGCCGGTCGGGCGGTCGTCGCCGCGGCTTCGGGAGGGCGTCGATGACCGTACTCGTCGACCGCGACACCAAGGTCGTGGTGCAGGGGATCACCGGCCACCAAGGCACCGTCCACACCCGCCAGATGCAGCGGTTCGGCACCCGGGTCGTGGCCGGGGTGACCCCCGGAAAGGCCGGCACTCAGGTCGAAGGCGTCCCGGTCTACGACGCCGTCGCGGACGCCGTGCGAGCGACCGGGGCGAACACGAGCTGCATCTTCGTGCCGGCCCCGTTCGCTCGCGACGCGCTCTTCGAGGCCGTCGATGCGGGTATCCGGCTCGCCGTCGTCGTGACGGAGCACATCCCGTTCCACGACATGCTGAGCATGTACCACTATGCCCTCGCCCGGGGGACGAGGATCATCGGTCCGAACTGCCCCGGGATCGGCGCCCCCGGCGTGGCCAAGGTCGGGATCATCCCGAACGTCGTGTTCCGACCGGGGCCGGTCGGGGTGATCAGCCGCAGCGGGACCCTCACCTACGAGATCGTGAGCGGGATTTCCGAGAAGGGCCTCGGCGAAACGACGTGCATCGGGCTCGGCGGCGACCCGGTCGTCGGCACCTCGTTCGTCGACGCCCTGCCGCTGTTCGAGGCCGATCCCGACACGAAGCTCATCGTGCTTGTCGGCGAGATCGGCGGTACCGCCGAGGAGGACGCCGCCGACTATATCCGGGCCTATGTACATAAGCCGGTCGTCGCCTACATCGCGGGAGCGAGCGCCCCGCCCGGTAAGCGGATGGGGCACGCCGGGGCGATCGTCCTGAGGGGTAGAGGGACGGCCGAGAGCAAGCAGAGCGCGCTGCGCGCCGCCGGGGTCTCGGTCGCCCGATTCCCGTACGAGATTCCCGAGCTCGTGGCGGACCGCCTGCGAGCCGCCTCCCACCGATGAGCGCGCCCGTGCGACGGGCCCCCGTCCGAAACGAGCCCACGCCGTCCGCCTGCTCCGTCCCCGGGTGCGCCGAGCCGGTCGTGCGCCACCTCGCCCTGGTCGAGGCCCGGCGCGGGCTCGACGGATTGCCCGAATCTGGCCGGACGGCTTCGCTCTGCCGGGCGCACTACAAACAGTGGAAGCGGGCGACCCGAGACGCTCGAACGCTCGACCGCCTGGCCCGCTGAGTCGCCCGGGCGCCTATCTCGACACCGCCGGTCCGAGCGGACGCGGGATGGCCGTTCGTCGACGGCTCACTGCTTGCGCATCTTCTGGGCGCGCATGCGGCGGCGCATGCGCTTCTTTCGCCACTTCCAGCGCATGTGGCCCCGCTTCTTCCAGACGCGTGAACTTCGTTTCATTCCTTCCCGAAGAGAAGCGGGCGCGCCTAGTGTCCTCCCTTTATTAGGGTTGCCTCGACCCGGGCCGAAACGGACCAGTCGGACCGATCGGTCGTCCTCGTTTTCGCCCCATCGCTCGTCGTTCCGATGGTCCTCGGGCGCGTGAGGGCTCCTCGAGTCGGATTCGCGCGCGGGCGGCCACCCTTGAGGGCCAGGCGAGCCGTCACTTTCCGGCCCGCGGAGCGGGCCCGTCCGGCCCCCTCGGTTCGACCGAGCCGAGGGGGCGGGAGGTCCGCGCGGGGCACGACAAGGATCCCCTCCTCCGGGTCGCCGAGCGGCTCCGCCCCGCCCATGAGATGGGCGAGGCCGACGAGCCCCAACGTCACCGCGTCGAGTTCGTCATGGGTGATCGACCGCCGACGCAGGGGTCCTCCCAACCCGAGCGCCCGCAGCCCGCGACGCAGCCGTTCGACGCCGGCGCCCTTACGCGGAAGGCCCCAGATATCTTGGGCGCCGCCCGGATACCCTTCGACCACGGCGAGCCCCTGTCGGCGCAGTCGGCCGGCGAGCCGGAGGCCCCGCTGGGTGAGTGTTCGCATCGGCCCGAGGGTGACCGGGAAGAACGGGATCCGACGCGCGGCCAATTCGCGATCGCACGCGCGGAGGTGGGGCGCGTGGCGCTCGTGGATCGACCGCCGCCCACGCGGCAGCGAGAGCGGGGCGTCGACCACGACTATGGCGGCGCCGGCTCGCGCGACCTTGCGCACGATCTCCGAGTCCGAGTGGAGCACCTGCGTCGTCAGGCGGCCGAGCGAATCGATTCGGCAGAATCCGGTCCGCCGGTGCGGGACCCCGGCGAGGTCGAGACCGACCGCGACCGGCCGCGGAGGGGCCATGACTCCGTTGCGCTTCGCGGCGTCGCTCGACCGCCCGGAGGAGCGTACCGTCCGTCCGTCGCGGGTGGTCCGCCGCATCGACACTCCCGTCGGTGCGAAGAGCCTCCGGCCGTTATGTAGCCGCGCGGATTGCTGGGCCGTGGCTTCCCCCGCTGATCTGGAGGTGAACCTCCTCGAGTTTCGCCAGAAGTCGTTCCAGTTCGCCCGCCTCGTCCGGGTCGGAACGGAGGAGTTTGCGCTCTTCTCCCGGACCGAGACGGAGAGCGAGAACCGATTTCGCCCGAAGCTCGTCCAGCTGTTCTTGGCGCTGCCCCGCCGCTCGATCCGCTACGACCGCGAGGAGGAGACGCTTCGCTGGGGCGATCCGGAGCCCCGGCGGCCGACGGCCGCGGAGCCGGTCGGCAGCGAGCGCGGGGAGTTCCGCGAGAACGGCATCGATTTCCGGCGGCTCTCCCTCGGCGGCGGACGATGGCTGTACGTGCCGGCCGAATCGGCGGAGACGCTCGCGCGCCCCGACGCGCTCGCGGCGCTTGGCCTCGCCCCGACGGGCACCCGCTAGAGCACGCCCATCTCGGTCAGCTTCTCCGGTAGGTACGTATCGGTTACGTAGTTGAGGCCGTACTTGGCGAGCGACTGCTGCTCGGCCTTCTTGCCGTTCTTGAGCATCAGTTCGATCTCGGAACGCCACTCCGCCGTGGCAAAGCGCGGGTCGGTGCGCTCCGCCTCGAGCGCGCGGATATCCTGCTCGGTGAGCCGATCGGACGGGAGGTCGTAGTTCTCGATGTCGGAGGCCGTCACCCCGAGGAATTCGGCGCTCGGGGTGGCGAGGTACTGGCTGATGTGCGCGGTCTTGATCGCGCCGAACGCGACGCTCGCGTAGATCCGGAACGACCAGGGGTCGCCGTCGGTGAAGACCACGACCGGTAGCCCGAGCTCGTCGTGCAGGCGCCGGAGGAACCGGCGGGTTGAGCGGGCGGGCTGACCCTTCAGGTGGAGCAGGATCGCTTTCGCCTTCTCGTCGAACCCGTTCTCCGCGAGCCGATCGACCATGCCGCCGCACTCGATCGCGATGACGAACCGGGCGTTCGTTCCGACCAGCTCGATCTTCTCCTTCTCCACGTTGAACGGAAGCGCGTAGCCGCCGTCCCCGACGTCGTCCCGGCAATTGATCGTCTTGACCTGTAGA
>JAKAWP010000049.1 GCA_021816955.1 Thermoplasmata archaeon
CCCCGCCGAACAGCTGCAGCGCGATCGCCTCCTTCTCCTCCTCCATCCCCTTGATCGTCGGCGCGAGGGAGAGGGTGATCCGGTCGACGATCGTCGGGTCGCGCCGGAACTCCTCAAAGAGGCGTTCTTCCTCCTCGGTGATCTCGATCTCGTCGTACTGCTTGTCTTTCAGCTGGAGCGAGTGGCCGAGGAGCACGACGTCGAACGTCGTCGTGCGGACGGGCCCGCCCCGGGACGCGCTCGACCGCTGCTGGCTCTTCAGGATCCCGTTCGCCACGAGGCGGTCGCCCGGGAGCACGGACCCGACCAAGTCTTCGAGCAGGAGCACCGGGATCCCCTGGGGGTGCGCGCCGCCGCGCAGCGCTTCCGGGTTCTCTTGGATCTCGATCCGCTGGCTGTCGACGTAGCGCGACGCCTCGGGCAACAGCTTGAACCGGGTGCGCCCTTGGGTCCGCCCGCAGCCGCCGATCGCCTCCGGGCATTCGATCGGTTCCCGGAACGTCATGGCGGTCGTCTCTTGGGGCTCCTGGAACGTGAAGTTGCAGGCTACGCACTGGAACGTCGCCTCGAGGATCTGGGGCCGGACCTCGCTCACCCGCCGCACGATGCCGTCGATCGCGACGAGGTGGTTGAGGTCGCTCTCCCGGAGCGCCCGGATCGCCCGCCGGGCCGTCGGCGGGAGCTCGGTAATCCGCAGCCTCAATTCCGCCGCGTGGGGCGTGCTCGCGGGCAGCAGGCTGCGCAGCGCCTGGCCGCCGGCGGCGAGCAGCTCGGTCGGACGGAGGAGGACGAGGTCGGCGAGTTCCGCGTCGATCGCGTCGATCTCGCGGAACGGTACCTCGAGCGACCGGGCCCGGGGAAACTGGTCGGCGAGTTCGACGATCTTCGGTCGGAACCCCGCCTCCTCGAGGACGGCGGCCCATCGGTCCGCCAGTTCGGTTGTCGCGGGGAGGCTCGCTCGGGCGATCGCCATCGGTCACTCCTCTACGGCTCGAGCCGGTATCGGTCGCGAGGGAATAAGCGCGCCTCCCGGACGTTCGAAAGCCCGCAGAGGCTCTGCACCAACCGGTCGATGCCGAGGCCCCAGCCGCCGTGCGGCGGCATGCCGTACCGGAACGCCTCCAGGTACCCCGCGAACGACGCGGGATCGAGCCCGGCGGCCCGCACGTTCGCCTCGAGCCGGTCCCGGCGGTGCTCGCGCAACCCGCCGCTCGCGATCTCGAGGCCGCGCAGGTCGAGATCGAAGTATCCCGTTACGTCGGGCCGGTCGTCCAGCCGGCGCGCATAGAACGTCGACGCCTTGACGGCGGACGGGTACTCGGTGAGGAAGTACATCGGCGCGCCGAACTTGCGGTCGACGATCTCTCCGAGCGCGCGCTCGTCGTCCGTGCCGAAGTCGCGCGGGGGACCGCTCCGTCCGAGCCACTCCGCCGCCTCGCGAAACGGGATGCGCGGGAACGGCGCGGCGACGTCGGGCCACCCGGCGGGAAGCGGACGGCCGGCGGCCGACCACCGCTCGGCGACGGCGCCGACCGCGTGGCGGACGACCGCCTCGAGCTCGTCGATCACGTCCGCCGGACCGGAGACGTAGCCGACCTCGGCGTCGAGGCTGGTGAACTCCGTGAGATGGCGCACGGTGTCGGACGGCTCCGCCCGGAACGCCGGGGCGATCTCGAAGACGCGCTCGAACCCGGCGCCGATCAGCATCTGCTTGTAGAGCTGGGGGCTCTGCGCGAGGAACGCGCGCCCGCCGAAGTAATCGATCGGGAAAAGGGTCGCCCCCCCTTCGGCGCCTTGACGGAGGATCTTCGGCGTCTCGACCTCGAGGTACCCGCGGCGGGCGAACGCTTCGCGGAAGCCGGCCAATAGCGCGGCGCGGATCTCGAAGACCTCTCGGACCGCCGGCTTTCTCAGGTCGAGCACGCGGTGGTTGAGCCGGGTGTCGAGCTCGACGTTCACCCGGTCGACGACGCCGAGGGGCAGCGGGACGTCCGCCGGCGCGATCACCTCCGCCGAGCTCGGGACGACCTCGAATCCCCGGTGGGCCCGGGAGGAGCGACGGAGCGAACCGACGACTTCCACCACGGATTCTCGCGGCGTTTCGGTCAGGCAACGGAACAGCGCGGGGTCGGTCCCTTCCTTCTTGACGGTGATCTGGGTCGTGCCGGCGCCGTCGCGCACGAGCGCGAAGGCGACGCCGCCGAGCCGACGGACCTCCTCGAGGTGGCCGGCGACGCGGACCGGCGAGCCGTCCGGCAGCTCCGCGAGCTCACGCGAGAGACGGCGCGCGGGCGGCAGGGGTCGGCACCTCCTTCCGGGCGAGGGCGGCCCGCACCAACGCGAGGTAGAGGGGATGGGGAGCTTCGGGCCGGGAGAGGAATTCGGGGTGGAACTGGACGCCGACGAAGAACGGGTGGTCGGCGAGCTCGAGCGACTCGAGCCGTCCGTCCGGGGAGAACCCCGTGAGCGCGAGCCCCCGGGAGGTGAACCGCTCGAAGTAGGCGGGATTGATCTCGTACCGATGGCGATGGCGCTCGTAGACCTCCGTGGTGCCGTAGACGGTCGCGATCTTGGATCCCGGCGCCAAGACGACCTTCTGCCGACCGAGCCGCATCGTCCCCCCGAGGTGGTCGATCGCTTGCTGCTCTTCGAGCAAGCTCACGACCGGGTCGGCCGTCTTCGGGTCGACCTCCGTCGAGTGCGCCGTCGGCAGGCCGAGGACGTGGCGGGCGAACTCGACCGCTGCGATCTGGAAGCCGTAGCAGACCCCGAGGAACGGGATCCGCTCCGTGCGGGCGATCCGGATCGCCTCGATCTTTCCGTCGACCCCTCGGGGGCCGAACCCACCGGGAACGAGGAGCCCGTCCGCCCGGCGGACGCGGTCGGCCCCGTTCGGGCTCCCCGTGATCTCCTCAGCATCGATCCAGTCGAGCTGGACGGCCGCGCCGAGGTGGCCCTGGCAGTGGTGGAACGCTTCGAGGTGGGAGAGGTAGGCGTCGCGGAGCTCGGTGTACTTGCCCACGACCGCGATCCGGACCGAGGGGTCGGAGCGGCGGTACGTCGTCAGGAACGCCTTCCACGCCGTGTAGTCGGGCGGGCGGTCGGGCAGGCCGAGCAGCTTCGTCAGGTGGCTGCCGACCCCTTGGGCCTCGAGGACGAGGGGGACGTCGTAGACGACCGGCTGGTCGGGCACGGAGATCACCGCCTCGGGCGGCACGTCGCAGAACAGCGAGATCTTCGCCTTGATCTCCTCCGTGAGCGGCGCTGGTCCGCGGGCGATGATGAGGTTCGGCCGCAGGCCGATGGCGCGGAGCTCCCGAACGGAGTGCTGGGTCGGCTTCGTCTTCGCCTCGCCGACCGGCCCGACCACGGGCACAAGCGTGGTGTGGACGAACGCCATCCGGTGCTCGCCGATCTCGTAGGAGAGCTCGCGCAACGCTTCCAAGAACGGCATCGACTCGATGTCGCCGACCGTCCCGCCGACCTCGACGAGGATCACTTCCGCGCCGGCGGCCGCGCAGACTTCGCGGATCGTCCGCTTGATCTCCCCCGTAACGTGCGGGATGATCTGCACCGTGTGGCCGAGGTAGTCGCCCCGCCGCTCCTTCTCGATCACCGCGCGGTAGATCTTCCCGGTCGTGAGGTTGTGGGCCCCGCTGAGGCTCTGGCCGAGGAACCGCTCGTAATTGCCGAGGTCGAGGTCGGCCTCGGTTCCGTCGTCCAGCACGAACACCTCGCCGTGCTGGTACGGGTTCATCGTGCCCGCGTCGACGTTGAGGTACGGGTCGATCTTCAGGATCGTGACGGCGATCCCCCGAGCCTTCAATAGGCGGCCGAGCGAGGACGTCGTGATCCCCTTTCCGAGGCCCGAAATCACTCCGCCGCTGACGACAATGACCTTCACGGGCGCGCCCGCGTCAGGTAGTCGGCCCTGCGCATAAAGCCTGCGCGGCCGACGGGGGCTGGGACCGCGCCCGATCGGCCCGTCAGCGCCCCGGGCCCCGGTCGCGGCCCGTTCGGCCCGACGGAGCCCGCCGGACCTCGAACGGCGTCAGCCGCCCGCTCGCGTTGCGGAACGCTCGGCCGAACTCCTCCAAGTCGAGCAGCCGCCTTCCGGGAAGCACCGGACCGTCGCGGCAGACGTGGAACGGCCCGAGCGCGCACGCATCGCACATGCCGAGCGCGCACTTCATCACCCGCTCCACCGAGCCGAACGACGCCACGGACCGACGTTCCGCCTCTTCGAGAACCTTGCGCATCATCAATTCGGGGCCGCACGTCCAGACGGCTTGGTACGACTCCGAGCCGAGCCGCTCGCGGGCCACGTCGGAGACGTACCCCCGGTACCCGAACGACCCGTCGTCCGTGGCGGGGAACAGCCGCGCGCCCATCGCGCGGAACCGCTCGTAGAACAACAGCTCTTCGCGCGTCGTCGCCCCGAGGGCGACGTCGACGAGCGCCCCAGCGCGGGCCGCCGCCTCGGCGGCGGGCGCCAGGACCGCCGCTCCCGAACCCCCCCCGACCACGAGGATCCGGCGCGGGGAGAGGTCGAACCCGCGTCCGTACGGCCCCCGAACCCCAAGGCGGTCGGGCGGCCGGAGGCGGACGAGCCGGGCGCTCGACTCCCCCATCGCCTTGACCGTGATCCCCTTCTGCGGCCCCTCCACGTACGACAGCGACATCGGAAGCTCGTCGTCCCCGGGGAGCCACACCATCACGAACTGGCCGGGCTCCGCGGTCGGCGGGTAGTCGAACCTCAAGGTCGCCGTCGATGGCGTCTCCGCGACGCGTTCGTCGACCGGCACGACGGACCGCACGATTCGCTCGAACGGCCGACCGCTATAACATCGCAGGGGGCGAGCGGCCGCGGACGACCGACACCCGCCGCCGGCGGTGCGATGCGACCGAGCGCGTCCGGCGCGGAGAGCCGCGCTTTGCCCGCCGCCCGGGGTGCGCCGCCCCGATCAGTTCGGCGAGCTCCCCGACCCCGTGACGGTCCATCCAGTCCGAGAGCGCCTTCGCCACCGTTCCGAAGACCTCGATGCCATCCTGGGCGACCGCGGTGCCGATCTCGACCGCCGATGCCCCGGCGAGCAGGTACTCGACGACGTCCGTCGCCGTCGAGATCCCGCCGATCCCGACGATCGGGAGGTCGATCGCCTCGTAGATCTGCCAGACGCAGGCGAGGCCGACCGGCTTGATCGCCGGCCCGCTCAAGCCGCCGATTCCATGGGCCAGGACCGGCCGCCGTAGTTCCGGTTCGATGGCGAGCCCCCGGACCGTGTTGATCGCGCTCACCGCGTTGGCGCCCCCGCGTTCCGCCGCCCGCGCGAGCGCCCCAGGGTCGGACGTGTTCGGCGTCAGCTTCGCGATCACCGGCAGGGTCGTGGCGGCCCGCACCCGGCGGACGATCCGCTCCACGAGGTGGGGATCGCTGCCGACCTCCGTACCGAAGCCCTCCGCGTGAGGGCAGCTCAGGTTGAGCTCGATCGCCCGGACCCCGGTGCGGCTCATCGCCCGGGCGAGGGCGGTGAACTCGTTTGCGGAGCCGCCAAAGATCGATCCGATGACCGGGACGCCCGCCGACACCGCTTTCTCGATCTCCCGGGGGTACTCCTCGATCCCCGGGTTCGGAAGGCCGAGCGCGTTCAGCATCCCGACGGGGCCGAGGGGCTCGACGGTCGGGTTCGGGTAGCCCGGCCGGGGGCCGCTCCCGATTGACTTGGTGATCACGGCCCCGGCGCCCGCCTCGTACGCGCCGCGAAGCGACTCCCCGCTCTCCCCCCAGATCCCGGAGGCGAGCCAGAGGGGGTTGCGCCACCGGACCCCGGCGACCGTCGTGGTGAGATCGGCCACGACCGGTCGGACGGGTGGTGCGCTTAAATCGCCTCGCTCGGTCTATCGGGGGCGCATGCACCTCGACCGACTGACCGACGCCGGGCGCGCGGCCTTGGAGCGAGCGATCCAGCGGGCAGCGGAGCTCCGCCACCCATCGGTGGAGCCCGAACACCTGCTCTATGCCCTGACCACCGACCCCGACGGGCCGGTGGCGGCGATCCTCGGGCGGCTGGGGGTCTCCGTCGACGCCCTGCGGCAGAAACTCGACGCGACGCTCGCAGCCCGGCCGACGGCCGACCACGTCGCCCCATCGGACCAGTACCTCTCGCGGAGCCTCACCCAAGTGATCGATGCCGCCGAGGCGGAGGCGGCTCGACGCAAAGATCGCTACACGAGCGTCGACCTGCTCCTCTTCGGCCTGGCAAAGGTCGACTCCCCCGCGAAGGAGATGTTGGCGGCCGTCGGCGTCCACGCGGCGACAGTCGCCGCCACGATGGGCGAGCTGCGCGGCGGGGCGGCGCCGGTCGAAAGCCGCTCGCAGGAGAACCAGTACCGCGCGCTCGAAAAGTACGGCCGGGACCTCACGCAGCTCGCGCGGGAGCGCAAGCTCGACCCCGTCATCGGGCGGGACGAAGAGATCCGCCGGGTGCTGCAGATCCTCTCGCGCCGGACCAAGAACAATCCGGTGCTGATCGGCGACCCCGGGGTCGGCAAGACGGCCGTCGTCGAGGGCCTCGCGCTGCGGATGGCCCAAGGGGACGTGCCGGACTCGCTCAAGGACAAGCGGATCGTCGCCCTCGACCTGGGAGCGCTCGTCGCGGGGTCGAAGTTCCGGGGCGAGTTCGAGGAGCGGCTCAAGGCCGTGCTGAAGGAGATCGAGCGCAGCGACGGGCAGGTGATCCTGTTCATCGACGAGCTCCACACGCTCGTCCATGCGGGCGCGACCGAGGGGGGAGCGATGGACGCCTCCAACCTGCTCAAGCCCGCGCTCGCCCGGGGCGTTCTCCACTGCATCGGCGCCACGACGCTCAAGGAGTACCGCG
The DNA here is from genome assembly GCA_021816955.1 of Thermoplasmata archaeon. Lineage (GTDB taxonomy): Archaea > Thermoplasmatota > Thermoplasmata > Lutacidiplasmatales > UBA184 > Lutacidiplasma. Next base: position 6,882 of record JAKAWP010000049.1, read on the forward strand.
CCTACATCGAAAAGGACGCGGCGCTCGAGCGGCGGTTCCAGCCGGTGCTCGTCCAAGAGCCGACCGTCGAGGAGACGATCTCGATCCTCCGCGGGCTCAAGGAGCGGTACGAGACGCACCACGGCGTCAAGATCCACGATGCCGCGCTCGTCGCCGCGGCGACCCTCAGCGCCCGCTACCTCACCGACCGACGGCTGCCGGACAAGGCGATCGACGCCGTGGACGAGGCGGCGTCCGCGGTCCGGCTGAACCTGGAGAGCCGGCCGACGGAGCTCGATCAGCTCTCCCGGCGGATCCGCCAGCTCGAGGTCGAGCAGACGGCGTTGAAGCGCGAGAAGGACGCGGCGTCCAAGGAGCGGTTGAGCGCGCTCGAACGCGAGCTCGCGGGGCTGAAGGAGCGCGAGAGCGGCCTGCTCGCCCGCTGGCAGCAGGAGCGCGAGCACGTCGAGGAGATCCGTCGACTGCGGGCGGAGCTCGAGCGGACGCGCGAGGCGGCGGAGCTCGCCGAGCGACGCGGCGACCTCGAATCTGCGGCCCGGCTGAAGTACGGGAGCCTCCCCGAGCTCGAGCGCAAGGTCGCCTCGCTCACAAAGGCGATGGAACGGTCGGGATCGGTCCCGCTCCTGCGCGAGGAGGTCACGGAGGAGGACATCGCGCAGGTGATCTCCAAGTGGAGCGGGGTCCCCGTGGCCCGCCTGCTCGAGGAGGAGACCCGGCGACTCCTCAACCTCGAGGCGGAGCTCCACGAGCGGGTCGTCGGGCAGGACGAGGCGGTGGCGGCGGTCGCGCGGGCCGTTCGGCGCAGCCGCTCGGGCCTCGGGGACCCGCAGCGACCGATCGGGGCGTTCTTGTTCATCGGACCGACCGGCGTCGGCAAGACGGAGCTCGCCAAGGCGCTCGCGGCGCTCTTGTTCCACACCGAGAAGGCGATGGTCCGCATCGACATGAGCGAGTACGGCGAGCGCCATTCGGTCGCGCGCCTAGTCGGCGCGCCGCCCGGCTACGTCGGGTATGAGGAAGGGGGCCAGCTGACGGACGCCGTCCGCACCCGCCCGTACAGCGTCGTCCTGTTCGACGAGGTCGAAAAGGCCCATCCCGAAGTGCTGAACGTCCTCCTCCAGCTGTTGGACGACGGCCGGCTCACGGACGGGCAGGGGCGGACCGTCGATTTCCGCAACACGATCGTGATCCTGACGAGCAACCTCGGCTCGCAGGAGATCCTCGCCGCCTCGACGGACGACGAACGACGCCGCGTCCTCGAGCCGATCTTGCGCCGGCACTTCCGCCCGGAGTTTCTGAACCGGCTCGACGAGATCGTCATCTTCCATGCCCTCGGGCCGAACGAGGTCGCGGCGATCGTCGACTTGCAGCTCGCCCAAGTCGCCTCCCGCCTCTCGGGCCGCGGCATTCGTCTCGAGGTGAGCCCCGCCGCGAAGGCGAAGCTCGCCGAGCAGGGCTTCGACCCGACGTTCGGCGCCCGGCCGCTCAAGCGGACGGTGCAGCGGGAACTCGTCGACCCGCTCACGCACCGGATTCTGGCCGGGGAGATTCGCGACGGCGCGACGGTCCGGGTCGACGTCGGACCCGACGGCGCCCTCACCTTCCGCGCGGGCCGGGCTCGGGCCGCCGTCGCGGCGTAGGAACGACCCTGTCCGCGATCGTCATCGCCGTCATCGGGGACCGGGAGACCGCGGCGCGGCTCGGCAAGAAGGGGACCGCGAGCGACGTCACGCTGTACGACGACGTGCACGGCGACCGCCGGGTGACGCTCGTCGAGCCGACCCGGTTTCCCGAAAGGTTCCCGCCGCTCGTCGTCGCGCTCGCCCTGAGCGAGCGCGTGCTGTTGGTCGTCCGGGCCCTCACCCGGGAGCTCGCGGAGGCGATCGCGACGGTCGAGCTGTTCGACCGGCCGACCACGGTCGCCGTCGGCCCCGAAGTCGGCGACGAGGAGATCGCGCGCGCGCTCAAGGGGACCCGGCTCGCCGAGGCTCCCCGCGGCCCGCTCGACCTCGTCGCGATCCGCGAGCAGATCGATGGCTGGACCGTCCCACCGCGTCCCGGACCGGTCCGAGTTCCGATCGACCACGCGTTCGCGGTTCGGGGGGTCGGCGCGGTCGCCCTCGGAGCGGTCCGGCAAGGGACGTTGCGCGTGCACGACCGCCTAAGGCTCTATCCGACGGAGCGGCTCGTGGAGGTCCGGTCGATCCAGCTGCACGACGTCGACGTCCGCGAGGCCGAGAGCGGGGAGCGGGTCGGCGTGTCACTCAAGGGCGTCGAGGCCGACGAACTCGAGCGCGGCCAGACGCTCGCCCCCGACGGAACGCTCGCGGTCGGCACCGAGTGGCAGGGAGACGCGCCGGAGCGGTGCCGCTACTACCGCGGCCGATGGGAGGGCGAGACCTCGATGCACTTGGCGGTCGGGCTCGACGTGGTGCCGGTGCGCGTCGTCGGATCTCCTCCCGATGGACTTGCGATCACCGCCGCTCGCCCGGTCGCCGCACTCGCCGGAGAGTTCGGCTATCTGCTCGACCTTTCTGCCCCGGTCCCGCCCCGGATCGCCGCCCGTGTCCGACTCGAGCCGCGGGCTCGAGCGACCGGTGCTAGCGGAGCAGCGTTAAACTGACGGGGACGGTACATCCGGCCGACCGCTCGAACCGAGGCGAGGACCGTGATCGAGTGCGAAGGCAGCGGGGCCGTCGTCGAATCCCAAGCCGGTCGGTGCGGGGCGGGCGAACGACGGATCGGCTTCGATCCGCGCGCCTCGCCCGCTTCGAGAACCGCGGTCCGACGGACCGCCCCCGTGGTCGGAGGCGGATGAACGAAACGATCCGTCCCCCCATGGCGACGGGGTCGGCCGAGCGAGCCGTCTGCCGGGTCAGCCGACGCCGGGGTTGGGTCGACGAAAAGAACCGTCCTCGACCGGCCAGCGAAGCGAACCTGCTTGCGATCGCGATCGGCGCTCCCGTCTGGACGATCGGAACCGCGTGGGAGTCGATCTTCCATCGCGCGATGCCCCGGGACGTGCACCAGGCGTTGAGCCGGGCGATGGTCCGCGCCCGGCTGACCGAGGCGGATGTCGGGTGCCTTCGAGATCGGAA
>JAKAWP010000005.1 GCA_021816955.1 Thermoplasmata archaeon
GGCGTCGGTACTTAACGAACCGTCGGCGGCGATCGCCGGTTCGGGCCGACCCGACGACCGTCGGGCCGGTCGGGTTGTTCCTCCGAAGACCGAGGCGGAGAACGCGGCCGCCGGTGCGATGTTCTTCGACGCACCGCCTCGTACGATCCCCGCGGCGCGGGGTCTCCGGCGAAGGCCGGGGCGAACCGGCGATTCGCCCGAGGCGCGCGGCCGCTCCGGACGGCTCGACACCGTTTTCCGCCGCCGACCCCGTAGGGCCGGCCGATGATGCCGCCGTCCGACCGGTTGAAGGCGCTCGGTTGGGAGCTGCCGCCGCCGCCGACGCCGGCCGGCTCCTACGCGCCGGTCGTCGTCGATCGCGGGACGGCGTACGTGGCGGGCCAGATCGTCGTCGACGCCGGGAAGGCGGTCTCGCCCGGTCGAGTCGACGAGGACGTCTCGGTGGAGCGGGCGAAGGAGCTCGCCCGGACGGCGACGCTCCAGGCCTTGAGCGCGATCGCCGCCACGGTCGGCTCGATCGACCGGATCGATCGAATCGTTCGCGTCGCGGTGTTCGTCGCGAGCTCGCCGACGTTCGTTCGCGCCCACGAGGTGGCGAACGGAGCGACGGAGCCGCTATTCTCCCTGTTCGGCGAGGCCGGCCGGCCGGCTCGCGTCGCGGTCGGAGTCGCGGCGCTCCCGTTGAACGCCCCCGTCGAAGTCGAACTGTGGGCGGCGATCCGGTAGGAACGACCGTGGAGCCGACCGACCAAGCCGGCGTCTGGCGCGATGGGCGGACGCTCTACACCCGTAACGCGGTGCCCGGCCGGACGGTCGGGGACGAAGCGGTTCGCCGGTCGGACGGCGTCGAGTACCGCGTCTGGGACCCGTTTCACTCCAAGCTCGCGGCGTACCTCCTGCGCGGCGCTCCGCCGCGGCTCTGGAACGGCGCCCGCTCGATCCTCTACCTCGGTGGCGCCCACGGCACGACCGCGAGCCACCTCGCGGAAGCCGTCCCGGACGCCCTCGTATTCGTAGTCGAGAAGAGCCCGGTCGCCTTCGCCCCGTTGCTGGCCTTGAGCCGCGAGCGGCCGAACCTCGTCCCGATGCTCGCCGACGCCCAGCTTCCCGAACGGTACGCCGCCGATGTCGGGCTGGTCGATTTCCTCTACCAGGATATCGCCCAACGCCAGCAGGCCGCGATCTTTGCCGAGAACGTCCGCACGCTGCTCGCGGACGGGGGGCGAGCCGTCCTGATGCTGAAGGTCCGTTCGGTGAGCCAGCGCCGGCCGGCGACCGAGGTCGTCCGGGCGGCTCGAGCGGAGCTCGAGCGCGCCGATCTGCGGATCGTTCACGAGGCGAACCTCCTGCCGTTCTCGCGCGAGCACGCCGCGCTCACGGTGCGCGCCTAGGCGCCGACCGACGCGCCGGCCCGCGCCGTCCGAGGGGGCACGTTCCATCGACCGGCTGGTTCGCACCGGGAAAATACCGACGACCCGTCGTCCTCGTCGGTGGTATCCCGTGAGCGGTTCAACCGACAGTCTTCGGCTCCCGCGGACGACGGCCCGATCGATCGCGCTCGTGCTGGCCCTGGTGAGCGTGGCCGCGGCCGGAGGGTTAGCGACCGGGATCGATCCCGCGGCGCGGCCCATCCCGAGAACCAGCGGAGCGATCTTTGCGGTCACCGACCCGATGGCCTTGGTCGTCGCGCCGGGCGCGGCGTCGCTCCGGCCCGGCGACACCATTTCGCTGAACGCGACGTGGACCGGGGTCCCGGTCGACTGCACGCTCGGCTCCGGCTGGTTCTCCTGGAGCTTCACGGGAGCCCCGGTCGCCCAGATCGTCGGGGCGTTTGACGGCCCGACGGTCACCCTCGTCGGCGACGCCTCGGCGCCGGGGGCCGAGGTCGCGTCGGTCCGAGCGGCCGTGACGGTGGCGTGCCCGAGCGGGGTCGAGACCCTCGAGCGCGTCGCGAACGCCACGCTAAGCGGAAACCTCCCGCTCGCGCTGCTCTCGCTCTCGGTCGGACCGAACCCGGTTCCGCCCGGAGCGACCGTCGTCGTTCGGGGAACGGTCGGGGGCGGCCTCCCGCCGTACCGAGTCGAGGTCGACTGGCGAAACGGCGACACTTCGAACGCGGTCGTCGGCCCGAACGGCTCGTTTGCGCTCTCGACCACCGACCCGCCCGGCCGCTCCGATCCCACCCTGACCTGCTCGGACGCGGCGGGCGACGAGCTCCGAGTGACGGTGCCGACACCTGTCGTGTCGAGCGCCGGCCCGGCCGTCGCGATCGACGGCCCCGACCGAGGGGTCGCTGCCGGGTCGGCGGCCCCGTTCCGTGCGGTCGTCTCCGGCGTCTTCGGGGACGTCTCGTACGCGTGGGCGGTCAACGGGCGTCGAGTGGCCGGGGCGAACACGTCGGCGTGGACGCTGCCGACCCGCTCGCCCGGCCTCGTGAACGTCTCGGTCGACGTCGAGGCTCCGTTCGGGCTCGTGGCGTCGTACTTCGACCTCGTGGTCGGCGCCCCGATCACGCTCCGTCCCCTTCCGCTCTCGGAGGTCGTCGGGGCGAGCGCGACGACGACGACCAGCTATCTCGAGCTGCGCGGAGGCGTCCCGCCGCTGGTCGCGAGCGGGCCTGATTTCTCCGCGACGGTGGACGGACCCGGGCTGCTGGCGTTTCCGTGGCCCCGCTCGCTCCCCGACCCTGGGATGGTCGACGTGCGCGTGCGGGATAGCGAGAACGGGAGCGCCGCCGCGGCGTTCGCGCGTCCGGTGCCTTCCCCGTCACCCGATCTCGCGCTCACTGGATTCGCCGAGGGCACGAACGGGACGTGGCAGTTCGGCGTGGACGTCCGCATCTCGGGCGGCTCCCCACCGTTCGACCTCACGATCCGTTCCGACCCACCGCCGACCGTCTTCGGTGCCACGGCCGTCGCCCTCGGCTCGGCGCGATCGTGGTTTGGCGCCGGGCGATTCGCCCCCGCGACGGGGGTCACCTTCACCGTCGAAGTGGTCGACGGGGTGGGCGCTACGAACGCCAGCTCGATCGTCGCGTACGCGGACCCGCCCCTCCGAACAGCGTTCGACCTCGAGGTGGGAACGGGGAACATTTCCCCGGTCATCGCATTCGTCGGGACCGTGTACGGAGGCGATCCCCCGTACACGATCTCGATCACGGTCGGGGGCAGCGAGAGCTGGACCGCGAGTGACCCGGCGCCGGGGCTCGTCGAGTACGACGTGCCGACGAACGGCTCGGGACCCGTCGACGTGGCCTGGGTGGTCCGGGACTCGGCCAACCAGAGCACGGGCGGTTCCGCGATCGTGGTCGTTCCGGCGGGCGTGCCGGGAGCGACGGCCGGAGGCAACGAGCTCGTCGTCGATCTATTGCTCGCGGGACTGATTGTCGCAGCGCTCGGTGGGGCTGTCGCTCTCCGGGTACGCCGGAGAGAATCCTCCGGCCGTCCCCGAAGGGCGGGCGACGTTCCGGCGGTGATTCGAACGCTGGCCGGCGAGCCGGCCGGCCTCGAGCGGGAGCTCCTCGAGGCGCTCGCCGTCGACCAGGGGCTTCCGTCGGACGCCGTGCGCCGGGAGGTCGACCGGATGATCGAGGACGGTCGGCTGCAGAAGGTCGAATCGACCGACGGGGTCGATCGGTGGAGGATCGCCCCACCAATCGGCCCGGGATCCGGAGCGCGGCCATGACGAGCCGTTCTTGGGCGTCGATCGGGGGAAGCGCGCTCGCGATCGGACTGGTGCTCCTCGTGACGGCCGGCTCGGCCGTCGCGACCGGGGCTCCGCCGAACGCGGGCGCGCACCCCGTCGTGACGGCGGCCGCCTCCCGGGGGTCGCACGCGGCGAGCCCCGTCGGCAACTTCTCGGCCGCCATCGACCGGCTCGTCGAGCTCGTGGGGATCGCCGGCGCCGGCCTGCTCGCGCTCGTCTGGGCACGCGTCGCGCTCAGCTGGTTCTCGCACGACACGATGAAGAAGGTCCAGGCCAAAGAACGGGCCCGGGACGCGCTCGTCGGGACGCTCCTCTTCGTCGCCGCGGTGAGCGGGCTCGTCTGGGCGCTCGCGCAGTGGGTCTTCACCGGCGCGTAAGGGGGACGATGAACTTCTGGTCGATCGTTCAGCCGATCCTCTTCGCGCTGTTCGCCCTCCTCACGGCCGCGCTGTCGGCGATCATCGCGCCGACGTACGACCACCTGTTCGTTCCGGAGATGCAGCCCGCGGCGCTCTACCCTCCGCTCACGGGGGCGGCGGCGCACGGCTCGGTCTTCGGGAACGCTGCCGCGTTCAGCGGCTACTTGCTCACGGGCATCGTGGACCCGGCGATCGCGCTCGGGGCGATCGGCCTCGGCGTCGCCTATCTCGTCCGCAGTGTCGGCGGCCGCTGGGCGCTCTCGATCGACTCGTTCCTCGTCCGGCTCATCGTCGCCGTCTTCGGCGCGAACTTTGCGCTCCCGATCGCGGGCGGGGTGCTCAGCGTCGCCGGGGCCGCCTTTCCCGTCTTCTCGGGATGGGACGGCGGCGCCTGGCAACACTGGGACAACCTCGCCGGCCCCGGCCTCGTCTCGTTCTCCTGGTCGAACGGGGCGCTCGCGTTCATCCTGGCGTTCGCCCTGTTCGCCCTCGTCTTCCTCCTCGCGCTGGCGATCGGGGTGCGGGACGGGCTCCTCGCCGTCCTCTTGGTCGTCCTTCCGCTCTTCACCCTCCTCGCGCCGTTCCCGATCGCTTCCCAGCTCGCCCGTCGGGCGTGGCTCCTCTTCGTCGAGCTGGCGTTCTTGCCGTGCGTCCTCGTCATCCCGCTCGAGCTCGCCGTCGGAAGTCCGAACATCGTCCTGCTCCTGTCGCTCCTCACCGTAGCGCTCGCCTCGCCGTACCTACTCTCGCTGAGCGGCCAGTCGTTGAGCGGCTTCGGGTTCCCGAGCGCCGGGACGACGGTGGCGTACGCCACCCAGCGGGGTCTTTCGAGCGCGTCGTACGCCGGGGCGAACTACACCGCTCCGCTCGCGGGCGGGACGGCCGGCGGTGCCGTGACCTCCGGCGGGCGGTCGGCCGGGCTTGCCCTCCGCTCGGCGGGTTCGGCGGGGCTTCCGGCCGCCGGCCCGGTGCTCGTCGCCGAGGCCGTCGGCCGGGGGGCTTCGCACCTGATCCACCACCTGCGCCCGGGCGGACCCGACCGGGACGGCGGCGCCCACGGGCGAGTCCGCTTCCGGGTTTCGCGTGACCGGCCGACGGAACTCCCATGAGCGATCCCGTCGACGGCCCGCTGATCGTCACCCTGCCGGACCGGGTCGACCGACGGCTTTCGCTCGGTCCGTTCCCATCCGCTCGGGAGGCGCTCAAGTTCGCCGGCTACGCGGCGGCGGGCGCTCCGATCGTCCCGTGGGTCGGAGCGCTCGGCTGGCTCCCGTTCGTCGTCGCTGGCTTCGTGGTCGCCACCGTTCGCCCGGGAGGCCGGGGCCTCGACGCGCGGATGGCCGACTGGCTCGCCTACCGATTCCGTCGGGCGGCCGGACCGGCCGGGGTTCAGCGCCGGTCGGTTCGTCTCTCCCACGGCTTCGTGCGGGTCAGCCCCGGCCGGTTCGCCGTCGTGATCCGGGCGGAAGGGATCCCCCTTTCCTTTCTCCCGCCCGAGGAGCACCGGCAGCGGTTCGAACGGTACCGCGAGGTGATCCGGGCGGCCCGCCCGTCGTTCGCGGTGGTGGCGACGTCGATCCCGATCGACGAAGCCGCGGTCGCCCCGGCCCGTTCGCCGCTCGTCGACCGCGAGTCGGACGGCGAAGCGGCGGCCCGCCGCGCCTACGAGGAGCTGAGCCGCCTGCTCGCTCGCCGGCGGCGCCACCGACGGGTCTACTTCGCCCTCTTCGGAGACGGCGCAACGGCCGATACTCTTCGGTCGCTCGAGGGACGGGCCACTCGGGTTGTCGAGGGGCTGGCCGGCCTCGGCGTCTCGCCGACCCGACTGTACGGTCCGGCCCTCGAACGCGCCGCTCGATCGTTCGGCTGGGCGACCGGAGGACCGACGTGACCGCGCCGGCCGCGCGGCTCGACATGGAGCCGTTCCGGTTCGCGGTCGTCCTAGCGAGCGTCGCGGCCGTGCTGAGCGTCGCGGACCCGCTGCTGTCCGTCGCCGCGGCGACGCTCGGGGCGCTGGCGATCGGCTCGGCGCTCGTGACGATCGCCCGCGAGCGCCGCGCGGGGCACCCCATCGCGGCTCCGACCGTCTTCCTGGGAGTGGCGGCCGTCGGCGCAGCCGTCTACCTCATCGGTCCCGTCGGGCTCGGGGCCGTGCGGGCGATCCTGTTTGCCGGCACGCTGTGGCCGCTCGCGGGGACGCTCCGCGCACCGTCCGGGCCGCCCCGAGCGGCGGAGGGAGGGCGCCCGTGAAGCGAAGCGACGCGCGGCGCGCCGAGGGGCCGACCTGGCTCAAGATCGGCCGTCAGTACGCCGCGCCGATCCTGCTCGCCGAGCTTCCCCGCGAACTCGCCTTCGGCGCGGTCGCCCGGATCGCTCCGCCCCGCGAGACCGTGGAGCTTCACCTCGAAGCCGTCGAGCTCGGGAGCGAGGAAGCCCGGACGCTCGTCCACCGCGCGCGCGCCGTCGCCGAAGCGGAGCTCGCGCACGGCGCAGGGACGGAAACGGCTCCGCTGGAGGCCGCCCGGGCGAGCGCGGAGGAGCTCGGGGGCCGACTCGCCCGCCGGGAAGAGCTCCTGTTGAAGGTCGGAATCCGGTTCGTCGCGATGGCGTCGTCCGTGGCGGACACCACGGCGCTCGGCGCGACGGTCGAGTCGCGACTGTCGTCCCTCGGCTTTCGGATCGCCGAGAGCCGCTACCAGAGCCGGGCCGCGCTCGCCCCGCTCGGCTCGTCGGCGGGGGGCGCCCGGCCCGCCGCGTTCTTCCACACCCTGCCGACGGACAGCGTCGCCGCGTTCTACCCGTTCGGCGACGAGGCGGTGATCGAACGGCACGGACTGCTCGTCGGCCTCACGCTCGACGAAGCGGCACCGGTCTTTCTCGATCGGTGGGGCGCGGCGAGCTACTCGTGGGGGTACTTCGGCGCGACCGGCTCCGGCAAGACGTTCAGCGCCGCGCTCACGGTGCTCCGCAGTCGCTGGCTCACCCCGGACCTCACTGTGATCGTCCTCGACCCGCTCGGCGAGTTCGGTCCGCTCGCCCGCGCGATCGGCGGGTCGGTGTGGGCGCCGGGTAGCTCCGACGGCCCGCGGTTGAACCCGCTCGACCCGGTGAGCGCGGGCGGCGACCGACGGGAAAAGGCCGGCCGGGTCGCCGCGCACCTCGCCGCGCTCTTTCCGAGCCTGCGGGACGAGGAAGCGGCGGCGCTCGACCGGGCCGTCTACCGACTGTACTCGGACGGGCCGGCCGTCCCGACGCTCGGCGATCTCGCGGAACGAGTCGCCGGCGATCCGGCCGGACCGCCCCGGCTCTCCCAGCTGCTCGAGGTGTTCCGCTCAGGGTCGCTCGCCGGATTGAGCGGTCCGACGACCGTCCCTCCGCTCGATCGGTTCACCGTGGTCGACCTCTCCCACGCGGCGGAGAACCACCTCCCGTTCCACCTCGCCTACACGCTCGACTGGGCGTACGGGCAGCTGCGGGACCGGCCGGGGCGAAAGCTCCTCGTCGTCGACGAGGCGCACCTGCTCGCCCGGCACCCGACGACGGCCGACTTCTTCGACCGGATCGTCCGGCACATCCGCCATTACTCCGCCGGCCTCCTCGTTCTCAGCCAGGCGCCCGACGACTTTCTCGCCACGCCGAGCGGCCGGTCGATCCTGCGGAACTTGCGAGCGACATTCCTCTACCGCTTGAGCCACGTCTCCGACGAGGTACGGCGGTTCTACGGACTCACCTCGGGCGAGGCCGACTGGCTGCCGCGCGCGCGGCTTCCCCGGGAAGCCGGCTACGCCGAAGCCCTCTTGCGGACCGGGGACGACCACCTCCCGCTCGCCGTCGTCGCCGCATCGGCGGAGTACGAATTCCTCTCGCACCTCCTCGACCGCCCGGCGAGCCGACCGCGACCCGACCGGCCGACGGCGTGACGGCCGAGGTCCGCCGGAGCGTCGGACGGGCGGTGGGTCATGCCGTCGCCCGTTCGGCTCGAACACGAGGCTTATCTGCCGGCCCCGGCGACGATCAATCGTGACGACGCCGGGCGGGACGACGGAGACCGGCCGGCCCCGGCGTCGGTCGAGCTGGAGCCTGAAGTCGATCGTCGAGGAGGTCGCCGGCCGTCCGATCGACGACTTCCAGGAGCCGGGGCGTACCCCGTCCCCGTACGTCCAGCACCTCTCGGCCCGGCGCGAACGCCGCGCTGCGCAAGGGCCCCGACCGACCGCCGACGACGACCCGCCCGGGGCCGGGACCGTCGCGCCCGACGGCCCGGAGGCCCGGCCGCTCGACCCCGTCGAGCGAATCGTGCCGCCGCTCGTCGGTCCGACCGGTCGATTCTACCACGAGGCGGACGAGCTCCATCACCGTCCGACGCTGCGCGCGATGAATCCGTCCGGCCGGACCAATCCGATCCTGCGGCCCGAGCGGCTGTACCTCCACTACCTGCTCCTCCACCTCGACCGGCTGCCGACGGCGGGGCTGCGGTACCTCTCGCACGCGGTCGCGGAGGAGCTCGCCCACCGCGCCGAAGAACGGCGAGCGCCGGCCCGCGCCTCACGGCCGGCGCACGGGGATGCCGAGAGCGCGGCCGGTGCGCAGCGCGCGCCGGTAGACGACCGGGTCGACCTCCACTCCGACGGCCCGGCGACCGAGACGGGCGGCCGACCAGAGGGTCGTGCCGGTGCCGCAGAACGGGTCGAGGACCGTGTCGCCCCGGACGCTGAACATCCGGAGTAGCCGATCGGCGAGCTCGCTCGGGAACGCCCCGGTGCGCGATCGCGGACCGCCCTGTCGCGTCCCGCGGATGTCGTCCCAGACCTGGGTGAACCAGCGGTCGCGCTCCGCGCGGCTGTAGGCGCTCGCCGCGCGCGCCGGGTCGTGGCGGGCGAACGCGCGAAGCGGCCCTTTGCGGAAGAGGAGGACGTACTCGCAGTCGAGCGTCACGTAGGCGTTCGGCGGGAGGAACCCCGACCCGAGGAAGGCGTTCGGCTTGTTCGTCGGCTTCTTCCACAATAGGTACGGCAGCGGCGTGAAGCCGATCGCGACGCACCGCTCGAGGATCGTGGCGTGGTTCGGCCAGAGGCGGAAGACGCCGTCGACCCGGCGGAGCGCGTCGCCGATGTTCACCGCGAGCAGTCCCCCGGGCAGGAGGACCCGATAGATCGATCGCCACGCGTCCGCTAAGACGTCGTGCATCCCGGCGTAGTCGCGCGCGCCGAAGGCGCGGAACTGGGCGTCCCATTGCGGGATCATCGGGTACGGCGGGCTCGTCAGCGCGAACGCGACGGAGTCGTCCGCGACGCCGTCGAGCCGCCGGGCGTCGCCGAGGAGCAGGCGGACCGGCATCGGACGGGGGGACTCGCCGGGGCGCATGCGGCGCTCGAGGGGCCCGAGCGTTAATAGCCCCGCGACTCCTCGTCGCGATTCCATGCGGATCGACCGGCCCGTCCTCCAGGTCGCCCTCGATTTCGAGAACCTCTCGCGCGCGCTCCTCGCCGCCCGAGAGGCGGTCGAGGGAGGCGCCGACTGGGTGGAAGCCGGAACCCCCCTCATCAAGAGCGAGGGGCTCGATGCGGTGCGCGAGCTCAAGAAGGCGTTCCCGGGCCATCGGATCGTCGCCGACATGAAGGTCATGGACACCGGCGCCTTCGAGGTCGAGATCGCGGCGAAGGCGGGCGCCGACCTCGTCACCGTCCTCGGCGCGGCCGACGACGATACGATCGCGGAGGCGGTGCGCGGCGGGGAGCTGTACGGCGCCGAGATCGTGGTCGACCTGCTGAACGTGCCCGACCCGATCGCGCGGTCGAAGCGCGCCGCGGAGCTCGGCGCCGCCGCCGTCTGCTGGCACGTCGGGATCGACATGCAGATGCAGGCGCGCACGCCGTTCGAGCGGCTCGGCGAGCTCGCGAAGGCATCCCCGGTGCCGGTCGCGGTCGCGGGAGGCCTGACCAGCGAGACCGTCGCCGACGCGACGCGCGCGGGCGCCGAGATCTTGATCGTCGGGGGCGCCATCACGAAGAGCCCGGATATCGTCGGAGCGACCCGGGCGATCAAGCGGGCGATCGAGCGCCGAACCGCCGAGCCGTCGGACGGGTTCCGCCGCTACGCCGGCGACGAGATCCGGTCCGCGTTCCTGAAGGTGTCGAGTCCGAACGTCACCGACGCGATGCAGCGCCAGGGGGCGATGCACGGCCTCGTGCCGCACCTCGCGTCGCCGACGGTGCGAATCGCCGGGCCGGCCGTCACGGTCGTCAGCCGCGACGGGGATTGGGCCAAACCGGTGGAGGCGATCGACCGCGCCGGCCCGGGCGACGTCATCGTGATCGACGCGGGCGGTGGCACGACGGCGGTCTGGGGGGAGCTCGCGAGCTGGAGCGCCCACGGCCGCCGGGTCGCCGCCGTCGTCGTCGACGGGGCGATCCGCGACGTGGACGCGATCCTCGAGCTCGGCTTCCCCGCGTTCAGCCGCCACGTGAGCCCGAACGCCGGCGAGCCGAAGGGGCACGGAGAGATCGGCGTCGAAGTCGTCGTCGGCGGCCAACGCGTCCGGCCGGGCGACTGGATCGTGGGCGACGCGAGCGGCGTCGTCGTCGTGCCGCGTGAGCGGGCCCAGGAGATCGCGAACCGCGCGCTCGACGTCCTCGAGCACGAGAACCGGGTCCGGGAAGAGATCCGCCGCGGATCGACGCTCGGGAGCGTCCAGAAGCTCGAACGGTGGGAACGCGTCGGCTGATGGGACCGCCGACCGGGCGAAACGTCTTACGGGCGAGCTACGGTGGGGCGCCGGGACCCTCGTGCTCCCGTAGTCTAGTCCGGTCAAGGATTCGGGGCCTTCGACCCCGTAACGCGGGTTCGAATCCCGCCGGGAGCATCCCCGCCGTCGGGACGGCGCGCCGCCGCTCCACGCCGCCCGCCGCTCCGAAGGAAGCACGGCTGGCTCCGCTCGCGGTGGTCCGGCCGATGGGAACGGGGCATTTCCGTTCCGTTGCAACGAACCAGGGGTGGCCGGGGTGAACGGGGGCCGGGGTCGGTTCGGGCCCGCGAGCTTTTCCTTCGGTGCCCAATGGCGGACTCGTGCCGCCCGCCACCCTCCCGAGGAGGGGAAGATCCGTCATGGCCCAGGGCGAGGGTCGTTGACCGAGGTGGGCGCGATCGGGAGGATCCGGGACCGATGATCTCCGTCGGCACCGTCTTCCTGTTCCTCGCCGGCCTAGCCCTCGTCGGGTTCGTCCTCGACGCGCTGTTCGATCGCCTGCGGATGGCGAGCGTGCTGCCGCTCATGCTGAGCGGGGTCGCGCTCGTCCTCCTCGGAATCGTCCCCCCGGCCGACGTGGCGCTCCTCGAACGGCTCAGCCCGTACATCTCGGGGTTCGCGGTCGCCTTCATCCTCTTCTCGGTCGGCCTCGAGATGCGGTACACTCAGCTCGCGCGCGTCATCGGCCGGGCGTCGGGCTTCATGTTCGCGGTGCAACTGATCACGGGCGTCGGGGTGGCGCTCATCGCCTACGCGGTGATCGGCTGGCCGATCCTCCTCGCGTTCGTCTTCGGCTTCGCGGTCTCGGGACCGAGCAGCGTCATCGTGCCGAGGATCGTCCGGGCCGCGCGGCTCTCCGAGGGGCTCAAGACGAGCCTGCTCTACGAATCCGTCGTTTCGGACGTCCTCGAGCTGCTCGTGCCGTTGGTCCTGCTCGGGCTGTACACGTCGGGCACGGTCGCGCCGACGTCGATCGCGGTCGCCGTCGCCATCGCCGTCGTCGGCTCCGGCGCGGTCGGATTAGTCGCGGGGCTCCTGTGGCTCCTCGCGCTCGACCGGCTGCGGGCAGTGTCGAAGGGGTACGTCTGGACGCTCACGATCACGATGGTGCTGGCGACGTACGGCGGCGCGAGCGTCGTCGGACTGAACGCCGGCATCACGATCTTCGTCTTCGGCATCATCCTCGGGAATGCGCTCGCCCTCGACGCGCGAAAAGGCCTCGCGGCGACGGGCGTTCCGCTCTCCGCGGCGGCCCGGCTCTTGGACGGCGTGCGCGACCGCCTGCACCTATCGACCGGCGGGCTCGACCTCGACCATGTCGAGCAGGTCCAACGGGAGGTCGCGTTCTTCATCTCGACGTTCTTCTTCGTCTATCTCGGCCTCTTGTTCCACGTCGGGGGCCTCGCCGTCGCCCCGGTGGAACTCGCGATCGGTGCGACGATCGTGATCCTCGCGGTCCGGGCCGCGCTCGCTCCAATCTTGCGCCCGTACTTCGCCTCCGAGCCGAATCGGCAACGGGCCGAGCGAGCGCTGACGACGTTCAACATCGGCCGGGGACTCTCCCCGGCCGTCATCGCGACGATCCCGCTCTCCCTCGGCTTGGTCATCCCGGGGTTCCTCGACGCCATCTTCCTCGTGATCCTCCTCACGATCGTCGTCTCGACCGCCGGCATCGTCGCCTTCTACCGGCCCAAGCCCGAGCCGCCCGCCTCGCCGCCCCCGGCCGCGGAGGCCGCCCCGGCGGCTCTTCCCATCGCGTCCGCTCCCGCGGCCGACCCGGGCGGCCGACCGGCACCGGGGATCGAGGAGGACGTTCGGGGTCGACCGCCGCCGCTTCCGCCCGAGCCAGCGCCCGATCCCGCGAGGACCTCCCCGGCGCTAATCGGGGTGGAGCCGCCGATCGCGCCACCGCCAGCGACTCGGGGCGAGAAACCCCCGCAAGAGCTTGAGGTAGAAGATCGGGACGTAGGCGGCGCCCGCGACGGTGCCTCGGTTCAATCCGATCATCACGGTGACGAAGAACGCGTTCGCTAGCTCGGACGCGCTCCAGCCAGCGGCCAGACGGAGTTGGGCGCCCTGCCATTCGGGCCAATGGCGGCCCCGGTACGTGCCGAAGTGGACCATTGCGTCCGGTACGTAGGCGACGCGCAGTCGGGCCCGCCGCAACGCCCGTCGAAGAAAGTACGTCTCGGCGCCTTGGGCGTCGTCCGGTATCGGCACGCCGAGCGCCCAGGCCCGCGGAACGACCGTCAGGCCGAGCGGAAGTCCGTAGACGAACCGGTGGCCGACCGAGCCGCCGACGACGGCGCCGACGCCCGGACGGGCGAGCCGCGCCACGGCTTGCGCGTAGAAGTCGGACCGGACGATCTCGACGTCGCTGTCGAGGAAGACGACGAGGTCCGTGGTCGCCTCCATCAGGGCGAGGCGGGTCGCCCGGCCGATGCCGACGTCCTCCGACCGGACCACGGCGCCGAACCGTCGAGCGATCGCCTCCGTCGCGTCCGTGCTGCACCGGTCGACGACGATCAGTCGATGAATCGGGATCGTGGCGCGCGCCGACTGTAGGCACCGCTCGAGCGTGGCCGCGGAATTGAACGTGCGCACAAGCAGATCGGCCCGGGACGGCTCGCCGCTCGGCCCGATCGATGGGGGTGGGGAACGGATGGGTTCGCCGCGCGCCACGGCCGCCTACCTCGGCCGGCCCGATCGGCCGACCCGACGGGGCGACCCGACCCGGGTGGGCGGACGCCGGAGGCGGCCGATCCAAGCGCTGCGACGCTCGGTGAGGGCGGCGCTCGTGCCACCGGAGACGCTCGCGAGAGCGGGGGTCGACCCGCGGCCAAGGTCGACCCCGGCCGGCGGACGAGCAACGGAGGCCGCGGCCGAGCTTGAAGTAAGCCCGATCGGCGTCGGCAGCACGATCGGCGGGCGAGGCGGTTGGGTGAAGTTGAAGAAGCAGCCGAGCGACGGCGCGTCCGCCACGCGAGCGTTCAGGAACGGGAGCCGCCAGTTCACGTCGATGAATCGCAGGACCGCGGCGGGGTCGAGCGGCGCCGAACAGACGGTGCCGGGTGGCGTCCACGGAGAGATCACCACGAACGGGACGCGGAACCCATCCGACCCCGTGGAAGTGAGGGGCGGAGGGATCGGATCCCAGTAGCCGCCGTTCTCATCGTAGAAGAGCAGGATCGCCGACGAATTCGCGACCGGACTCGTTTCGATCGCGTTGATGACGGCCGTCGACCACTCCATGCCGACCGTGACGTTCTCCGGCGGGTGCTCGCTGTACCGCTGGCTCGGCGACGGATCGATGAAGACGACCGACGGGGGGGTGGGGCTCGACAGTTGAGCGGGCAGTGACGAGACCGGCGTGATCCGCGCGAGCGCGCACGGATCCGACGTGATCGCCGGAAACAGGAGGGGGACGAGGCCGGTCTCGGACCCTTGATAGCTGTACAGCCACGGGATACCGGCATCTTCCAGCTGGCCGAGCACGGTCGGTTGCGCCGTGACGTTCGCCGGCGGAGGGGCGTCGGCGTCCCAGCTCCCCGCGTAGCCGGTGATGTCGAAGACGCGGTTCGGTTCGGTCGGTCCGAGGACCCCGGTGAAGAATTGGTCCCCGAGGCCGTACGCATCGGCGTACTCGAAGTAATCGTAGAGTTGGCGGACCGTGTAGTAGCCGGCCGCGTCCTGAGGGTCCGGGGCTCCCGAGGCGTTCGCCTCGGCGACGAAGCCGTTGTTCCGCCCGCCGTTCAGGTCGGCCCGATCGGCGCTCTCGGTGTGGGGAAAGTCCGGGGTGCGGTAGCCGGTCAACGGAAACGGGTGGACGACCGTCGAGGAGTTGAACGCCACCGGCAGCGATCCGTTGGGCGGGTAGCCGAGGACCCCGGGCTTCGAGCCGAAGTAATTTTCGAACGCGTGATTCTCCTTGATGAGGACGAACAAGTGATGGATCGGCGTCACGGTCGACGGGGCGGCCGTGGACGAGGCCGCGCACGACGGCGACGCGGGCCGGGCAGCTGGGGAGCTCGCGACGACCCCCACCACGGCGGTCACCGCGAGAACGCCCGCCACGACCGCCCACCACCGCCGATCCGAGCGAAACCCGCGAACCCGGGCGGCCGTCTTCACGGAGTTCCTCCGACCTTCTTCGCGCACCGGTCCCGAGGGCCTGCGCGGTTCCCCGCGGCGCCTCGGTCGTTCGGGCTCTCGGTCCGACCGAAGCCAAATCGAGCTT
This sequence comes from Thermoplasmata archaeon, assembly GCA_021816955.1. Classification (GTDB taxonomy): domain Archaea; phylum Thermoplasmatota; class Thermoplasmata; order Lutacidiplasmatales; family UBA184; genus Lutacidiplasma. The sequence goes on from JAKAWP010000005.1 coordinate 15,107, forward strand.
TATATTTCGACACCGGCCTAGTGGCGTCGGCGTAGGCCGCAATGAACAGGGTTCCGTCACCGGCGGCGCGTCCTCCGATCGATTGGCGGGCGGTCTTGGCCGTGGGAATCGTCATCGTTGTGGGCGCCTCGGTGACGTCAATCGCGCTCGCTCGCTCGCCGGCCGGGCCGTCCCGGCCGGTGTCGATGACGAACGAGACCGCCCTGCTCGGCTCCGTCTTCCATCCCGGCATCATCCTCTCCGGCGATTCGAACGCGACCACGACCCTGCTCGGAGGGATCGGCGTCTACGCGAAGCAAACCGATTTCTCCCTCCCCGTGCTCGCGGCGATCGACTGGTCGTCGGGAACGCCGACCCTGACGAATCTCACCCCGGAGATCAGCGACTACTTCTGGAACGGAGGCATCTACAGCATTGTCTGGAACGGTTCGGCGTGGCTATTGACGGGCCAAGCGGCGTGGGGCGGTGTGAACTCCGGCGCGGTGGTCAGCTGGCAAGGCGGCCACTGGGTGAACCTGACGGCGCCGTTCCGGGCCGCGACGATCGGGGGCGGGATCTGGGCGGCCGCGTGGAACGGCACGGCGTGGCTTCTCGGAGGGAACGGCACCGCGGACGGACCGGTCCTCTTCTCGCTCACCGGTCGATCGGTAACGAACCTCTCTCGCGCGGTGACCTGGCACGGCACCCGAAGCTGGTACCAGTTTCTCGCGTGGGGCGGCCACGATTGGCTGATCGCGGGCGAAGGGATTCTCGGTGTGCTCCGCGGGTCGACGTTCACCGACGTCTTCCCGGCGTCGCCGTACGCCGGTAGCGGCGTGTACGCGGGGAGCTGGACCGGCAAGGCGTGGCTGGTCGGAGGCGGGGCGGGAAGGAGCGGCTGGATCGAGGGAACGACGTTCGTCCCCGGTCCGACGTTGCCGTCCGAGTTCAACCAAGCGATCCTTTGGGTGCACGCCGTCCCCGGCGGGTGGCTCTTCGCAGGGAAGGGCGGGACGGCCGCCACTCCGTTCGAACCGGTCGCGGCGTTTTGGACGGGCGCGCCCGGGAACGGATCGATGACCGACCTGACGGGGCTCTTGCCGACGGCTTTTGAAGGGGGCGAGGTGTACGGCGGGGTGATGCTTCCGCCGAGCGCCGGCCCGCTCCGTTACGCCCTCTACGGCGAAGGCGGATACAATTCGACCACCGGGCACGGCGTCGGAGCTCTCGCCGGCGTGACGGTCGAATCTTCGGCGGGCGGAACGGTCCGCATTGCCGAGGGGGGGCCGATCGCGGCCCAGCACACCAACGCGCTCGTGTGGGCGATTTCCGTCGGCTCGCCGTTCGTCCAAGGACTTGGGAGGGAGGAGGGACGCGCATGAAGATCTACTCCGAACGATGGCCGATCAAGTACCTCGTGTCGGACCACGGGATCTGTCTCGGAATCGACACGACGAAGCGCTCGTTCTTGTTCTTGCTGTCGAAGGGCGGCGTGCGGCTGGAGCCCCGACCCGTCGGCGACAAGGTCGTGGAAAACTTGGACTATGAGATCCCCGCTATCGAGGCCGCGCTGCGGAGCGAATCGCGTGGCGGCGCTTCGAACCGGCGCTAGGGAGCCGAGAGAATGACGGCGGAGTCGGTCGGCGCCGAAGCGCTCCGGATCGATCCGCGCGATCGGGGGACGGAGGCTCCGAGGACCGATCCCATGCCCTCCGCGGCGTCGACCGATCCGATCGAGAACGCCCCCGGGGCCGACCGGCTCCGCGAGCAGATGATCGCCGTCGCCCGGCGGTTCTCCGACCGGATCGCGAGCGACGATATTGTCTTCATCGGGGTCTGCGGTTCCGTCTCCTACACCCCGAACCCGGGCGACGATATCGACCTCGTGATCGTCTGTCGCAACGGCACCCTCTGGCGGAGCCTACTGCGCTGCTTCTTTGCCCAGCGGCGCGCGAAAGTACCGGAGCTCTGCCTCTCGCTCACGATGGATGAGGACGGAGCGTGCCGATTGTTCGATGCCTCCCACGATTACCTCACCGCCTCCGACGCGGCCCACGTCATCCCCTTGCGCGGCGGCGACTGGTACGAGCGCCTGCTCCGTCGGAGCCCCTCGGTCTTCGAGTATTTTCCTGAACGGCGGGTGCCGGGGGTCGAGCCGCTCCCCGATCCCCGGGCGGTCCGAGCGCCCTTGGATGCCGCCCTCTTCTTCCTCACCGCCGCCTATTTGGAGGCCAAGGCGCTCGTCAAGAACCACCAGTACCGACGCCGAGGATGGCGGGAGCGGGTGTTCCGCACCGTCGTGAGCCCCCACCAATTCTGGTTCGACTCCGAGCGGTACCGCCAGCTCCGGATGGCCGGTCGCCCCGCGCCGGCGGCCGTTCCGCGATGACCGGTTCCACCCCCGACGCTCGGGATCCGGACGGGGGCGGAGCGGCGTACTTGACGCTGCGGACGGAACTCGGCGAGACCCCGCTGGCGTTCGTCGAGGATCCGACGGGCGTCTATCTCATCGAGCAAGGGTCATCCCGTTGGGCCGCGGCGGTGCTGCGGCGCGGGTCGGCCGTCGTCGTTCGGCGCGCGGCGGCCGAGGTACGTCGCGCGGACCTCGTGGTCGAGCCCCGCGAGCGGGCGGCGATCTGGGCGGCGTTCGTCGAGAAGTACGGGCCCCCGACGGTCGCGCGGTGGTTTCCGTCGCCCGGACGGTATCTGCGGCTGCGGCCCGGACCGACGGATCCGCCGGACGGCGACCGGTACTTCGCCTGGCTCGAGACCGAATTCGACTCGATCGCCGACGACTACGACCGGCACATCTACGGCAACGTGGTGAACCGATTTCTGCGGGCCCGGTCGGTCGAACTCCTCACCCAACGGTTCGCCCGCGCGCCTCGGCTGCTCGAGATCGGCTGCGGCTCGGGCACGGAGACGCTGGAACTGCTCCGGGAAGGCCACGAGGTGGTCGCGGTCGACATCTCGGCCCGGATGCTCGCGGTCGTTCGGGAGAAGGCCCGGCGCGACGGTGTCGGCGAGCGGCTCGAGACGCACCACCTGGCCGCGCGACGGCTCTCCGAACTCGTCCCGACGCTCGGGGTCGGCTCAGTCGACGGCGCGTACTCGACCTACGGGGCCCTGAACTGCGAACCCGATCTTCGCCCGGTCGCTTCGGCGCTCTCCGAGCTCTTGCCCGCGGGCGCCCCGCTCGTCGCCGGGGTCTACAACCGCTGGTGCCTGTTCGAGATGGTGAGCTACGCCGCCGTCGGCCGCGTCGACCGGGCGTTCGAGCGGCTCGGCTCGCCGGTGCCGGTCGGGCGTTCCCGGTTCTGCGTCGACACCTTTGCCTACTCTGCGGGCGAGTTCGCTCGGGCGTTCACCCCGTGGTTCTCCCGCGGGAGCGTCGAAGGCGTGGTCGTCGTCCTCCCCCCGTCGAATCTCGCCGCCTACCTCGCCCCGTTCCGCGAGCGCCTCGACCGATGGGAACGGTGGGATACCTGGATCGGCCGACGCTGGCCGTTCACGCATCTCGGCGACCACTTTCTCATGACGATGTACCGGCACCCGGCGGACGGCGAGCCGACCCGGCCTCGACCCGAGGGACCGCCGGCGTGAAGGCCAAGGGGCCGCCGACCGGCGGGTCCCGGCCGGCGCCGAAATGGACGATCGGTTCGATCCTGCTCGCCGGCCTCGCGATCCGGGAGGCGTTTTCGTTCTGGACGGGCCATCCGTACGACTTCGAAGTCTGGGTCCGCACGGCGTACGTCGTCGCCCACGGAGAGAACCCGTACACGTCGTTCTGGCCGGCCGTTCCCGGCGTCAGCTTCGCCTACCTCGGCCAGCCGCTGCCCTCCGCGGCGTACCTGCCGCTCTGGCCGGCCCTCCTGGGAGAGCTCTACCGGCTGTGGAGCGCTGTCGGCGGCGGCAATCGGTTCGTCCTCTACTTTCTCCTGAAGCAACCGGGGATCCTCGCCGACATCGGGACGGCGTGGCTGCTCTACCGTCTCGGCGAACGGTGGAGCGGCGAGCGGCGAGTCGGCGTCCTCCTCGCGGCGTCCTGGTCGTTCTTTCCGTACGCGATCCTGATCACGGCGGTCTGGGGCGAGTTCGACAGCCTCGTCGTGATGATCGTGCTGGCGATCCTCTGGAGCGCCTCGAGCCGGGATCGGGCGGTCTATAACGGCCTGGGGATCTTGGCGAAGTGGCTCACCGTCATCTTCCTGCCGTGGGAGTTTTTCCGGGCGCGCGGAGCCCGACGCGCCTACGTCGGGCTCTCGCTCGCGATCGCCGCCGCCGCGTCGGCCGCGCTGTTCGTCGCGGAGGGGTGGTCGTTCACCGGCATCCAATCGACCGGGCTCTCCGAAAGCCACGGGGGAGGGTACGGCATGAACTACGCGTACCTGTTCAATCTCCCCGTCGCGGCGCCGCTGGGAGGGGTGCCGATGCTGTTCACGATCATCGGCTACCTCTGGGTGCCGGGCGTCCTGGCCGCCGGCTGGGTCGCCGCGCGCTGGGTGGAGACGGAGCGACCGGTCGGCGTGCTGCGAGGGCTGCTGCTCGTAGTGACGGCGTTTCTCATCCTGCGCGCGGGTCTCTACGAGCAGTACCTGCTCTACCTGTTCGCCCCGCTCCTCCTCGACGTGACGATCTACCACCCGGGACGGCGGCCGCTCTTCGCGGGGCTGCTCGGCGTCTCCTGGGCGTACCTGATCCTGAACAACGACCTGTTGATCCGGTTCGTGAGCCCGCTCAGCCCGTCGGTGACGACGTTCACGACCGCGCTCGATGCCAGCTCGACCTTCGGCGTTTTCCGCCTGTATGCATTGGCCGTGCTCGCCGTCGTCATGACGATCTCGCTCGCGCAGCTCGCCGTCGTGCTCGTCCGGGATCGACCGGCGCCGACGGTCTGGTGGTGGTCGGTCGGTCGGGCCGTCCGTCGCTGGGCGGGCTCTACGATCGCCGAACGGAGGCGGTGATGGGGGCCGCGGTGTCGTCGGCCCGGTCGCTGCGCGTGCTCGAGCTGACGCAACGATATCCCCCGGCCGTCGGAGGGGTCGAACGCCACGTCGCAGATCTCGCCCGCGGCCTCGAGCGCCGAGGGGTTTCGGTCGAGGTCGCGACGACCGACCTCGTCCGGGACGTCGGCCGTGACCGATTGGCCGACACCCCGTCCGGCACGGGACAGGTCCGCCGCCACCGGGCGTTCGTCGTCACTTCCCGACTCCGGGGGTTGGGCGTGATCTCGCCAGGACTGCTCACCGACTCATTGCGCGCGCCGGTCGACGTGATCCACGCGCATGCGTTCGGCTACCCCACGACGTGGATCGGCCGGATCGCCCAGCGGCTCCGCCGCCTGCCGCTCGTGGTCACGCCGCACGCCTACCCGGGCCCGCCGCCGTCCGGCCTCGCAGGCTACGACCGGTGGGTCGCCCGCGCGACGCTCGGCGGGGCCGACCGAATCGTCGCGCTCACCGAGACCGAGGCCGATTGGCTCGCCCGGCTCGGGGTCGACCGGGGCCGGATCACGGTTATCCCGAACGGCATCGACCTTTCCGAGTTCGAGTCGATCTCGTCCCGCCGCCGGCCGCACGACCATCCGATCGTGCTGTACGTCGGCCGCCTGCTCGCCCCCCAGAAAGGCCTCGACACCCTCGTGGAGGCGTTCGCGTTTCTGCCCCCGTCGCTGCGCGCGGAGCTGCGCGTGGTCGGGCCGGATTGGGGCGCGGCATCGACCGTCCGGACGATCGCGCAGTCGAGGGGCGTCGGCGACCGGCTCACCCTGACCGGGCCGGTCTCCCGGGAGGCGCTGCTCGCCGAGTATGCCTCCGCGGACGTCTTCGTGCTGCCGTCCCGGTTCGAGCCGTTCGGAATCGTCCTCCTCGAAGCGATGGCCGCCGGCCTGCCGATCGTCGCGAGCCGAGTCGGCGGGATACCGGACGTCGTCGGCGATTGGGAGAACGCGCTTCTCGTGCCGGCGGGCCGGCCGCGGCCGCTCGCGGAGGCGATGCGAGTGCTGCTCACCGACGCGGAACTCCGGCGGCGGTTCTCCGACCGGGGCCGACACCGCGTCGAGCGATTTGCCTGGCCCGCGCTCCTCCCGCGATTCGTCGCGCTGTTCGAGGAGCTGGTCGGCGCGCGACGGCCCGCCGGCGCTTTGTAGTGGTGGGCGGTACCGTACGACGCACGCAAAATATGGCCGGCCGATGGGGGCATCCGATGAACCGGACGGACCGAGCGGCGATCGTCCTCGGAGCGCTCTTCGCGCTCGCGTTCGCGCTCTCGGTGGTGATGCTGGTCACCGACCAGAACCTGCGGACCGACTTCGGCACGATCTCGAGCGGTTACTATGCGCACTGGTACGTCGTCCTCGTCACCGCGGTCGCGGACGCGGCCGGCGCCGCGCTATTGTGGACGGTGCGGGAACGTCGGACGCTCGTGGGCGGGACGATCGGGGCCGGCCTGCTCGTCGCGGTCTTTCTCGGCGACATCCTCACCTATAGCCAGGTCGGTTTTTCGTCCGCGAGCCAGTTCGCGCAGTACCTGTTCGGCATCACCTATTACGGGGGGAATATCCGGTACCTGTACGACGCCGTGCTCGCTGTGTACGTGGTCGCCTTCGCCGTCGGACTCGCGAGCGTCCTCCTTTCCCGGCGATCGGGCGTCTCGTCGGAGCCGCCTCCGACGTCGCCGTGACGGGCGAACGGGGCCGCGGGGGGTCCCGCCGACCGATCCCTGAGAGCCGGCGTACCGCGGGCACTCGGTGGTCGAGGGGCCAGGCCCCGGAACTCCGCCGCTTCATCGGAGACCGGGCGATCGGGAAGACGGGGACGGTCAGGCTTTCGGTTCGGGCTGCGTCGCGCAGTGGATCGCGCCCAATCCCCAGATGAGGTCGCCCGAGTAGATCCCGACGACCTCCCGGTCCGGGCAGAGGGAGGCGAGCGTCGCCAGCACCGTTCGGTCGGACGGGTCGTTGAACGTCGGGACGAGCAGGCGGCCGTTCGCGAAGTAGAAGTTGAGGGGGCTCGCGGGGACCGGGCGGCCGGCGTAGCGGCGGGGGGCCGGGAGCGGAAGGGGCACGACCGTGAGCCGGCGGCCATCGGAGAGCCGGGTCGCGCGCAACCGGGCGAGGTTCTCCTCGAGCGGCGCGAAGTTCGGATCGCTCTCTTCCGGGGCCCGGGCGGCCACGACGGTCGTCGGGCCGACGAACCGCGCGATGTCGTCGACGTGCCCGTGGGTGTCGTCGCCGACCAGCCCACGGCCGAGCCAGATGACCTGGTCGACCCCGAGGTAGTCGCTCAGGGCCGCCTCGACCTCGTCCCGGCGGGCCCCCGGGTTGCGCGCCTGCCGGCGGGACAAGAGGCACTCCTCGGTGGTCAACAGCGCCCCCGCGCCGTTCGGGTCGATGCTGCCGCCCTCGAGCACCATCGGCCGGCCCCGGATCGTCGCGCGGAAGCTGGGGACGCCGCGCGCGCGGGCGATCCGCTCCGCGAGGCGGGCGTCCCGGTGCCAATCGTCGTAGCGCGCCCACGCATTGAACACGAACCGGACGGCCGCGAGCCGCTCGGGGCCGTGCCGCCGGACGACGAAGATCGGTCCGGAGTCCCGGACCCACCCCCGATCGGTCGAGAACCGGTGGAAGCGGACCCGGTCGAGCCGAACGCCCGCGGCGTGCAGGACCTCCCGCGCCGACCGTTCCGTCCGTCCGTCGTTCACGACCAGGTCGACGGCTTCCCCCCGCACGAGGTGGCGGACGATCTCGGCGTAGACCCACGGGATCGCGGGAAACCGGCCCGGCCAGTCGCTTCGGGCCTGCGGCCAGACGAGCCAGGTGCTCGCGTGCGGCTCCCACTCGGCGGGCCAACGATACCCGAGCGCCCGGGGAGTCGGGGGAGCCGAAACGGCCGGATCGCCCGACGGCCGGCGAACCGCGCTCACGTCCGGTCGAGGTAGCGCTCGGTGAGAGAGCCGTAGGCGTCGACGCGACGGTCGCGCAGAAACGGCCAGTGCCGCCGGGTCGTCTCGACGAGCGACGGGTCGATCGTGGCGTACACGATCTCAGGGCGCTCGTGCGAGGCGCGCGCCACCATGCGGCCGAACGGGTCGGCGACGAACGAGCCGCCCCAGAACTCGAGGCCCGGCCCGTCGGCGCGGAGCGGGGCGGCGGCCGACCCCCCGACAACGACCTCGGCGTGCTCGAGCCCGACCCGATTCACGGCGGCGACGTAGACCCCGTTCGCGATCGCGTGGGCCCGATGCATCGTCACCCACGCGTCGTACTGCGCAGCGCCGTGCTCGGCCTTCTCGTCCGGGTGCCAGCCGATCGCGGACGGATAGACGAGGAGCTCGGCGCCGCGCAGCGCGGTGAGGCGGGCGGCTTCGGGATACCACTGGTCCCAGCAGACGAGCGGGCCGAGGGTGAGCGCGGAAAGACGCACCGCCACAAAGCCGAGGTCGCCGGGGGTGAAGTAGAACTTCTCGTAGTAGCGGGGGTCGTCCGGGATGTGCATCTTGCGGTAGACGCCGGCGAGCGAGCCGTCGGAGGCGTAGACGACCAGGGTGTTGTGATAGACGCCCGGGGCTCGCCGCTCGAACAGGGACCCGACCACGGCCGCCCGGCTCGCCCGGGCCGCGGCGGCGAGCGCCCGGCCGGTCGGGCCATCGAGCGGCTCGGCGAGGTCGAAGTACGCCGGGTTCTCTTCCTGGCAGAAGTACTGCGAGGCGAACAGCTCGGGCAGCACGACGATCCGGGCGCCATGGGACGCCGCGTCGCGGATGCGCGCGACGGCCGTAGCGACGTTCTCGGGCGGGGACGGGCCGACCGCCAGCTGGACGAGCGCGATCGGAACGGGCGACGCAGCGATCACGACCGGTTCCCCCGACGGACCGCCGTACACGGAGCCGGCTTCTTGAGCGTTCGCGTCGCCGCCGTCCGGCGCGCCGGCCAAGCCTTCCTCACGGGCGCCGAAGACGATCCGCGTACTGCCGACGGAACTTCGCCACCTTCGGCGCGATGACGAACTGACAGTACGCCTGCTCCGGATGCCGCTCGAAGTACTCGCGGTGGTACTCTTCGGCCGGATAGAACGCCGTGAACGGCACGACTTCGGTCACGATCGGCCGCGAGTACAGCCGCTCGTTCGTCACCTCGGAGATCACCTCTCGCACCGTCCGCTCCTCGTCGGAGTCCCGGACGAAGATGACCGAACGGTACTGCGGCCCGACGTCGTTCCCTTGGCGGTTCACCGTCGTCGGGTCGTGCACGGTGAAGAAGATACGGACGAGGTCCCGGTAGCTCACGATCCGAGGGTCGTAGGCGATCTGGACGACTTCGGCATGGCCGGTCCGACCCGTGCAGACGGCTTCGTACGTCGGGTGAGGGACCGTCCCACCCGCATAGCCCGGATCGACCCGGCGCACGCCGTTCAGGAGGCGATAGACTGCCTCCACGCACCAGAAGCAACCGCCTCCGAACGTCGCGAGCCGTTCGGTCGGCGCCTCGGAGGAAGGAGCGTCGGGCATCGTCAGCCGCCGGGTGGTCCGGGCGCCCCGCGGTCAAGACGTTTGCTCCCGGAAAGCGCGAAGACGAGCGGAACGAGCCGCTGGCGGTTCGTCGCTCCGCGCAGGGCGTCCTCCCGATAGGCGCTCTGGCGACGGAGAAGCCCGGCCGTCCGGAGCGAAAATCGCACGTCGTGCTCGACCCGCCAGAGGATCAAGCCGTCGGCCGGGGCGAGCGGGAGGGAGAGCACCCGCTCGCCGCGGGCGGCCGCGCCGATCGCCTCGAGGGAGAGGCGCCCGGCTTCGACGGCCAACATCGCCGCTACGATCTTCCGGACCATCCCCCAGACAAACGACGGGGCGCTCACCTCGATCCAGACCCCGCCGACGCCCGGCCGAAGGCGGATCGGTTCGATCGGGCGGAAGAGTGGGTGATCGAGCGGGATTCCGCGGCCGAACGAACGGACGTCGACGCGGTCGCCGAGCGCGCGGGCGACGGGCGCGAGCCGGGCGGCGCGCGCCCGGGGTCCGGGTAGGAAGTAGCGGTACGTCCGGCGGCGGGCGCGGCGGACCCGGAACGAGTCGGGAACGGCCGCGATCGCGCGGAACAACAGATCCGGAGCGATTCCGTTCATCGCCCGCAAGACGGCCGCCTCCTCAAGGTGGCTCGAGAGCGCGAGCGCGTTTGCGCGGGCGCTCACCCCGGCATCGGTCCGGCTCGCGACTTCGAGACGGGCGTCGTCCGCCGACGGCGCGATCCCGAGCCGACGGACCCCGTCTCGGATCACGCCTTCCACGGTGCGACGGCCGGGCTGGCGCGCCCAGCCGACGAACCCCGTTCCGTCGTAGCCGAACTCGAGCAGGTAGCGGGTCGGGATCTCGCGCACGGTCGATCGTTGCCTGGTCTCGTCCGCTCAGGCGCGCGGCTACACCGACTCTTCGATCTCCCCGACCTCGAGGCGGCCGGCGAGGGCGGGAGCGATCTCGGCCAAGATTTCGAGGTGGCGATCGACGTCCTGTTCCGTATGCTGGACCGACAGCGTCCACTGCTCGTCCGGCCCGGTCCCGGACGGAATCAAGCCGCGGTTGAGCGAGAGGTAGTAGTAGCGCATCGACCGCTCGCCGTCGACGGTGAGGAAATCCCGCCAGTTGCGGACGGGATGGTCGGAGAAGTAGACCGTTCCCGACGGGCCGTCGTGGCAGACGTGGGCCGTCACGTGCGCGTCCCGGAGCACTTCCGCGTAGCCGCGAGCGAGCCGGTCGTTGAGGCGGGCCGAGCGGGCGAGCGCCTCGTCGGTGAGGATGTGGTCGAGCGAGGCGAGGCAGGCGGTCAGGGCGAGCGGGTTCGAGTTGTACGTCCCCGCGTGGGCGACCTTCCGGGGGCCGACCTCGTCCAGGATCCGGGGCGCCGCGGCGATCGCCGAGAGCGGAATGCCGCAGGCGATCGACTTGCCGAGCGTCATGAGGTCCGGGCGGACGCCGAGCCGGCCCGCACCGCCCTTCGGGTACTTGGCGCCGGTCTTGATCTCGTCCAAGATGAGGAGCGCCCCGACCTCGTCGCAGAGCTCCCGCAACCCGGGGAAGAACTCCGGGTCCGGAACGATGAACCCCATGTTCATCGGGATCGGCTCGGCAATGATCGCGGCGAGGTCGTCGGCGTGCTCGCGGACGATTCGCGTCGTCGCCTCGAGGTCGTTGAACGGCGCGACGAGCGTCCGTTCGGTGAGCGCGGGGACGAGCCCGGGGGAGGCGGGCGCCGAATTCGGGCGGTCGGGAGCGCCCGCGACCTCGGCCCGAGGCTTCACTCCGACCAATAGCGTATCGTGCGAGCCGTGGTAGCACCCCTCGAACTTGAGCACGTACGTGCGGCGAGTGAACGCGCGGGCGAACCGCACGGCGTGATGCGTCGCTTCAAGCCCGGTCGTGCTGAACCGCACGCTCGCCATCCCGAACCGATCGCAGATCCGCTGGGCGACTTCGGGCGTCCGTTCCCATTCGTAGCCGTAGATCGTTCCGTCCCGGATCTGGCGTTCGAGCGCCGCGACGAGCTTCGGATGGGCGTGGCCGGACTGGAGCGAGCCGAACGCCATGTTGAAGTCGAGGTACCGATTGCCGTCGGCGTCCCAGAGATGGACCCCTTCGGCCCGGTGGACGTAGAACGGATACGGCTCTAGAAACCGGTAGTTCGAGTGGACCCCGAGGGGGCTCGTACGCCGCGCCGACTCCCAGAGGCGCTGGGAGGTCGGCGTGCGCCGGCGGTAGGCGTCGTAGGTCGCTTGGGTGGCGGCGTCCAGACTCCCATCTCCCTCGCCCGGCTCGACCGGAGCGATTCCTGCAGAGGCGGAGAGGTTCAAAACGCCTACCCCGCGTATTCGGCGATCAACGACGGAGGCCCCGGCCGAGAATCTCAAAGCTTCCGACGGCCCGGCCGGCTCGATGAGCGAGCCGGCCCCGCTCGCGAACCTGATCGGCGGCGAGTGGGTCGATCTCCCTGATGCAGTGACCCTCGACGTCCCCGATCCCCGATCGGGCCGGTCGATCGGCCGGGTTCCGCTCTCCCCGCCGTCCGAGGTCGACCGGGCCGTCCAGGCGGCCCGTCAGGCGTTCGGGAAGTGGCGCGACGTCCCCGTCCCCGAGCGGGCCCGGCTCATCCTGCGGTGGGCCCGCCTGTTGGAGCGCGACGCCGAGGCGCTCGCCGAACTCGTCGTCCGGGAGAACGGGAAATCGCTCGACGAGGCCCGCGCGTCGGTCGCCCGGGGGATCGAAGCGACGGAGTTCGCCGCGCACGCCCCGACGACGCTCCAAGGGTCGTTTCTCGAACAGGTCGGCCGCGGCGTCGACACGACCGTCGTGCGCCAACCGGTCGGGGTCGTGGTCGGCATCACCCCGTTCAACTTCCCGGTGATGATCCCGTTGTGGATGGCGCCGCTCGCCCTCGTCTGCGGCAACGCGTTCATCCTCAAGCCGAGCGAACGGGTCCCGCTCTCCGCGGACCGGCTGGCCCGGCTCGCTGTCGAAGCGGGAGTCCCGGCCGGGGCGTTCAACCTCGTCCACGGCGGACGCGAAACGGTGGAGGCGCTCCTCGCCCACCCGGGGATCGACGCCGTATCGTTCGTCGGATCGGCGCCGACCGCCGAAACGGTCTATCGGACCGCCGCCGCGCACGGCAAGCGCGTGCAGGCGCTCGCGGGCGCGAAGAACCACCTGATCGTCCTAGCGGACGCGGACCTCGAGCGCACGGTGCCTGCCGTGATCCAGAGCGCCTTCGGCCAAGCCGGCGAGCGCTGCCTCGCGGCGAGCGTCGTCGTCGCGGTCGAGCCGGTCGGGGACGAGCTCGTGCGCCGGCTCGCGGAGGCGCTCGAACGGTTCGCGGTCGCGCCGGTGATCCGCGAGGAGCACCGGCGGCGGGTCCTCGACTGGATCGATCGAGGGGTCGCCGAGGGAGCCCGGATCGTCGCGCGGGGGCCGATCCCGGCGGATGCGGGCGGCTTCTTCGTCGAGCCGACCGTTCTCGACGGGGTCCGGCCGGAGATGGCCGTCGCCCAAGAGGAGATCTTCGGCCCGGTCCTCTCGATCGTCCGCGTGCGGTCGCTCGATGAGGCGATTGACGTCGCGAACCGCTCGCGCTACGGCAACGCCGCGTCGATCTTCACGGCCAGCGGCCGGGCGGCCCGGGAGTTTCGGCGTCGGATCGAGGCCGGCATGCTCGGGATCAACATCTCCGTCCCGGCGCCCGCGGCGTACTTCCCGTTCGCCGGCTGGAAACGATCGTTCTACGGCGACCTCCACGCCTCCGGACGGGACGCGATCGAGTTCTACACGCACCCGAAGGTCGTCGTCAGCCGCTGGTTCTGACCGTCCCCGACGGGCGTCACCGCGGCCTACGGCGCCACGGCCGCGTCCGCCACTGCGAGGGCCCGGTCGAGCACGTCCAACCCCCGGTCGAGCTCGGCCCGCTCGATGATGAGCGGGGGCGCGAGGATCAGGTGCGACACCCAGCTCACGCAGTAGACGCCGTCCTTCAGCATCGCCTGGGCGACCGCGTCCGCGACGAGCGGTCGTCCGGCGAGTTTGTCGTCCTCGGTGTTGAACGGTGCCTTCGTACGACGGTTCTTCACGAGTTCGACGGCGGCGAAGAGGCCGAGCCCCCGCACGTCCCCGACCGACGGGTGGCGCGCGGCGATCTCGCGAAGCCGCGCCAGCAGGTACTCGCCCTCCCGGCGCGACCGCGCGAGCAGGTCGAGCCGACGGTACTCTTCGATCGCGGCGACCGCCGGGGCCAAGGTGAGCGGGTGCGCCTCGTAGGTGTGCCCGTGCGGGAAGTAGCGGTCGCGGAACGCGTCGTGGATCGCCGCGGTCGTCGCCGTGAGCCCGAGCGGGACGTAGGCGCCGGTGATCCCCTTCGCCGTCGTCAAAAGGTCCGGCACGACCTGCCAGTGCTGGACGGCGAACCACTCGCCGACGCGGCCCCAGCCGCTCATCACCTCGTCCGCGATCAATAGGACGTCATGGCGCCGGGTGATCGCCCGCAGGCGCGGGAGGTACTCGGGCACCGGGACGATCACCCCGTTCGTGCCGACGACGGGCTCGACGATCATGGCGGCCACATCGCCGGCCGTGGTGAGGAGGTCGTCGACGTACTCGGCGCAGGCGACGCCGCAGCTCGGGTACGAGAGTCCGAACGGGCACCGGTAGCAGTAGCAATCCGGGGCAAAGACGGTCCCGGGAACTTCGTGGAGCCCGGCGCTCGCCCGCCGGCGGAAGTCGCCGGTGACGCTGATCGAGGCCGCCGTGCTGCCGTGGTACGACCGGCGGCGCGCGACGATCTGCCGGCGGCCGGTCACGACCCGGGCGATCTTGAGGGCGGCCTCGTTCGCCTCGGTCCCCGACGTGCTGAAGAAGAACCGGTCGACCCCGGGGGGCACGACCTCGCGCAACGCCTCGCTCAAGCGGGCCCGGGCGAACGTGGCGAAGCCAGGGGCCGCGTACGGAAGGGTGCGCGCCTGCTCGGCGATCGCCGCCTGGACCTTTTCGTTGCCGTGGCCGAGGTTCGTCGCCATGAGCTGGCTCGAGAAGTCGAGGTAGGCGCGGCCCGCCGCGTCGTAGAACGTCGAGCCGTTCGCGCGGACGACGACCAGCGGCGACCAGCCCCCTTGGCGCCGCCACGTCACATAGTTCGTCGCCTGGACCGTCGCGCGGGCCGCCGCTTCGTCCACGGATAGATGGAGGCGCCGGCCGTTTAAGGCGTGTTGCGTTCGCCCGAGCGCGCCGGCCAGCCGAAGAGCCGCCGAGCGTTGGCGCCGAGGATCGCCCGCCGGTCCGCCTCGGAAAGGTCGAGCGACCGGACGAAATCGACCGCGGCGCGCAGGCTGCCGAGCGGCCAGTCGGAGCCGTAGAGGATCCGGTCGGCGTGGCCGATCGATTCGATCGCCTCGGTGATCCGCCGTCCGAGGCTCTTCAGGAGCCGGGGGTACAGCGGCGCCGACGGCGGTCCGAACAACCCCGAAGTGTCGGCGTAGACGTTCGCGTTCTTGTAGACGATCTCGGCCGCCTCCTCGATCCACGGGTTGCCGAAGTGGCAGAGCACGATCGCGACGTCGGGGTGCTCGACGGCGACCTCGTCGACGGCGAGCGGGCGGGCGAATTTGAGGAGGCCCCGCGGCTCGAGCGTGTCGCCCTGATGGATCAGCACGGGGATCTTCCGCCGCCGCGCGAGCGCGTAGACCGGCGCGAGCCGCGGGTCGCTCGGGTAGAACGCCTGGTAGCCCGGGAACAGCTTGATCGCCGCGAGGTCGGCGACGGCGTCCCAGGCCGCGACCGCCTCTTCGACGGCATAGGCGCCCTGCGTCGGGTCGACCGTCGCCACGGCATGGAGGCGGCCGCCGCTCGCCCGCACGAGCTCGGTCTCCTCCTCGATCCCCGCGGCCGCGGATGGGACGTGATGGACCGGGATCGCGAGCGCGTCCGAGATTCCGGCGTCGTCCATCTCCGCGAGGAGACCGCGGACGGTGTAGTCGATCGGAGTGCGGTACGCGGTCCGTTCCAGGTCGCGCCAGTAGCGCGTGAGGTGGACGTGGACGTCGATCGCGGCGGGATCGGCCGGGGGCACACCCGACCGACCGGCCCCAAGGCCATAACGGGTTCCGTCCGAGGATCGAGGGGGACGGCCGGACCCCTACCGTCATATGGGCCGAGGCCCTCGTCATGGCGGAGGCGGGGTCGTGGCGGCCGACGGCTGGCGGAGTTTCCCGGACGCTCCCAAGATCGTCCATCCGCCGCCTGGTCCGCGCTCCCGGGCGCTCCTCGCCCGACAAGCGGAGCTCGAGACCGACGCCGTCGCCTACCCCGGGTACTTTCCGATCGCGGTCGCCGAAGGGCGCGGATCGACGATCGAAGATGTCGACGGCAACCGGTTCATCGACTGGGTCGCCGGGATCAGCGTTCTCAACCTGGGCCACCGCCACCCCCGCCTCGAGGCAGCGCTCCGCGCGCAGTCCGAGCGGGTCTGGCATGCGCTCGAACTTCCGACCGAGGCGAGGATCCGGTTCCTCGAGGAGCTCATCCCCGTGCTACCGGGCGGCCTCGCCGGCCGCGCGAAGGTCCTCTTCACCGTCACGGGCGCGGACGCGGTCGAGACGGCGGTGAGCTTGGCCGAGTACGCGACGGGGCGCGCGGGTGTCGTCGCGTTCTCGGGCGCGTACCACGGGGTCCACGGTGGCGCGGTCAACCTGACGGCGGGGCGTCGGTACCGGGCGACGAGCGCCTTCGTCGGGGGCCGGGTCGTGCGGGTCCCGTTCCCGGACCCCTACCGATCCGTCCTCGGCGCCGACGAGGGATCGGCCGGGACGATCCGCTACCTCGAGCATCTCGTCCGCGACCCGGCTTCGGGGGTCGACGACCTCGCGGCCGTCGTCGTCGAGCCGATCCAAGGGGAAGGAGGCTACGTCGTCCCGCCCGACGACTTTCTTCCCGAGCTGCGGGCGTTCTGCGACCGCCACGGTCTATTGTTGATCGCCGACGAGGTACAGAGCGGCCTCGGCCGGACCGGCAAGTTCTGGGCGGTCGACCACGCGAAGGTCACCCCCGACATCGTCTGCATTGCGAAGTCGATCGGGGGCGGGATCCCCCTCAGCCTCGTGGCGTACCGGGCCGACCTCGTGAAGGAGCTTCCCCGCGGCTTTCACCTCGGGACGTACCGGGGGAACCCGCTCGGACTCGCTGTCGGCGTCGAAGTCCTGCGCGAGCTCAAGACGACCGACCTCATCGCCCGGACCGCTCGGCGCGGCGATCGGTTGATTGACCGATTCCGCTCGTTCCAGGCCGACCATCCGTCGATCGGGGATGTCCGGGGGCGCGGCTTCATGATCGGGATCGAGTTCGTCGACTCGCCGACCCGGCGGACCCCGTGGGGCGACGGGGCGAAGGCGATGCGTCGGGCGCTCCTACAGCGGGGCGTCCTGATGCACACGGCCGGGGCGTTCGACCAGGTGCTGCGGTTCATGGCCCCGCTCGTCATCGAAGACGAGCTGCTCGAGCGCGGCCTCGCCGCGTTCGAAGCGGCGCTCGACGAGATCGACCCCGCGCCCGAACGAACCGTCCCGGCGCCCGCGCCGCCGGCGCCCCGGTCGCTCGCCCCCCGGACGGCCCCCGTGGGAGCCGGAGGACGACCCTCACCGATCCTCCCGTCCGGGGCTGACTGACGGCCGGAAACGGCCGCCGACCGCTCACGTCGCGTAGTTGACGCTGATCAGCTTCACTTCGGTCATCTCCTCCATCGCGTAGCGAAGGCCCTCGCGGCCGACGCCGCTCGCCTTGATCCCCCCGAACGGGAGCGCGTCCCAGCGCAAGGTCGTCGGGTCGTTGATGTGCACGCCCCCCGCCCTCAGCCGCTTCGCGAACCGGAACGCGCGCGAGAGGTCCCGGGTGTACACGGCCGCTTGGAGTCCGTAGGGCGTCCCGTTCGCGATCGCCGCCGCTTCGTCTTCGTCGCGGAACCGGACGATCGGGGCGATCGGGCCGAACGGCTCCTCCCGAACGACCGTCGACGCCGGATCGACCCGGTCGAGGACCGTCGGGAGGTAGAAGTGGCCCGTCCGACGGCCCGACGGGCGATCACCGCCGACCAACAGCTCGGCCGAGCGGGCGCGCGCCTCGCGGACCATCGCGTCGATCCGTTCGACCGCCCGTCCGTCGATGAGCGGCCCCACGTCCGTCGATTCGTCGAGCGCGGGGCCGACCGTCAGCCGTCCGGCGCGCTCCGCGAGCGCGCGAGCGAATCGATCAGCGATCCCGTCCTGGACGAGGAGGCGCTTCGACGCCGTGCAGACCTGGCCGGAGTAGCTGAACGCTCCGAGCGCGGCCGCCGCCGCCGTCGGTTCGACGGACGCGTCGTCGAGCACGACGAACGGGTCGAGCCCGCCCATCTCGAGGATCACCCGGTGCGCGTGCCGTGCCGCCCGCTCCGCGATGTGGCGGCCGACGTCCGTCGAGCCGGTGAACGTGACGAGGCGCGTCGACGGGTGCTCGACGAGCGCGTCGCCGACGGCGCCGCCCGGCCCGCTCACCACGTTGACCGTCCCGGCCGGAAACCCCGCCGCGGCGAGGTGGTCGGCGAGCCGGTAGGCGGTGAGCGGCGCCGCGCTCGTCGGCTTGACGACGACCGGATTCCCCGCCGCGAGCGCGGGGGCCACCTTGTGCGCGAGGAGGTTCAGCGGGAAGTTGAACGGGCCAATCGCGACGACGACCCCGATCGGGTCGCGGACCGTGAACAGAAACCGGTGCTCGTTGCCGGCCGGCCGCTCGAACGCATCGGCGGGGAACGATTCCCCCGTGAGGTGGCGGATCTCCTCCGCGGCGAACCGAAAGACGCCCACCGCGCGGTCGACCTCCCCGCGGGCGTCGCGGATCGGCTTGCCGACTTCCCGGGCGATCGTGCGGGCGAGGGACGCGCGGTCCTGGGCGAGCCGGTCGGCGACCGTCCGAAGCAAGCGGGCCCGTTCGTGGCCGGGCGTCGACCCCCATCGCTCCTCTACGGCCGCCGCCGCTTCGACGGCCGCCCGGGCGTCGTCGGCCGTCGCGACGGCGACCTCGCCGAGCGGCTCGAGCGTCGACGGGTCGGTGATCGGAGCGTAGGCGCCCCCGCTCGGCGGGCGCTCCCGGCCCGCAATGAAGAGCTCGCGCCGGGACGGCGCGTCGACCCGGTCGGCCATCGCCTCGTTCCCGCCGCCGCTCACGCGGGGTCGCCGTAGACGGTGTAGTGCCAGCTCTTGCGCGACTGGCCCGTCAGGTCGACATAGATGTTCTTCGTCACCGTGTAGTCGAGCAGCGAGTCCGTGCCGAGGTCCTTGCCGAAGCCGGACTGCTTGAACCCACCGTGGGGGGTCTCCGAGCCAAGGGGGAGGTGGTCGTTGATCCAGACGTCCCCGAACCGGAGCGCGTGCGCCGCCCGGAGAGCCGTGCGGACGTTGGTCGTCCAGACGCTCGCCGCGAGGCCGTAGTCGACACCGTTCGCGATCTCCATCGCCTCGTCGAACGTTGCGAACTCGAGGACGTCGACGACCGGCCCGAAGATCTCCTTCTTCGCGATCGTCATGTCGGGAGCGACGCCGTCGAAGACCGTCGGGACGACGAACGCCCCTCGGGAGAGCTCCGGCGGAGGGTCGGTTCCCCCGACGGCGATTCGAGCCCCCTCGGAGCGGCCCCGCTCGATGAATTCGACGACCCGGGCCCGATGCGACGGGTGCACGAGAGGCCCCAAGTCCGTCGACCGCGCGAGCGGGTCGCCGAGCCGGATCGAGCGGACCTTCTCCACGAGGTGCGCGAGGAACCGCTCTCGCACGCTCCGATGGACGATGAGCCGGGTGGCGGCGGTGCAGTCTTGTCCGCCGTTCACGAAGCCGCCGACGATCGCTCCCTCGACGGCGGCCGCGAGGTCGGCGTCGTCAAAGACGATGAACGGCGCTTTGCCGCCGAGCTCGAGCTGCACCCGCTTCACGGTGCCGCTCGCGGCCGCCATCACACGCCGGCCGGTCGCCGTGTCGCCGGTGAGCGCGACCATGTCGACGCCCGGGTGGCGGCAGAGCTCGTCGCCGACCTCGTCGCCCGGGCCCGTGACGACGTTGAGCGCTCCCTTCGGAAGACCGGCCGCTTCGAAGGCGCGCGCGAGCTCGAGGGACGTGAGCGGGGTCCAGCTCGCGGGCTTCAGCACGACGGTGTTGCCGACCACGAGCGCCGGGGCGATCTTCCAGACCGCCATCATGATCGGGTAGTTCCACGGGGTGATCGCGGCGACGACGCCGACCGGCTCGCGACGGAAGATCGTCGTGCCGTCGCCGGTGAACTCGTTCGGGCTCCGGGCGTCGAGCGTGCGACCCGCGCCCGCGTAGAAGACGAGGTTGTCGATGCTGAACGGGAGGTCGGCGTCGGCGGCCTGCTTGATCGTCTTGCCTTGGTTGCGACTCTCCAGTTCGGCGAGCGCGGGCAACCGCTGCGTGAGAAGGTTCGCGGCTTTCAGGAAGACTTCGGCCCGCGCCCGCGGGGGAAGACGGGGCCAGCTGCCCGTATCGAACGCCTCCCGGGCGGCGTCGACCGCCCGCCGCACGTCGTCCCGGCCCCCCCGGGGAACTTGATCGACCAACCGACCGTCGAACGGGCTCACGACGTCGATCGTTGCCCCGCTGGCCGCGGCCGTCCACTCGCCGCCGATGAGCATCTTCGCGACCATCGCCAACCTCGTGGGGGTACGGCTTTGACGGTCAAAGTGTTGTCGGGCCCGACCCGAACGGGGGGGCTCCGCAGGTTATATCAGGCTCGGAGACTATGGGGTTTCGCTTCGGTCGGGTGATCCGGTGGACCCGAAGATCCGGAACATCATCGCCATCGCCATTGTGGTCGTGATCGTGGCCGCCGGGGTCGGTCTGTACCTCAATCGGGCGCCGGCGTCGTCCAGCGCGACCTGCACGACCCCGCTCCAGTCGACGAACCCGATGAAAATCGACCAAGCGGAGATACCGGACTCGCTCGACCCGGACACGACCTTCTCCACGCCCGGCTGGGCCGCCGTCCAACAGGTCTACCAAGGACTCGTCAACTACAACGGCTCGAGTTCCACCAACTTCTCCGGGGTCCTCGCCAAGAACTGGACGATCTCGCCCGATGGGTTCCACTGGAACTTCACTCTGCGCAGCGGCGTGAAGTTCTCGAACGGCGACCCGTACAACGCCTACGTCCAGTGGTTCAGCTTCTACCGCAGCCTGCTCATGAATCAGGGCCCGCAGTTCATCTTGGCGCAGAACTTCTGGTACCCCGGCCTCAACTACTACTCCAACGCAACGCAGATCGCGAACGAGGAGACGAACCTGTCGATCTTCTTGAACACGACGAATTTCTTCAATCCGACCCCGGCGGAGATCGCCGTGATGACCGCCCCGAACCAATCGTTCCAGGTGATCAACGCCTCGATGATCGAGCTCAACCTCGGCTTCGGCTATCTCGGACCCGTTCCGTACGCCTACCTCCTCCCGTCGATCTCCGCCCCGAACTCCTACGCGGTCGACCCGGCGTTCGTCCAAGCGAACGGGGGCGTGAGCCCCGGCTTCCAGAACGCCTACCTCAACAGCCACACGCTGGGCACCGGCCCGTACACCTTGTCGAACTACAACCCGATCGCCGGCGGCGGCTACACGCTGACGCCATCGCCGAACTACTGGGGGACCGCGGCCGCAAAGCTGCAGCCGTGGAACAACGATATCGCCCCCGCCAACACGTCGGTCACCATCGTCTTCCAGAACAGCATCCCGATCACCGTGAACGACCTCAAGACCGGTGCCGTGGTGAGCGCGTCGTTCGCCTACACCGGTCCGAGCACGATCAACCAGCTTCAGGGCAACCCGTGCATCGTCGTCCAGCTCCTTCCCACGATCTACGGTTCGACGAGCGGCTCGTGGTGGATCTACATGAACCAGTCCGTCTTCCCGTTCAACAACCTCAGCGTCCGCGAGGCGATCGTCCACGCGATCAACTACCCGCAGATCATCCAGGATGCGTTCGGCGGGTACGGGACCCAGTGGGTCGGACCGGTGCCGCCGGCCTACCCGTACTACAACCCGCAGAACCTGCCGCCGTACCAGTACAACCTGACGCTGGCGAAGCAGGAGATCCAGAACTCCCCGTGCGCGAACGGCAAATGCTCGAGCCTTGTCTTCAACTACGAGTACCAGAACTCGGGCAACGACTGGGCCGACACGGCGAGCATCCTGCAGGCGAACCTTGCGGCGATCGGCATCACGATCAAGCCCGTCGGGCTCTCCCTCGACCAGCTGTACACCGAGCAGACGTTCAACAGCGCAGGGGTTTGCAACACGGCGACCTCGCTCAACGGCGGGCCGTTCTACATCGGACAGGAGTTCTACACCTCCGACTACATCAGCCCCGACGACTGGACGCAGAACGACGCGATCAGCTACGGCAGCGCCAACCAATGCATGAGCGGCTACGCGAACGCGACAATGGACAACCTCGTCCTGACCGCCGCCGGCACGTCGAACGCGACGCTGCTCACCCAGTACTACAGCCAGATGACGAGCATGATGTACTACAACTACACGAACGCGTGGCTCGTCGTCCCGACATCGGTGGCAGTGTACAGCGTCCATCTCCACGGGATCATCCAGAACCCGATGGCGAGCGCCGAGCCGTACGCGTTCTTCTTCAACACGATGTGGGCGAGCTGAGCGCCCGGGCGGCCCCGGTTCACGGGGCGCTCGCGCGCGCCGGTTCCCGGACCATCTCGAGGAGCTCCGACGGCGCCACGCTCCCGATCTCGGCGGCCCGCCAGCAGGCGACGCGCCGCTCGTCCGAGCCGCGGACGGCTTCGAGCGGCGGATCGCTCGCGCGGCAGCGCGCCTCCACGAACGGGCAACGCGGGGCGAACCGGCAGCCGGGCGCCGGGTCGATCAGCGACGGCACATCCCCCCGGATCCGGTAGCGGGTGTGCCGGCGCTTCACATCGGGCACCGGCACGGCGGCGAGGAGGGCCTTCGTGTACGGATGGATCGGGTGCGCGAGCACCTCGGCCGCCGGCCCGAGCTCGATCAGCTGCCCGAGGTAGAGGACGGCGACCCGGTCGGCGATGTAGCGCACCACCGCGACGTTGTGGGTGATGAGGAGGTAGGTGAGCCCCCGTTCGCGCTGCAGCTCGACTAAGCGGTTCAGCACCTGCGCCTGCACCGAGACGTCGAGCGCGCTCGTCGGCTCGTCCAGGACGACGAGCGACGGGTTGACGATGAGCGCCCGCGCGAGCGAGAGGCGTTGGCGGCCCCCGCCCGAGAACTCGTGCGGGTACTGGTCGAGGCAATCGGCGGGGAGGCCGACCTCGGGGAGGAGGCGGCGCACCGCCTCCCGGACGGTGGCCGCATGCGCGCCGGGCGGTGCCGGGGGCCGTTCGCGCATGTACGCGACGGCGGCTCGCCAGAGTTCGCCGAGCGGGCGGAGGACGGACCGCGAACGGACCACGCGACGGACGAACCGGCGCCCGGCGGGCCCAACCAGCGGGGGCCGCTCGCCGAACTGCGCGCGGAGCGGCTCTCCGACGATCTGCCAGACCTTGAGCCGGGGGTCGAGGGAACCGACCGGGTCTTGGAAGACGATCTGAACCCGGCGGCGCCAGAGCCGAAGCGACTCGCCCGAGAGGCGCGTGACGTCCTCGCCGTCGAACCGCAACGTCCCGCCGGTCGGGTCGTGGAGCCGGGCCACCACCCAGCCGAACGTCGTCTTGCCCGAACCACTCTCGCCGATGAGCGCGAGCGTCTCGCCGCGGCGGATCGTGAGGGAGACGTCGTCGACCGCGTGGATCGACCGGCGGGGGCGGTGACGAAGCTGCTCGCGCAGCGACCGCGGGAGCGGGAACCACATCCGAAGGTGAACGGTTTCCACCAGCGGGACGGACGGCTCGGAGGCGGCCACGGGTCAGCTCACCTCGTCGGCGTACCAGCAGGCGCTCGCGTGGGCGACCGCCTCCGGGGACGGGGTCGCTCCCGCCGGCTGGAGCGGGGGGGCGGCGCCTACCGCGCAGCGTTCCCGGGCGAGCGCGCACCGCGGATGGAACGCGCAGCCCGACGGGAGCCGGGCGAGGCTCGGGACGGCGCCGGGGATCGCCGTGAGCGGCCCGTCCGTCTTCGCGTGGTCGGGGGCCGCGGTCAGGAGCGCCCGGGTGTACGGATGGCGCGGGCGCTCGAAGACGTCGGCGACGGGCCCGAACTCGACCAGGCGGCCCGCGTACATCACGCCGACGACGTCGGCGATCTCTGCGATCACCCCGAGGTCGTGGCTGATGAACAGGATCGACGTGCGGATCTCGTCGATCAGCTCCTTCATCAGCGTCAGCACCTGCGCCTGGATCGTCACGTCGAGGGCGCTCGTCGGCTCGTCGGCGATGAGGAGCGCCGGCCGCTCGGCGAGCGCCTGCGCGATCATGATCCGCTGGCGCATCCCGCCGGAGAGCTCGTGGGGGTAGAGGTTCAGGATCGTCTCGGGGTCGTTGATCCGCACGAGCCGCAACGCCTCGAGGACCTCGGCGCGGAGCGGCCGGTCCCCCGTCCCGGCCGGCCGGCGGGCCCCGTCCACGAGGGCGGGGGGGACGAGCGGCCGCGCGAGGCTCTCCGCGGCCCCGGGCGAGGGGGCGGCGCGGGAGTAGTCGAACGGGCCGGGGTCGGCGCGTCCCGCGGCGGCGCCGCGCGAGCGGATCCGGCGGATCCGGATCGCCTCCGCGAGCTGGGGGTAGATGCGGAACGACGGGTTGAGCGAATTGAGCGGCTCTTGGAAGATCATGCCGATCCCGGTGCCCCGGATCGACGGGAGCTTCCACGCGGGGAGCTTCGTCACGTCGATCCCCTGGTAGGTGATCGTCCCCGAGACGATCCGGGCCGGCGGCCGGGGCAGGAGGGCGGGGATCGCGTGGGCGAGCGTGCTCTTGCCGCAGCCGGTCTCGCCGACAATCCCGACGACCTGGCCCGGGAGCACGGCGAACGAGACCCCTTGGAGCGCGTGGAACGTTCCCGCGGCGGCGACGTAGTCGACGCTCAGATCGTCGACCGTCAGGACGGGCTCCGTCACGGTGGCGCTCCGGTGGCGGGCGGCGCGACGGGACGGTCGTCGCGGGCGGGCCCGGCGGTCGGCGGTGGGACGCTCGCGCCGGTCTGGGCGATCACGCGGCGGCTGCGGGGGTCAAGGAGGTCGCGAAGCCCGTCCCCGAGCAGGCTGAAGGAGAGGACGGTGACGAGGATCGCGAGGCCGGGAAAGACGACGGTCCACGGCAGGCTCGCCGCGACGTCGTAGTACGTCGCGATCATCGAGCCCCACTCGACGGGCGGCGCGGTCGGGTACGGGAGTGCGCCCGTCACGAACGCCACCGTGGAGAACGTCACGATCACGGTCCCGATGTCGAGGGTGAAGTAGACGACGAGCGGCTCGAGGACGTTGCGCAGGACGTGGCGGAGAACGATCCGCCCTTCCCGGACCCCGGCGGCCCGGGCGGCGTAGATGTACGGCTGGTTCTTCACGGCGAGCACCTCGCCCCGGACGAGCCGGACGTAGTACGGCCACCAGGTGATCAGCACGGCGACCACGACCTGGACGACGCCCCGCCCGAGCGCGACCGTGAACGCGAGGGCGAGGATGAGGCTCGGGAACGATAGGAACAGGTCGGTCAGCCGGAGGATCACCGTCGACGCGACGGCGCCGGCGGACCGGGGCCGGTTGTAGTAGCCGGCGAGGAGTCCGAGCGACCCGCCGATCAGGAGCGCGGCGCCCGAGATCGTGACGCCGATGGCGAGGTCGACCGGAAGCGCGGCGAGGACGTTCGAGAAGATGTCGCGGCCGAGCTCATCGGTACCGAACGGATGCCCCCAGGTCGGGGCCGACTTCGGCGGCCCCGTGAAGATCGCGAGCGCCGGGTACGGAAGCACGCCGGGGTCGACGTAGATGACGACGGCCGCGACGGCGAGCAGGACGACCAAGATGAAGCCGGCGAGCGAAAGGGGGTTCGTCCGCAGCACCCGATAGACGGTGCGCGCGCCCCGGCCGGCGCGGCGCCACGGCGAGGGTCGGGAGGTCGGGGGAACCACCGGCCGGGGCGACTCGGCGGCCGGACGGGTTCCCACCGACCGTCACCTCCACTCGACCTTCGGGTCGAGGATCCCGTAGACGATGTCGGCGACCAGGTTCGCGACGACCGCGCCAATGGCGAAGACGCTCGCCACGGCGACGGTCCCCGGGATGTTCGAGCCGGTGATCGCCGCGTAGGCGTAATTCCCGATCCCGGGCCAGGTGAAGATCTCCTCGACGACGACCGTGCCGCTGAGCAACCCGGCGGTCGTGATCCCGAGGACGGTCGTCGTGGAGATCAGGGCGTTGCGGAGCGCGTGGCGGTACAGGACGAACGCCTCGCCGAGCCCTTTCATGCGGGCCGACTTGATGTAGTCGAGCGGCAGGACCTCGAGCATCGAGCTGCGGGTCATCCGGGTGATGATGCCGAAATTGAGCACGGCGAGAGTCAGCGCCGGCAGGAACAGGTGGACGAGGGCGTCCCACGCGAACGGCAGGTTGCCGGCCAAGAGCGCGTCGACCACGGAGAGGTGGGTCGGCTGCGGGAACGGCGGAGGGCTTGAGAACTCCCCGCCCGTGGGCAACCCCAAGAACGGGGCGACGAAGATCGCCGCGAGGATCGCCCCGAGATACGTCGGCATCGCCCAGCCGCCGAGGTAGACGATCCGCACGAGGTGGTCGGCCCACCGGCCGCTCGCCTGGGCGGCGACGACCCCGAGCGGGATGCCGATCAGCACGATGAGGACGAGCGACGCGGCGACGAGCTCGATCGTCGCCGGGAGCGCCGTGAGGATCGCCGGCAGCACCGGGATCGATCCTTGCGGCGAGACCCCCCAGTTGCCGGTCAGGAACTGCTGGAGGTAGAGGAAGTACTGCACGGCGATCGGTTTGTCGAGGCCGAAGACCCGCTCGCAGTTCGCGATCGCGTCGGGCTTGGCGTGCCCCCCTTCCCAGATGATGCACGGGTTCGGGTAGGCGACGTGGATCAGGATGAAGGCGATCGCCGTGACGCCGACGATCAGCGGGACGAGGAGGAGGAGGCGCTTCGCGATGAACCAGACCAGGTCGGAACTGCTCCGGCCCACGCGACGTTCGCCCCCTAGCGGACGCCGGGTCCCTCGACGGGGAGACCGCGCATCGCCCCGCGTAGCCTGCGCGGGCTAAAAAGCCATCACGGGAGGTAATCGCGGGGGAGGGTCTTGAGCTCCTTGAACGTCTCGGTCAGGATGCCGACGAACGTGTCGATGTCGCGCTCGGTGTGGGCCGACGAGAACGTGATCCGCTCGTAGTTGTCGGGGTGGATGTAGACGCCGCGGGCGAGCAGGAGCTGGTGGTGGCGTAGGAAGAGGTTCCAGTCGATCTGCAGCGACTCGCGGTAGTTCGAGATCTTCTTGCGTCGGGTGAAGAAGAACTGGAGCATCCCGTTGACGCTCTGGACGAGGACCGACACTTTGGCGTCCCGGGCGGCCGCCTCGATCCCCTCGTGGAGCCGCTTGGTCAGCCGGTGGAACCGGTCGTACAGCGCCTCGCCGCCGTCGTGGAGCAGCTTCAGGTTCGCGAGCGCGCCCGAGAGCGACAGGTTGTTCGCGAAGTACGTGCCGCCGAAGCTGATCCGCCCGGGGGCGATCAGGTCCATGTACTCGGCCTTTCCCGAGACGGCGCTGATCGGAACCCCTCCGCCGAGCGCCTTCGCCCAGCAGGAGATGTCGGGCTCGACCCCGTAGAGCTGCTGGGCGCCGCCCGGCGCCACGCGAAAGCCCGTGAAGACCTCGTCGAAGATCACCAGCAGCTCGTGCTGGTGGGCGATCTCGACGAGCCGCTTCAAGTACTCCGGCGCGGGCGGGATCACGCCCGCGTTCGCCATCACCGGTTCCAAGATCACGGCGGCGAGCCGGTCCTTGTAGCGCCGGACCATCCGCTCCACCGCCGTGATCGAGTTGAACGGGGCGACCATGACGTAGTCGGTGACGCCGGGCGGGATCCCGGCGGAGTTCGGTAGCGGCCGCGGGTACTCGTCCAAGCCCGCCACGACCGGTGGCGCCTCCGCGCTGATGAGGGCGTAGTCGTGTTGGCCGTGGTAGTGCCCCTCGAACTTCAGAATCCCGTCCTTCCCCGTGACCGCCCGCGCGATCCGGATCGCGTTCATCGTGGCGTCGGAGCCGTTCGAGCAGAACGCGACGCGCTCGGCGCTCGGCACGACCTTGCGGAACAGCTTGGCGAGCTCGATCTCGAGCGCCGTCGGCGCCGCGAAGTGGAACCCCTTCCCCGCTTGGGCCCGCACCGCTTCGACCATCGCCGGGTGGGCGTGGCCGTTGATCAGGCAGCCGTAGCCCAGGTTGAAGTCGAGGTACTCGTTCCCGTCCTCGTCCCAGATCCGGGCGCCCTCGCCCCGGGCGATGAACGGCGGGCACGGGTCGTACGAGGCGACCCGGATGAGCGAGCTCGACGAGTTCGGAACGTACTTCTTCCCCTCCTCGAAGAGCCGCGCGCTCCGCTTCAGCCGCGGGACGAGCCGGGCGATCGGGATCGGAAGCGGCGGGGGCGCCTCGGCTTCGACCGGGGGCTCGACCGCAGGCGCCTCGCCGCGGGCCTCCTTGGCGGACTCCTTCGGGGCGTCCTTCGGCAGGGGAGCGGCGGGCGCGGGCGTCGCCTCGGCGGCCGTCAGACGGGGGCCGGCCGGCTCGGGGCCGCGCGGCCCCGGTTCCGTGGACCGGTCGATGACAGGAGCGGGTCCCAGATCCGCCATAACCAATGCATCTCTGACGGCCTTCCAAGCCCGGGGGCGGTATATAACGGGGACGGTGAATCCGAAGTGAACGATACCGCGATGTTAACCTAAACTTATCGAGGATATTTGGTAGATTTATGCGGTCAAAAGACTGTTTGTGCCTTGTTCGCTTCGAAAACAGCCGGCCGGCATGTTGTTTCAGGCGGTCGGACCTCCTTTTTCCGGTCGACGGAACGGGGGGAGCGGCGGCTCGTCCGGAACGATCGTCGTTTCGATCCCCCGGCGCTTGAGCTCGGCGCGGAACGGCGCCGCCGGCACGCACAATTCGGGCGGCCGAACGCCCGTCCCCTGAATCGTCCCGCGCACGATCAGTTCGGCTCCGATCGCCCCGACGACCCCGACCGAGTACTCGGTGACCGTGAGACCCCAATCGGGTCGGGGCGGGAACCGGGCGATGGCGTGGCGCGTGACGGGTCGACCGGCCCGCTCGCCGCGGACCTCGAGGTCCAGGACCTCCCAGTCCTCGATGGCGAGCCCTTCGGGGACCCCCAACAACCCCCGCGCTTTGAGAAGGGCGAGCGTGAACGCCCGGGGTGCCACCCGCTGGCCGTGGACGTCCACGGGCTGCTCGGACGCCAATCCTAAGAGCGCCATCGTCCGCAGGACGTCGATGCCGGGCCCGCCTTCCTTCCACTCGCAGTGAGCGAGGCCGAGATGGCGCAGACTTTCCGGCAGCGTGGCCGGCTCGGAATGAAGGGTCCGGTAGACGCGGGTCCGGCCGACGGGAGCCTCGAACTCATACTCCTCCGCCCCGCTCATCGGGGGAACGGCTTCGTACCGGCCGTTCTCATAGACCTGAGCGGGAAGGACCATCTCGTCGAGGAACGTGCTCGGCGACCAGGTGAACAGGATCTCGGGTCCGTTCGGTGTCAGGTCCCGCCAGCCGTCCCGGATCACGATCGAATCGACCCGGTCGAGGTCGGCGGTGGCGGCCGCCGCCATCACGTTCGACACCCCGGGGACCTGGCCGAGGCCGGGGACGGCGAGGAGCCCGGCCGAACGGAACCGGCCGTCGAGTTCGAGCTGACGTCGGGTCATGTGGAACAGCCCCCCGAAATCGAGGTACGGGACCCGAGCGGTGAGGCACGCCTCCATCACCTCCAGATTGAACGTATACTGGACCGCGTTCACGCAGACGGCGGCGCCCCGGAGCAGTTCGACGACGGCGGCGCGGTCGCGCACGTCGATCGTCACCGCCCGCACCTTCGATCCGCCCGCGCGTCGGGCCGCGCGCGCGGCGAGCTCCGGGTCGAGGTCCGCGGCAACGACCTCGTCAACCTCCGGAGAGTTCGCGAGGTCTCGTACCGTACCCTGCCCGGTGAGCCCTCCGCCTCCGAGCACCACGACGCGCGTCATCGGGAGCGGTCCTCGTGGGATCTACCGTTCGCCGGCGGTCCGCGCGGCCGGAGCGGCGGGTGCTCCGGGGTCGGCGGAGTCGTCGGACCGGGCGTCGGCGGAGCCGAACCCGCGGACGCTGGCGGGGGGGAAGGCCGGCCGCCGTGGGACCGCTCCCACAAGGTCCGGAACGTGTCGAAATGCGGCAGGAACGGGTCCGCTCGCCGTCGGTCTTCGAGCTCGCCGAGGGCGATCGTCAGCAGCGCCTTCGTCCGGCGGTCGCGCTCGGACTGGGCGAGATAGACGCACAGCACCTGGTAGTGGGGCAGGACGAACGCGTCGGTCCGGGGGGTGCTCATGTCGCCCTTGCGGGGTCGGTAGATCCGATCGACCGGCACGCGTTCGGCGACCGCGACGCGGTGGGTGAATCCGAAGTACCGGCCGGGCCCGACCACCCGGGTCACCTCGCGCACGGAGCCGCCGAAGGCGTTGGCGAGGCGGTCGCATTCGTGCCAGCACCAGAGGCCGAAGCCGTAGTCGCCCGCTTGGTACTCCTCCCACGCCAAGCCGTACAGCCGGCGCTCCCGCTCCTCCTCGGCGACCGTCGGGTCGAGCGCCGCCTTCCAGTCGGCGATGTGAACATCAACGCGCATCGTCGGAGAGAACGATCGGAACGGCGGTACGGTCGGACCGGTCGCCATCACTGGCGCCGGGGCAACGAAGGTTATCTGGCTTGCCGTCCCGTCGGCCGGCGGTGGTGAACGGAGCGGACGCCGCCGATCCACGTCTCCAGCACGGGCGAATCCGGGCGACGGGCGGCGGCCGACTCCGACGCCGCCCCCAAGACGAGGAGGTCGGCTACACCCCCCGGTTCGAGCGAGCCGAGCGTCGGCTCGCCGAGTGCCGCCGCCCCGCCGTGGGTGTACATCCGCACGGCGTCCACGAACGAGACGCCCTCCCGGACGGTCAGGCCCGGCGCGATCCGGTCGATCTCGGGACGGCGCATCGCGAGCCGGATCCCCCGCCACGGATCGACCGGCCCATACGGTGCGTCGGACGAACCGGCGAGCACCACCCCTGCGCGGAGCAGCGAGCGGAACGGATACGCACAGCGGATCCGCGATCGGCCGAGCCGGCGGAGGAGCCACTGGTCGGTTTCGAGGAACCCCGGCTGGACCACCCCGACGGCTCGGACCGACCGCCACCGCCGAACGAGGTCGGTCGGTACGAGCCCGGCGTGCTCGATCCGGGGGGGAGCGACTCCCGCCGGTGGTCCGCCCGCCCGGCGCAACGCGCGCAACGCGCTCGCGACGCCCCGATCCCCGATCGCGTGCATCGCGACGGCGAGGCCGGCGCCGTGGGCATGGTCGATCGCGGCGGCGAGCGCTCGATCCGACCAGAGGAGCTCCCCTCGCCAATCGGGGCGATCCGCGTACGGCTCGCGCAGCGCAGCCGTACGCGGACCGAAGGCGCCGTCGACGAAGATCTTCACCCCCACGAGGCGAACTCGGCCCGGGCTCGCTTCCCCGGCCTTCCGCTCGCGAGCGGCCGTGGCGAGCTCGGAGATCGGGGCGTAGCAGCGAACGCGAGGGAGCGGACGGCCATCCCGCCCCGGCTCGGATCGACGGAGCGCGGCCCGCTCGCGCGCCGAGGCTTGGACGGAGGCAACGGTCGTGAGGCCCCGGGCGGCGAGCTCCGCGAGGAGCCGCCGGTACTGTTCCGGTCGGATCGGCATGACCTGCTCGAGCCAGTCGTACACCGTAGCCATCGATCGCTCGCCGAGGATCCCCGAACCGGCCGACCGGACCCCGAGCGCGGCGAGGGCCGCTCGGTTCGCCATCGCTTGGTGGCCCGACGCGTCGATCAGAACGACCGGTCGGTCTCGCACGGCCCGGTCGAGGTCGAGGCGCCGCAGTGACCCCCTCCCGAACGCCGGGATCGACCCGCCGACCCCGACGATCACGGGGTCGGGATGCTCAGCGGCCCAAGCGGTCAATCGGCGGGTGACCCCGGCCCGGGAGGAGAGGTCGCCGAGCGGCACGCTCTCGCGCGAGCGCGCGAGCGCGGTCAGGTGGAGATGCGCGTCGATCCAGCCCGGCACGACGAGCCGGCCCGGCCGGCGGATACGTTCCGCGCCGGTCGGGCTCTCCCGGCGGGCCGAGCGGGCCGAGCCGGCGGCGACGACGCGGCCGTCCTCGACGACGATCGCCTCGACCCGGCGGCGCCCCGTGTAGACCTTTTCCGCCGTCCAGAGTTGGTCCACTACCGTCCTCCGTCCGCCGGCCGATCGGGCCCCGGCCGGGCCCCGTCGATCCGGTCCCCGGGGAAGGCGGCCCGTCTCTTCTAGACGTCGAGGTACCGGTAGAACTCGTACGGGTGCGGCCGGAGGTTGAGCTGGAGCTGCTCCTCCCGCTTGAGATCGAGGTACGTCTCCAAGACCGACGTCGAAAAGACCGGCTTCAGGAAGTCGTGGTCAGAGGCGAGGCAGTCGACCGCCTCCCCGAGCGAGCCGGGGAGCTCGCGGACCCCGAGCTCCTTGCGGCGGCTCGGCGTCAGCTTGTAGATGTCCTGGTCGACGGGCGGGGGCGGCTCGATCTTCCGCCGGATCCCGTCGACGCCGGCGAGCGCCAAGGCCGCCTCGGTGAGGTAGATGTTCGCCGCCGAATCCGGCGTCCGGTACTCCAGCCGCTTCGCGGCCGGCCGTCCTCGGTGGTAGAACGGGACCCGGACGTTCGCCGACCGGTTCGCCTTGCTCCAAGCGATGAAGACGGGAGCTTCGTAGCCGGGGACGAGCCGACGGTAGGAGTTCGTGATCGGGTTCGTGACGGCGCAGAGCGCGCGGGCGTGCTCGAGGAGCCCGCCGATGTAGTAGCGGCACGTCTGGCTGATCTCCGCGTACGGGTCGTGCGGGTCGTAGAAGACGTTCTCGCCGCCCCGCCAGAGCGATTGGTTCGTGTGCATGCCGCTGCCGTTGTCGCCGTAGATCGGCTTCGGCATGAACGACGCCATCTTGCCGTGCCGGTGCGCGACGTTCTTGACGACGTACCGGATGTCTTGCACGTGGTCGGCGGTCGGGACGAGCTCGTCGTAATGGATATTGATCTCGGACTGGGCGGCCGTCGCGACCTCGTGGTGATGGGCGTCCATCACGACGTTGAAGTGGTCGGAGAGGACGTTGCCGATCTCGGTGCGGAGCGCGGCGAGGGTATCGAACGGGGGGGCCCGGTAGTACCCTTCCTTGAAACGAGCGAGCGACGCCCCCGTGGACGACGCCCAGGGCGCTTCGCTGCTTTCGATCAGGTACCCCGCGCCGCCCCACGCGTCCCGGACGGCGGCCGGCGACGGCGTGAGGCGCACCGCGTCGAAGACGAAGAACTCGATCTCGGGGCCCCAATAGGAGTGGTCGTAGCCGAGCGAGGTGAGATAGTCGACGGTCCGACGGGCGATCCCGCGGGGGTCATGAGCGTACGGCTCCTTGGACGCCCCGTTCAAGACGTTGCAGATGAACCGGGCCGTGTGGCGTCCGTCGCCCTCCCACGGGATGTAGGCGAGCGTCGACGGGTCGGGCTGGAGCAGCATGTCGGATTCGTAGATCTCCCGAAAGCCCCGCACCGACGAGCCGTCGAGCTTCGGCACTCCCGACCGGAACGATTCGACGTCCAAGGTGTGGAGCGGGACGTGGACATGATTGAACCCGCCGAGCAGGTCGGTGAAGAACAGCTCGACCCAGCGGATCTTCCGGTCCGCGAGAGTCTTCAACGCGGCCTCGGCCGCCTCGTCCGTGCGGGTCGCCGACCCGCGCTCCGCCCCCGAAGGGACGACGTTCGTCGCGCTCATCGCGCGGTCGGATACCCAACCACCTACAAGAACTCTCGGCGAATATTTCTGGTCGTTTGACCTGTTTCTAAGACAAAGAGCTATGAATGACCAGCCATATGGGTAATTTGTGGGACAATCGACCACCATCGACGCGACGGACCGGGCGATCCTCGTCGAGCTGAATAGTGATGCGCGGCAGAGCCATCGCGAGATCGCGCGGCGGCTCAAGATCTCCCCGACGACCGTGAGCGCCCGGATCCAACGGCTGGAGGAGGAGGGCGTGATCGGGGGGTACATCCCGGTCTTGGATGACGAGCGGCTCGGCTACGACCTGTGGGCCACGATCGGGATCCGGATCTCGAAGGGACGGCTGCGGGAGGTCGAGGAACGTCTCGCGCGCGACATGCGGGCGTACGCGATCTTCGATGTGACGGGGGAGTACGACGCGCTCGTGCTCGGTCGGTTCCGCGACCGGCGCGACCTCGACCGGTTTGTCAAGCACACCCTCCAAGACCCGTTCGTGGAGCGGTCGAACACCCAGGTCGTCCTCAACCGGGTGAAGGAGGAGCGTCGGGTGCCGATCCCTCCGGTCGGCGGAGGCGCCCGCAACGGGCGGCCGACGGAGCCGGGGACGCGGACCCCGGCGGGGGCGGGAAATCGCTAAGTGCCGCCGCGCTGCTGCCCGACGCGAGGGGCCGATGGACTGGGGGCTATCGAACCGTTTCCACCGCCTCTTTCACGCGGCGAGCGACACCACGGTGATGCTGGCCGTCGATCAC